>MGEH01000037.1:17764-60023 GCA_001791275.1 Candidatus Uhrbacteria bacterium RIFCSPHIGHO2_12_FULL_60_25 | reverse complement strand
AAAGCCCTTGATCTTAAGCCAGGCCAAGCCTCACTCACGGAAACCATCGTCTGGAACGTGCTCGCGAACATCCATCATCCTGAATGGGGGACCACGGATACGTATGAATGGCAGAAAGAGACCCGGGGCTCCGGCGGGCGGTTGGTTTCCGGCGGCTCCGACAATGGCGGAGCCTCGGGCGTCGACGGTGGCGGCAGGCCGCACGGGCGCGTCGGTTTCCGTCCCCTGGGACGCTTCTCTCCCTAACATTGGATTTTTGGACCTTTGGTCTTTGGAACTTTGGAATCCTTCGGTGTTGCTCAGGACAAGCTTTGGTCCGTCACCCATGCCCCCTCCCTTCCACTCCCTCGAGAACCCCTTCGAGCCTCCCAAGAAGCGCCTGAAAGACGACGCCGAGCTTATCGGCAAGTTTCTTGGTCGTGCAGCAGAAGAAGAAATGCGCAAGATCATGGCAAAGGAGAAGCGCAGGCCTGAAGAGCCTGAATGGGAACCGTTCCGTCTGTCAAACAAAGAGAAGGCCAGGATCGAGGCCCCAGAACTCTCCAAGCTCCGTGAGGAAGAAGCGGCCACGCTCAAAGCCTTCTTCGGTGAATCCATCACCGTCCAGCCCCTCCCCCATGAGATCACCCCGGAGCGCATCAAGAACTGGGAGGCGATGGGCTTTGAGCTCCACTACCTCCCTCCGATGGACATGACAGAGGACGCTGACTTCCCCGGGTGGGAGAAGAAGCCACGTCGCTGGTTCTACGAGGAAATCGCCGACGGTCGCATTGCAAAGGACGCCACCATGCTCCCAGGCGCCTGGGTGCTCGTGGATGGCAGGCAGAAGCCCGACTACGCCAAAGGTGCCCAGATGTATGACCATGATCCGCTCGCGCCTGTGCTCGAAGACTTGAACCGCCGAGGCGTCATCAGCCAAAGCAACTTTGACGAGACGAAGCTTGATCCGAGATCGCGTTTTGGCCTGTCGCCCGCAGACTTTACAAAGCCGGAGGTCATGAACGCGTTCGCCAAGGCCCTTGATCTTAAGCCAGGCCAAGCCTCACTCACGGAAACCATCGTCTGGAACGTGCTGGCGAACATCCACCACCCTGAATGGGGGACCACGGATACGACTGAATGGCAGAAAGAGACCTCGGGGTCCGGCGGGCGGTTGATTTCCGGCCGCTCCGGCTATGGCGGGGCCTCGGGCGTCGGCTGGGGCGGCAGGCCGTTCGGGCGCGTCGGTTTCCGTCCCCTGGGACGCTTCTCTTCCTGAAATTGGAAATTTGGCACTTTGGATATTGGAACTTTGGTCCGTCATTTTATTTACATTTGACGTCCATAACGACGTTTGCTAGCGTAGAACAAACAGAGGGGCATTACGCGCGATTCCAGAAGAACGCGCGTTTCTTCTTCACCCCGCACCCGAGCATATACGTTACATCGCCCTGTCATTTGATCGAGACGGCGTGTGATTTGTCCGGCCGATCCATATCGTGCGGGTGCGGGTTCATCAATCAATCATCATGCAAGTACCCAAACGACGGGCGCAGATACTCCGAACCACGCTTATGACGGACAAAATTCATTACGTGACGGCCGAGGGGCTGGAAAAGCTCAAGGCCGAACTCCACGATTTGAAGACGGTGAAGCGCCGCGAAACCGCGGAGCGGGTTGATGCCGCGCGGTCGCTCGGCGATTTGTCCGAGAACGCCGAATACCAGGAAGCGAAACAGCAGCTCGGCATGATTGAGAGCCGGATCATCCAACTGAACGAGATGTTGAAGAACATCTCGGTGATCGAGAGCGAGAAGGGAGCCGGGGGCGCGGTTATTATCGGATCAACGGTCGTGGTCGCGTCTTCCGGGAAGAAAAAGGAATTTCAAATCGTGGGATCGAACGAAGCCGACCCGGCGGCCGGACGGATCTCGAACGAGTCGCCGATCGGCAACGCGTTCCTGGGTCACAAGAAAGGCGACGCTGTCTCCGTCTCCACTCCCGGAGGGACTACCACGTACACCATCGTGGAAGTGAAATAAATCCGCGTTGACCGTGAGGGGTAAAAACAGTACTCTTTCATGGTCTATGCAGGATGAAATTGACGTCCGTCGGGGAAAATTGAAGGTGCTCCGCGACGCGGGCATGAACCCGTACCCGTCTCGCGCGGAACGGACCGCGAGCGCGGCTCACGCGCATGCGGACTTCGATGCGCTGTCCGCGTCCGGAACGCCTGTCACCGTCGCGGGCCGCGTGATGATCACGCGCGTGCATGGCGCGATGATGTTTGCGGATGTCCGCGACGCATCGGGTCAGTTGCAGATTCAGCTCACGCAAGACCGCCAGGGCGAGGCGTCGTACGCGCTTTTTCGGGACAGCATTGACCCCGGCGATTTCGTGCAGGTCGCGGGGACGCTGTTCACGACAAAGAGGGGAGAGCACACGCTCGCCGTCACGGATTGGAAGGTCCTCGCAAAGGCGCTCCTGCCGCTTCCGGAGAAGTGGCACGGACTGCAGGACGTCGAGCTGCGCTTCCGCAAACGGTACCTCGACCTCGTGATGAACGACGACGTGCGTCGTCGTATGATCCAGCGGTCGAAGGTCGTGAGCGCCATCCGGTCGTTCCTGGACGCGCAAGGGTTCCTCGACGTCGAGACGCCAACACTGCAGCCGGTCTACGGCGGGGGATTCGCGAGACCGTTCACCACGCACCACAATGCGCTCGATGCGGACTTCTATCTGCGGATTTCGGATGAGATGTATCTGAAGCGGCTCTTGGTCGGCGGTTTTGAAAAAGTCTACGAGATCACGAAGGTCTTCCGGAACGAGGGGATTGATCACGACCACAACCCCGAATTCACCATGTTCGAAGCGCAGATCGCGTACCAGGACTACCGGTACGGGATGGACCTGTTCGAGGAATTGTTTGAACACGCGGCCACGAACGTCCTCGGGACGACGGACGTTCCTCATGGCGAAGTCACCATCCATCTCGCGCGTCCATGGAAGCGGATGAGTCTCGTCGAGTCCGTTCGCGAGGTCGGCGGACTCGATGTCTCGTCGTGGTCGGATGTGGGTCAGGCCAAGACGGACCTGACGCCCCGTCTCAAGCAATCGAAGGTCGCGGAGCTCGACCGGATGAAGACGGTCGGCGAAGTGATCGCGTTCGCGTTTGAAGAGCTCGTCGAAGAGAAGCTCGTCCAGCCGACCATCATCTACGACTACCCCGTCGAAGTGTCGCCGCTCGCGAAGAAGTGCGCGGACCCGCGATACGTGGAACGATTCGAAGCGTTCGCGCTCGGGAGCGAGATCGGGAACAACTACTCGGAACTGAACGACCCGGAAGACCTTGAACGCCGTTTCGTGGAAGAGAAGAAGAAAGCCGACGCCGGGTTTGCGGAAGCGCACCAGACCGACACGGACTACCTGGATGCGATCCGTCACGGCATGCCTCCGGCGTGCGGTCTCGGGATCGGGATTGACCGCATGGTGATGCTGCTCACGGGAGCGGACAACATCAAGGAAGTCATCCTGTTCCCGACGCTCCGACCCGAGCAGCACTGATATGTCCACGGTTCTCGTCCTCGGCACGTTCGACGGGCTCCACAAGGGGCACGAGGATTATTTTCGACAGGCCAAGGAGTACGGCGACCGCGTGATCGCGGTCGTGGCGCGCGACCGGACGGTCCTGGACGTGAAAGGCCAGCTGCCGCGAAGAGGGGAAGAGGTACGCCGCCGCGCCGTCCACGACCACGGTCTTGTTGACTGTGCCGTCCTTGGTCGTGATGGAGACAAACTGGACGTCATCTGCGACCTCAAGCCCGATGTCATTGTTCTGGGGTATGATCAGGAAGCGTTCACGGAAGGGCTTGAGGACGCATTGCGCGCGCGGGGTCTCAATTGCCGCGTCGTGCGCGCAGAACCGTTTCAGCCGGACGTGTATAAGTCCTCGTTGCTCAACGTCTCGACGGCGGGGGACACGATCACCGAGACCGAACCTGTTGCCGACTGGCTCCCTCTCTGACCTATGCTCGACATCAAATACATCCGTGAACACGGCGACGACGTCCGCAAGAACTGCAGACTGCGGAACGTGAACGTGGACATTGACTCGCTTCTAAAGCTCGACGCGGACCGTCTCGCGCTCCTTCGGGACGTCCAGGCGCTTCGTCAGGAGCGGAACGAGATCGCGGAAACAATGAAGACGGCGTCTCAAGAGCAGCGTCCCGGTCTCGTGGAACGCGGCAAGCAGTTGAAACAGCTGATCGGCGTGCAAGAAGCCGACCTCGCTTCGGCCGAAGAAGCCTGGATGAACCTGCTCCTCCAGATTCCGAACAGGAGCCACCCGGACGCTCCGGTGGGGGAGAACGACGCGATGAACGTGGAAGTCCGCCGTTCCGCCGAGCCTCACTCGATCCGTGACGTGAAAGACCACGTTGAGCTGGGCAAGTCGCTGGATGTCCTGGACTTTGAGCGTGGCGCAAAGGTCACGGGCGCGAAGTTCTACTACCTGAAGGGACGCCTCGCCATTCTCGAGCAGGCGCTCGTCCGTTTCGCGCTGGACGAACTTATGGGCCACCATTTCGTCCCATTGACGACGCCGGACCTCGCGAAGGACGAGGTCGTGATCGGCACGGGGTTCCAGCCGCGAGGTCCTGAATCGCAGATTTACTCGATTGAGAACGCCGACCTCTCGCTCATCGGCACGGCTGAAATCACCACGGCCGGGTATCACATGAACGAGGCCTTGGACGAAGACCGCCTGCCGCTCCGGTACGCGTCGCTCTCGCACTGCTACCGCACGGAAGCGGGCGCGTACGGGCGCGAATCCTACGGTCTCTATCGCGTGCACCAGTTCACGAAAGTCGAGATGTTCGTCTACGCGACACCCGAACAGTCTGAAGCGATGCACGTCGAACTGGTCCGCATCGAGGAAGACCTTTGGAAGAAACTCGGCATTCCCGTCCGGACCGTGGATATCTGCACGGGAGACCTGGGAGGCATGGCATACCGCAAGTTCGATCTCGAAGCGTGGATGCCGGGGAAGTCCGCCGGCGAGAAGAAAGGGGACTGGGGGGAGGTCACGTCCGCCTCGAACTGCACGGACTTCCAGGCGCGTCGTCTCGGCATCAAGGTCCGCAGGCGCAGCGGATCGGTCGAATTACTCCACACGCTGAACGGGACGGCAATCGCAACCTCACGCGCGCTCATCGCCATCATGGAAAACTACCAGCAGCCGGATGGGTCCATCAAGATTCCGACGGTTCTCGTGCCGTATTGCGGGTTTGGAAAGATCGGGTAGGGTTACGTTCATGAGCGTGGTCAGCGGTATACGTCGCGTCATCCACCGCACCAGAGAAGCCGCTGGTTTGGCGTTTTATACGAAACCGCGGCGTTTTCCCGTCCAATACGACATGACGGTGCATAACGGGTCAGGTGTGACGAAACGTTTTTACATCGCCATCCCGATCCCGCCGAATACGGACCATCAACGCGTGATCCATGAACCGATGTTCACACCGAGCCCCTCAGAGTTCCGCACGGACGAGCGGTACGGCAATCGGTACGCCGTCCATCAGTGGGAGCTTCGGCCGGGAGATATCGCGGAATTCCATGAATCGTTCGTGGTCCATGTGACACCGTTCCGTACGCAGTTGGACCGTCGCCTGACGATCGACGCGTACGCGGATCAGAAGGGAGAAGCGCACGCGGCCTATCGTGAGCCGAATCGGTTCGTGCGATCGTCCGATCCGGAGGTGATCCGCCTCGCGCGGGAACTACGAGGTTCGGAGACGGATGTGTTCGCTATCCTCAAACGGTTCAACCGCGCTGTCGTGACACGCCTCAACTACGGCGACCCGATTCCTGGCCTCTACTCGTCGCACGACGCACTCACGAGAACCGTCGTGGATTGCGGCGGGTTCGATACGCTTCTTGCGGCGTTGTGCGTCTCGCAGGGGATTCCCGCGCGGATCGCGAGCGGGTTTTGGGCGGTGTCCAAGGCGAAGAACAAGATGCATGCCTGGCTCGAGATCATGCTGCCCGACGGATCATGGATCCCTGCAGACCCCTCCGTCGAACACCTCGCGTGGGCCGGGCGGACGAACAAGTCCGGGCGATTGGGATTCGTGGGAAGTGATCGCGTGGTCATGTCGTATGGGTGTGATATCCCAGTCCAACTCGGTGGGAATACACGGTCCGCGGATATCCTTCAGCACGCGTTCGTGTGGAGCGAACAAGGGCCGGAAGGACTCGATGTGAATACGTCGTTCAAGATACGTAAAGTATGGCGCGGATGATCTTCACGGGCCTCTCGCCGAACGTGGAGCGCGATGACGTTTCGCTCGCGCTCCGTCTTCTCGTTGCGCCATGGGCCTGGGTCCATGGGACGGCATCCACGGATCTCGAACGCACGGTATGCGCCTGGCTGCCGGCCGCGCATGCATTCGCGTTTGAAAGCGGCCGGACCGCACTCACCGCTATCCTGTCCACGCTCGGGTTACAATCAGACGACGAGGTCCTCTTGCAGGCGTACACATGCGTGGCGGTTCCGAACGCCGTCCTTTGGTCCGGCGCGCGTCCGGTCTACGTCGATGTCGAGGAGCAGACGTTCAACATGTCGCCGGACGACCTTGAACGGAAGATCACGCCGAAGAGTAAGGCGCTTATCATCCAGCACACGTTCGGCAACCCGGCGGACGTGGACCATCTCTCGGCGATCGCGAAACGCCACGGTCTCTTCGTGATTGAAGACTGCGCGCACGCCTTGGGAAGTGAGTCAGAAGGGAAACGGGTCGGGACGTTCGGCGATGCGGCATTTTTCAGTTTCGGCCGCGACAAGATCATTTCAAGCGTGTTCGGCGGACTGGCGACAACATCGCGCGACGATACGGCGGAGTCGCTCCGACGACTCCAGTCCGAGTTCCCACTTCCGGGCAGGGGATGGGTGGCGCGACAGCTCTCGCACCCTGTGATTCTGTCTGTCGCAAAAGCGACGTATGACGCCATGGGCTTCGGGAAGCTGATCCTCGAGGCCTCAAAGCGTCTCCATGTGATCTCAAAAGCCGTCACCCCCCTCGAGAAGAGGGGAGAGAGGCCGTCGTTCACGGGGAAGCGGATGCCGAACGCGCTCGCGCGTCTCGCGCTCCATCAGTTCAGCAAACTCGAACGGTTCAACGACCACCGCCTGATGATCGCGGGCGTATACGATCGCGAGCTCTCGTCCGTAGCAACGTCCGGGCCGGGACGACCCGTCATCGCGCCAGCGTCGTCGCCCGGCGTGCGTCACGTCTTCCTCCGCTACACGGTTCGAACGCCGCATGCGGAGAAGATCCGACGCGCATTGAAGCAGGAAGGGATTCTCCTTGGCGACTGGTATGACGTTCCGATCGCGCCCCCCGGCGTCCGCCAAGACCTTGTCTTCTACCGCCCGGGCAGCTGCCCCGTGGCGGAACGGCTCGCCACGGAATCGTTGAACCTGCCAACGGACATCCACATCACCGAAGCGGACGCGCGGCGCATCGCGGAACGTTTCCTCGCCACCGTATGAAGATCACCATCCGGCCGGTCGAATCAAAACAGGCGTGGGAGGAATTCATGGACGCGCGCAAACCGAACACGTTCCTGCAGTCGTGGCTCTGGGGGGACTTTCATGAGCGGACCGGCCACGTCATCCACCGTCTCGGCGCGTACGACGGCAACGTTCTCGTTGGGTGCGCCCTCGTCATCAACGTCTCGGCGCGTCGGGGGTCCTTCCTATTCTGTCCGCACGGACCGGTCATCCTGCCGGGGACGGACGTCTCAATCGTGTTGCGTCCGCTCGTTGAACGTCTTCTCGTGATTGCGAGGGAATCCGGCTGCGCCTTCCTCCGCATGAGTCCATATCTCTCGGATATGGACGCGAATCGTCGGCTGTTCGCCGAAAACGGGTTCCGACCAGCTCCCATCCACATGCACCCGGAGCTCGCATGGATCCTCGATGTCACACCTTCGGAAGACGAACTCCTGCGCGACATGCGAAAAACCACGCGGTACTCGATCCGCAAGGCCGAATCAGACGGCGTGGAGATCCGCATGAGCTCCGATCCTGCCGATGTGGAGACGTTTTGGGTCACGTACCGCGCCACGGTCGATCGTCAGCATTTCACGCCATTCTCGAAAGAGTACCTGCGCAAGGAGTTCGAGGCATTCGCGTCGGATGGACGCGTCGCCTGGTTCTTCGGGTCGTACCAGGGCGAAGTCATCTCTGCCGCGATGATCATTTTTGACCGACATTCGGCATACTACCACCAGGGCGCGTCCTCGCACGCGTACCCGAAAATCATGGCGTCGTACCTCCTCCAGTGGCGTGTCATTCAGGAAGCGAAACGACGCGGGTGCACCATGTACAACTTTTGGGGCATTTCACCCGACGACCACCCGACACATCCATGGGCCGGGTTGTCGCTCTTCAAAAAGGGGTTCGGCGGACGTGCGGACGCGTACGTTCACGCTCAAGATCTCATCCTACATTCGCGGTACTGGCTCACGTGGACGCTGGAGACGATCCGGAGGATCAAACGCGGGCTGTAAGCTATACTGCGAGGCATGAAATGGCCGTCACGGATTGGCAGGGAAGAGGGGACGTTCGCGGGCGAACGCTATGTCACGACGACGAAGCGTCGCCGCGTCGTCGTCGCGTTTCTCGCCGTTGTCGCCGTTGTCGGCTGGCTCTACGTTTTTTTTGGATCAGGGATTTTCACCGTCTCAACCGTCGATATCGGCGACGTGAGCGACCTGGAAAGGGGAGAGGTGATGAAGGAGGTGTACGCCTCGCTTGATGAACAGGGGACCTGGAGCAGACGGAATTTGCTGCTCGTGAATTCAAGCGCGCTGAGTCACGATCTGGAACAACGATTATTTGCGGAAGAGGTGGCTGTGGAAAAGTCCTATCCATCCGTTTTACGACTCAATATCCGAGAGAGGCAATCTTCACTCATTCTCGTGACCGGAAATGAGTTCTTTCTCTTAGACCGTCGAGGGATGGTCGCGAAACGGATTACAACCGAGGAAGAAGAACAAATTCTCAAACGCATCGCAAAGCCCTCCCCGACGAAGTCCGACGACGCGCCAATCCTGACGCTCCGCGAAAGCCCTCTATTCGTCCCTGGAGAGCCGTTGGTGGATCAGGTGATCGTCGAAACGTGGCTTAGGGCCTTCCAGGACCTGTCCAAGGCCGGGTTCGGATACCGTAATGCGATTCTTGAGACATCCACGTCCACGAAGCTCGTCTTGAACATGTATGAGCCCTATGACGTGTATGTAGACCTCCTCACGTCCATGCAAGATCAAATACAGAGCTATTACGTCTTCTCAAAGAGTTTGCCGCCAGGCACACGAATTTACTCGTACGTCGACGCGAGGATTCCAGGGCGTATCTATTATAAATAGCCCTAAGTGTCGTATAAGGCATATTGTGCGACGCATAGATACAAAGGCTAGCGTCTTTCGGCCTCCCCTCCCCGCCCGGAAAAAAAGACATTTTGGTCTTGGGCGCCTACGTGTACCGAAACGTGTACTTGTAAAAAATTGTCGCGCGATTTCTTTCATGTCCCTGTACGGGCGACGCACTGCGTCGCCCGTACAGGACGAGTGAAGGTTCCTCCCTTTCACACACTCCCCCACCAATGCTAGGCTCCACCGTACGAACCTTATCAATGGAGGTACTCGGAATGCCCTACACGCCAATACAAGACGAAACGACACGCCTGATCGTCGACCTGCGCAGATTCTCCCAAGCGACGATCAAGCGCAGCGACCAGCGGGCGATCCACCTGCTCCACAATACCGTGACGCTCGCGTACATCCTCGTTGCTGCGGTGATCCCGCGAGAGCAGCGGACGAAGTACGCAGGGACCATCATCTCGAACGTCGAACGGCTGCGCGAGTGGGCTCGAACGTCTTCGCCCGCCGTCCCCTTCCCGCGCGCGCTCCTCATCCTGGGGAACGGCATGACGCCGGACGAGCAGTTCAAGAACATCGCGAGCCGCATGTCCGAGCTCTTCGACGAACTCTTCGGCGCTCTCACCGCCGCCTCGAAAGTCGAACCGTCGCCGCGCCCGACTCCTTCGGCCGCATGAGCGTCTCCACGCCCCATCCCGCACAGTCGCGGGGTGGGGTTGCATCGTTATGGGGTATACTACTCCGGATGAAACTTGAAACCCTCCGTTTCCTCGCCCGTACCCTCCGTCCTCATCGGCATACCGTGATTGGATTGAGCGCGCTCGCCGCGCTCGCGGCCGTGTTTGATGCGGCCATCCCGGTGATTTACGGGCGCGCGCTCGATGGCGTGATCCAGCGACGAGGAATGAACGCGCTCGCGGCACTTTTAGGCGCCTGGCTCGTCCTTCGGCTGGTGACCGACTGGTTGCGCCGTGAAATATATAAGCGCGGGCTCGCGATTACGCGGGTCACGGCGCGGAAAATTGACGCGGACGCGCTCGCTCACCTGTTGTCGCTCCCGTTGTCGTTTCATCACGAATACCGCAGCGGAGAAATTCAGGAGCGCATCAACCGGTTGCGGAATTCCTTCGAGAACTTCATGAACCAGGGGTTGTTCGACCTCGTGCCCGGCGTGTTCACGGTCGTCTTCATGACGATCTACCTCGCGTATCTCGATCTCCGGCTCGGTGCGGCGAATATCGTCATCGTGTGCGTCTTCGCGTTGTGGAGCGACGCGCTCATTCCGAGGCTCGACCGCGCCTGGGATGACATTGAAAAGGGTTGGCGCAAGCGGTATGGACGCATGTGGGACGCGCTTCGAAACATCGGGATCGTCAAGGCGAACAGCGCGGAAGCGTTCGAACGGAGATTCGTCGGGAAACTCATGAAGAACGACGCCAAGCTGGACGAGAAGCTCACGGTGCTGTTTAACAAGAACGCCGCGCGACAGGACATCGTCTCCGGAGTCGGGACGGTGGTTCTCTTCGGCATTGCGGCCTTGGCGATCACGGACGGCGCGATTTCACCCGGACAATTGGCGACCGTCCTGGGGTATTCATACCTGACCTGGGCCATGGTTCGCCGTTATCTCTGGGTTCGCTGGGAGTTTACCTCTCTTGACGTCTATCGGCGCAAATTCGAGGAGATGATGACCATGCCCGAAGAACGGTATGGCGTCGGCCGAACGCTGGACATTCAGGGCGCCGTTGACTTCCAGCACGTTCGTTTCCGGTACCGCGAAGACAGGCCGGTCCTCACAGACGTCTCGTTCCAGGCGGAGCCCGGTCAGACAGTCGCCATCGTGGGCGAAAGCGGCGAGGGCAAGACGACCATCGTCGAGCTCCTGTCGCGCTATTATGAACCCAAGCGCGGCAGGATTCTGATTGACGGAACGGACACGCGCGAGATCGAGCTTGGGTCGCTCCGGAGCCAGCTCGCCTACGTGCCGCAGGACCTCACGCTGTTCCATGACACGCTGCGACAAAATATCCGCTACGGCCGTCTGGATGCATCGGACCGTGAGGTGGAGACCGCAGCCGGCCTCGCGGCGCTGCATGACTGGATAAAGAAATTGCCGGACGGCTACAAGACCGTCGTCGGCGAGCGCGGTCTCAAATTGTCCGCCGGAGAGCGGCAGCGGGTCGCTTTGGCCCGGGCATTCCTGCGCAATCCGAAGATTCTCATTTTGGACGAACCGACGTCCAACCTGGACGCCTCCACCGAGGCCGTGATCCAACAATCTCTACAGACCCTCATGCGGGGGCGGACCACGTTCATTATCGCCCACCGTCTCCGGACGGTGCGTGAAGCGGGAAACATTCTCGTTCTCCAGCACGGCCGCATCGTTGAGCAGGGATCACACCACGAACTCATGGCGGCCGGAGGGGAATATCGCCGACTCCACGACCTGCAATTCCGGGACGCGTAGGGCGTCGCCTTGACCGATCCATTGACCGTTCCGTCGTTTTCACGTAGGCTTGGGCGGTCGTCGTTATTTTAACGCCGGCGTGTGAGTCAACCTAGTACCTTGGGAGCGAAACCATGGCAGATTCTCGCGGGAAACTGATAGAGGAATTCGACAACTTCGCGAAGTACGTCCTCCTCTCGGACGACGTCGATCTCGTGGGCGATCTACACGCGGCGGCGAACGCCATCGCGGCGGCAGCGGCCACACGCGACCTCCCGGGCCGCGCGCGATCCGCGCTCGTCCACAACATCCGCCTCTTGCAGAACCGGTTCACATACTACGCCAACGAGGTTCGCCACAAGACGAAGGTGCATGCGTCCGAGACGTCTCTCGTGCATGCGCGGGGTCCGCTCGTGGGATTCCCGGAGGCGCTCGTGATCATCGGCGCCATGAACGAGACCGACCTGCGCATCAAGAACGCGATCGTGAGCGTGGGTAGGGTCCTGGAATGGATCCTCACGTCGGTCCGCGACATCGGGTGCCGCACGTACGAGGTGGATGAGGGGGCGAAGATCGATGCCCTCCTCGCCATGGAGCGGCTCGCGGCGCGCGTGGACGCACAGGCGGCGCGTCTTGCGCAGTCGCGTCTGTCGCTCCGGAACGCCACGGAGACTCCCCTCCCCGTGTGAACGATCGCGCCGCAGGACGGCGCCACACAACAACAGGCTTCGCCTGTCAAACACTTCGGTTCGATTCGTCGGACCTCTCACGGGCCTCTGTCATCCTGACAGGGGCCCCTGAATACACAGACCCGTCTCGAGTGAGGCGGGTCGTTGATTCTTGGCATGAGTTGTCAGCGTTTGCGCTTGCGGACCACGCGGAGATTCGGTATCTCGTTCTGCCGTGCTTCGATGCCTATTTCGATGAGGTCGCGTTTGAGTTGCGCGACGATACAGTCCGAGCATTCGCGGCTCACGGGTCCGATGATCCGTACGCCGTGTTTCTCTGATGAGGGGTGGTTGAGCGCCACGACATCTTCGTGAGAATTCACGTTCCGGAGCCAGCCGCGCTCATGGCACAGGCTTTTTAGGCGGTCCGGAATCTTGATGTACGCGGCGGGGTAGTCCCTGTGGCCGCACGCGAAGGCGACGAAACGCGTACTGGACGGCGTGGTGAAATGTCCGAGTGTATACACTTCCGCCTTCTCGTCGTATTCGCTCTCGGTCTTGCGCGGAGCTTTGTATTTTGTCACGGGAATGCTCCTATGTGAGGTGCGCCGCCACCTTATCAAGCGACCCCGTCCTGTCAATCCCGCACCAGTTCGATCAAATCGAACTGGTGCGGGATCAATCGAGGTACGCGACAGGAGGCGTGGGCGGGAGCAGATTCACGTCGCTGAATGCTTTGATGCTCGAAAGGATGTCCCGCATCCAGAATGACGCCGCGAGGTCGTACGTCCGCTTGTCCGCGACGACTCCGATTGCGTCAATCCCGAGACGGTTGCAGAGGTAGAGCGCGCGTCCAAGATGAAAACGCTGCGTCACCACGATCGCCTCCGTCACGCCGTATACGTCGTGCGCTCGCTTGCAGGACTCGTACGTGCGGTACCCGTGCCCGTCCGTCCGAATGGCGTTGTCCGGAACCCCGGCTTCGCGCGCCACGCGAACCATGGTCTTGATCTCGTCGATGTGAAACTGGCCGTCGTCCCCTGTCATGAGGAGCGCGTCGACCTTCCCGGTCTTGTAGAGTTCCGCCGCGGTCAGAATCCGGTCTTCGAGCGCGGCAGACGGCGTTCCATCTTTCTTAACGGACGCGCCAAGGACGATGGCGACGGGACGCACCGGCGCGTCTGCACCTCTCCGGACGATCCGGTCCGCGTAGCTCGTCTGAACGATTACCACGGCGTCGGTGAACGCGAAAGCGAGCACGCCAAGGACCACGGAGACGATAATGGTCCACGGGATCCGTCTCCTCCCTTGTTCGGTTGTGATGTCAGGCGGCGTCATCACGGTCGGGTTTGGCGATCAAGAGCGGCTCGATCTGATTCGATTCTCCGGCGATGCGCAACACGTCCTTGTCGATCTTCTGGAACTCCTTGTACCCAAGGTTGTACTGGCGGACGACCGTGTCGAGCGCGCTCCCCATGCTTTGGAGGTGTTTGTCGTAGCTCGCGAAGTGTCTATTCAGGTCCCCCACGCGTTTGAGTACGTCTTTCACCCCCTCTTCGATCTGGAGGGCTTTCAAGGCGTGCAGGATGGTTTGGAGGTATGCGTAGAAGGACGACGGGGACACGATGACCACGTGTTTCCTGAACGCGTACTCGATCAGATCCTGCGCGCGAATCGTCACGGCGCCCGTCCCAACCATGAGCGAGTGGAACACGCCTTCGGCCGGGATGAACATGATGGCGAAGTCCACGGTGCCTTCGGCCGGGACGATGTACTTCGCGGTCTCGTCGATCCGGTCTTTCAGGTCCTGCTTGAATTCGCGCTCAAGGACGTCGCGTCGCGCCGCGTCTTTTTCCTCGGCGAGGCGGTTCCAGTTTTCGAGCGAGAACTTCGCATCCACGGGGATCAGCATGTCCCGCACGAAGATGACGGCGTCCACGATCTTGTCCGCTCCACGCGCGTCCTTCTGCTTGAAGCGGTATTGCAATTTAAAGTGGTTGGGTCCTGGAAGCGTATTTTCGAGAATCGTCTGGAGGAAGTATTCCCCTAGGATCCCCCGCTGTTTTGGATTTTTCAGGATATCCTCCAGACTCTTCAGCTGCGTTGCAAATCCTACGACCTGACGGTTCGTTTCGTCGAGTTTCGTGAGGCGCTCCGTTACGTCCTTAATGATGTCCGCAGATGCCTTGTACTGGTTCACGACCGTTCGGTTCGTCTCGCTCATGCGCTCCTCGAGCGCCTTGGACATTTGGGCCACCTGGTTTTGGAGGAGCGAGAGCGCCTGCGGGTCCGCGACCGGGACCTGTGGCGCCTTCCGCATCCCAAGCCATGCAAATCCCGCTACGAGCACGGCCAAGAGGACGATGAGCAGGAGTGTCGTCAGTTCCATAGCGAGAGGAGAGTGACATAGGGTCAGTCGGTAGTCGATAGTCGAATAGTACTATCGACTATTCGACCATCGACTATCCCTTGACAGTGTTGATAAGTCACTCTTCACATCCTCCGTCATCCCCGCTATCTTCATCGCCATCATCAGATTCCCCCAAGAAAATTAATATGATGTCGCGAAATGCCTTTGAGTTCCGTGCCGCACCCGAGGAAGCTGACCCGGAAGTGGACCAGCTTGCCATGCTGGATGCTCCGAAGGAGGAAGAAGTGCCTGAAGAAGAGATCAAGGTCGGTATAGAAGGCGGAACGGACGATTTGACAGATCCGAATGTCGCAGGGCCGTCAGATGATCTTGATAAGGACGGACTTGAAGAGCTCGAAGAAATGGAAAAGCAACTTCGTCTTGAAGAAAACCCGGTGCTCGATTTTGTTACCGTTGAAGAAGAATAGTTCCTAGGTGCGGCCGTCCAACGGCCTTCCTCGGAATGACAAACTATTTAATGAATCTCACGAAGGACCACACGGTCCCGGTCGCAAGAACGAACCAGGCGAGGCCGAAGGCGGCCCACGCACGTCTCCATTTGAAGCAGTAGGTCAGGGCCGCGCCGAATCCGAAGAGCGGAAGCGCGAAGGCGATGGCTTGGTCATTCCGGTCTGCGGCCGTGAGGTCGCTGTTGCCTCCCAGGTGGGCGAGCGCCGCGAGGCGGAGCACCAGAGGGAGGACGACGAGCGGAATCAGGATCGGGAGCGGGATGGCGTCCAGCACGTTATTCAGGAAGAGCGTCCCAATCGTCACGAACCGGTCCGCCACGTCACGCACGGCAAACGCGCGGAGCATTCCTTCGAGCGCAAAGGGCAGGAGGGCCATGAACGCGAGCGCGGGCGCGAAGAGCACCCAGAACGCCCAGCGCTTCCACACGTACCAGTACCACATGGCCGAGACCGGATTCACGACTATGGCGGCCGTCCAGAGTCCCCTCCTCCCCCACTCCACGCGTGGAGTCAGAATCGCATGGACCACGCTCCAGCCCCACAGGAAGGCGAACGTGACGCCGTAGAGGACGATGGCAATGAAGAGCAGCGTCAACATGTCTAAAACCTGATCTGAATATCGAGTTTCTTGATCCCCATGGCCTGCAATTCGTCGTTGTACGGCAGACGCGGATCCCATTTCTCGAGGCAGAACAACGTCTTCCCGAGCGCGAATCCCATTCCGAGCTGGAGAAACGTATTAGGACCGATGTAGCCCTTGTACATGGCGCGCTCCTCGTCGTTCACGGCGAGGACATTGTCGCACCCCTGCATGGCCTGGTACATCCCGCGGATGAAGTCGGCCTTTTCTTTCTGCTTGTCCCCAAACTTCCCTTCCGACACGTCCACGGGCGTCGTCACTTGATGGCCTGCTTCCTTCAGACTCTTCGCGATCCGGAGGATCCGGTCGTAGTTCCTCATGGACCCGACAAGGCAGACATTCATATCGTTGACCGTTGGTCGTACCTATGGTAGACCAAGGTCGGTCACGGCTCAACTACGAGGAGGCACCAGTGAACATCGCCCTTTGGATACTCCCCTGTCTCGCAGCGGCGTGCGCAAGCGCGCCCGAGCGCCCCGTGGAAGCCGCGACGAGCCCGACACCCGTCCATCGGGCGATCCCATGTGAGGGCGCGTCCATGCATCCGGAGTTCTACACCGAGACCGAGCGCATTCGCTGCGAGTACGCGGCGTCGCCTCACGAGGCAGATGCCAGACACTGACCTCAAAACCCCCGGCAGGGATCTCTTGCCGGGGGTTTGCCGTATTTCGGGACTTTTTCTTCGTCCTGTACGGGCGAGGCACTGCCTCGCCCGTACAGTAGGAGAAAACGCTACGAGCAACCCGACGTCCCACCACAATTCAGGCACTTATAGCACGCGGCGTTCCGGACCATCATGGAGCCGCATGTGTCGCAGGCAGGGGCGTCTGACTGGTTGTCGATGGTGGCGGTGAGGGCGGAGAGGCCGGACGGGGCAGCGGGCTCGAGAAGACTTTGCTGAGGATTCGCAGCCATGAATTCCTTCACGGCCAGCGTTTCCACGGCGTGGAGGACGGGTTCGGCAAGACTCGTGGCTCCCCCTTCGATCACGTTGATGCCGAGCGCCGCGCGATCTTCGGCGGACAGGAACTTCATGCCGAGCCAGCGGAAGATGTAGTCCACGATGCTCTTCGCCATTCGGATGTTTGGGTTCGTGGTGAAACCTGACGGCTCGAAGCGCACGTGCGCGAACTTGTTGACAAGCGTTTTCAATGGCACGCCGTACTGGAGGCCCACGGACACGGCCGTGGCGAAGGAGTCGAGGAGGCCCGAGAGCGTGCTCCCCTCTTTGTTCATGGTGATGAAGACTTCGCCGGGTGTGCCGTCTTCATACAAGCCGACTGTGATGTAGCCTTTGTGCGGGCCGATCTGGAACTTGTGCGTGAGGGCGCGGCGTTCCTCGGGGAGCCTGCGACGGCGCGCCACGCGCGCCTCTCCCGTGACGGACGATGAAACCTTCGCGGTTCCCGGTTCCCGGTTCCCGGTTCCCGTTGCCCCATCGGTCTTTTTGACCGCATCCTTGCTCATGGTGATCGGCTGGGACCGTTTGCAGCCGTCGCGGTAGATGGCCACGGCTTTGAGTCCCAATTTCCAGCCCTGCTGGTACACGTCCATGACGTCTTCGACTGTAGCATCGGCCGGCATGTTCACGGTTTTTGAGATGGCGCCGGAGAGAAACGGCTGGACCGCGCCCATCATGTTGATGTGGCCCATGTAGTTGATGGAGCGCGAACCTTTGGCGGCCTTGAACGCGCAGTCGAAGACAGGGAGGTGCTCGGACTTCATGTGCGGCGCGCCTTCGATGGTGTCTTCCTTCTCGATGAAGGCGAGGATGTCCTTGATCTGGGCTTCGGAATACCCGAGCGCGTGGAGCGCTTCCGGGACTGTCTCGTTCACGAGCTTGATCATCCCGCCTCCCACGAGCCACTTGTACGACACGAGCGCGATTGGCGGTTCGATGCCCGTGGTTTGGCAGTCCATGAGGAACCCGATCGTGCCTGTAGGCGCCAAGACCGAGATCTGCGCGTTCCGGTACCCGTGCTTTTCTCCGACCGCGATCGCGCGGTCCCAGGAGGCCCGCGCCTCATCGAGGACGTGTTGCGGGACGCCGTCGTTTTGGATGTGGTAGGCGGCGTCGCGGTGCTTGCGCATCACGCGGAGCATGGGTTGTTCGTTTTTGGCATGCCCGCGGAACGCGCCGAGCTTCTCCGAAATTTTGGCGGATTGCTCATAAGCCGCGCCTGACATGATGGAGGTGAGGGCCGCTGCCAGGTTCCGGCCCTTGTCGCTGTCGTACGGCAGTCCCATGCTCATGAGGAGCGCGCCCAGGTTCGCGTAGCCCAATCCAAGCGGGCGGTAGTCCCAGCTCATCTGTTCGATGGCAGGCGTGGGGTAGCTTGAGAAATCAATCACGATCTCCTGGGCGGTGATCATGACGGCACAGGCGTGTTCGTACGCCTGGACGTCGAATGAGCCGTCAGGCGCGCGGAACGTCATGAGATTCACGGAGGCGAGATTGCAAGCCGTGTCGTTCAGGAACATGTACTCGGAGCACGGATTCGAGGCATAAATGCGGTCAGTCCCGGAACAGGTGTGCCAGTCGTTCACCGTGGTGTCGTACTGCACACCCGGATCTCCGCACTCCCAGGCCGCCGTGGCGATCTGACGCAGGAGCTCGCGCGCCTTGAACCGTTCACAGGGGTCCTTCGTGAGTACGTATTTGGTGTGAAATTCACCGTCCGCTTCCACAGCCCACATGAATTCGTCGTTGACTCGCACGGAATTATTCGCGTTTTGGAAGAAAATAGACCCGTAGGCTTCACCATCGAGCGCGCCGTCGTAGCCGGCGTCGATCAGGGTGTGGGCTTTCTTCTCTTCCTTCGCCTTGCACCAGGTGAACTCGACCACGTCCGGGTGGCCCACATCCAAAATGACCATTTTTGCCGCACGGCGCGTTTTCCCGCCGCTCTTGATGACGCCCGCGAACGCATCGAGACCTTTCATGAACGACACAGGGCCGGAGGAGAGGCCGGAGGAGCCGCCGAGCTTTTCCTTGGAGCTTCGGAGTTGCGAGAGGTTGGAGCCGGTGCCGGACCCGTACTTGAAGAGCATGCCTTCCGTGACCGCGAGGTTCAGGATGGAACGCATGTCGTCGTGCACGGAGTTGATGAAGCAGGCCGAGCACTGGGGCTTCGGGTTCACGCCCACGTTGAACCACACGGGACTGTTGAACGCCGCGCGCTGGTTCACGAGTATCGATGTGAGCTCCGCCTCGAAGATGACGGCGTCGTCTTCCGTGAGGAAATACCCGCCACGGCGACCGAACGCGGTGATGGTTTTGGCGACCCGATCCACCATCTGGCGGACGCTCGTTTCCCGCTCCGGGGTGCCCAAACGGCCCCGGAAATACTTGGAAACAATAATGTTCGTGGCGGTTTGGCTGTAGGATTTCGGGACTTCTACGCGCTTCTGTTCAAAGACAACCTTCCCCTCGGCGTTCGTGATCACGGCGTCGCGCTGTTCCCACTCGATTTCGTCGTAGGGGTGGACTCCCGGCTTGGTATAGAAACGCTTCACGCGGAGTCCCTTGCCGTAGACGGGATCGCTCGAGAGGACGTGGGTGTCCACGCGGAAGCCAAGGTACCGTTTGGCCACGTGCGACACGTTCGCGTCAATGAGCGTGACGCCGATAACTTCCGTGACTTCTTCGGCCGTTGGGACCACGAGACCGTCGAATTTCTTGACGAGTCGAGCGAGGACGCTCGTGACCACACGTTTCAGCGTGCGTTCGTCCTTCATGCCCGCGGCCTCAAATGCGTTCCTGATGGAAGCTTCGAGTTTTTGCGGATTGAAATCTTCGATCCGGCCGTCGCGCTTTTTGACCGCGCGGACTGATGTAACGTACTCCCAGATGGCGGTTGCTTGCGCCTTGGGATCGGTGGCGGCTGCCCCGGTGGCGGAACCGACGCGGGACGTGGAAGCCTGATTGCTCATATATCGGGCTTGGAAAAATGGAATGAATTTGTTTTAGACTGGTCAAAACCCCACAACCCTGCGTTTTTACACGCCGGATGCGGACGTTGCTCTCTTTCCCAGCAACCACTACATCTTGTGGTTACTTCGCCAGTATACCACAAGATGTAGTGTCCAGACCCCTGTCTGTGGATAACTAGAGACCTAATGAGAGGTTAAAGGACGTCTGTTGGCCATCCGGGACGGGTTCGAGGGGCAACGGACACGTCTGCACCTGTCCCATTCGGTCCACATACTTCACTTCTTTATGGGTCAGGGCGTACTCATACACGTCTTTCGTGATTTTCACGTCCTGCAAACAGTAGTCGCGCAGCTTCTGGATCTCCCCTTTCTTCCAGAACTCCACCGCCTGGAGTCCATGTCCCGACTTCCCGATCCCAAGCGTCGCTTTCGCGACGTCGTCGAGCTTGATCCGGAACCCCAGCCGGTTCGCAATCTCGGCCATGAGGTCCAAGGACGGGAGCTTCAGGAGTTCGCCCGTGTAGTAGCTCTGCAGGCACGGGATGTCGAACCCCAGGATGTTGTACCCGATGATCCGGTCCGCTCGTTCGAGTCGCGGCCAAAGTTTTGGCAAGTCTTCCTCGAGGAAAGACTCATAGGTGTCAGTCTCGTAGAAGTAGGCACCCACGAGCGAAACCTCAAGCAACGAAGGATTATACGCGCCCACGTCCTGGAACGTATTTTTCGTCTCAATGTCGAACACGACTTCGCGGCGCATACAGTCAGTCAAGGTGAGCCACGATAGCAAGTCAGTGTCTGTCCGTGAATAGTGATATCCCTTGACGTCGTCACCCAAAACCCGTAGCCTCGGGTCTTGGGCAAGTGTCCTTTCCACACCTGCCGGGCCGCCCATCCCGGAACACCAAGGATCAGACGCATGGAAGCGCCAGCCACTCTGTACGGTACCCAGCCTGCCGACGTGCGACTCATACGGGTGGAATTCAGTTCCGCCCATCGAAGCCGCTACCGGTGGAGCAGCCGGAGTGCTCTCCCCCCGCACCTCGCGAGGGTCGGTCGCTTGCTGAAGAAGCTCGCGAAGAAGCATCCCGAGTATCCGGGACTCGCGGTCGATGCCGGACGCATGAATGACCGGATTGCGAACGAGCTCGGCGAGATGCGCGGAGCGGCGGACGACCTCGTTCGTTCGCTCAAGAATCTCGCGGTGCTGATACCGATCGTCCTCCCGGACGGACGTGAGATCACACTCTACGACGCCGAGCAGATGGATCGCGCGATCGCATACACATGCGGCGGGCCGACCGTTCTCGAACCGTCCTCGGAGACGGTCCGGGCGAGAGTGGACGCGCTCCTGGAAGATCGCGCGGATCAGGACGAGACGGCATTGCAGAGCGCCGCCGACCCGACAGCGAACGACACCACGTCCATCCCGGATATCGAGGATGCCGTCCTGTGTCTCGACGCCGCAAAACGCACCTTCACGCTGGACGGCAATGTGGTGCTCGTTGACGTGGTCGTGGATCCCTTGGGCGCGCTCAAGAAGTTGTACCAGGCCTGTGCTCCGAAGGATTTGGAAACCATCCTGGAGAGCGTTCGCGAAAACGGGTTCCTGACGCTGCTAGGCGACAACGTCTATCGTGTCACGTTGACCCCCGGTCTCGTTCCGTCGAACTCGACTGATCCCGCGATGGATCCGATCGAACATGAGCTCACGCAGTACCGCATTCACCTTCGGCAAGCTGGTGATCTGCTCGAGCGCGAACAGGCTCGACTCTCGGGCGAACACGCCGCAGAGCTCAAACATCTGAAGCGCGTACACGATGAACGTATTGGTGCCACCTGTGACGAGGTCCGCGCACAGGCTGAACGAACTGCCGAAGAACGCCGTATCGGGATTGTCGGCCGACGGGAAGAGGAACTCGCAACGCTTGAGCGGGAGTATCACGAGCGCAGAGCAGCCATCGAAGCCGAAACGTCACGTGACCTCGAGCACATCGTCGATGATGTCGCCGCGGATGCCGAAAAGACACTTGATCGCATCCAGCAGGAAGGCGATGCCTCGTGGGAAGCGAAGGAAATGCGCTTTCAGCAGGACGTCACGGTCAAGGAAGAAATCGCGCTTCGTTCACTCGTGCTCCAGCACGAAGAGTACGATGAACGCGTGTCATTCCTCGAGCATCTGCTCGAACGACGCCTCACACAGCACAAGGCATGAATCTCAAACGCCCCGCAGGGTTCTCCCGCGGGGCTTTTGTTCATTGTCCGTCCTGATCGTTATGCCTGTGATGCGCGTTTGCGTTCAAAGTCTTTCAAGAAGAGCTTGCGGATACGGATGGATTTCGGCGTCACTTCCACGAGTTCGTCGTCGCCGATGTACTCGAGCGCGAGTTCAAGGCCCATGGGGCGCGGGGTCGTGAGGCCTTCTGCCACTCCTTCGCCCTTGGAACGCATGTTGGACAGGCGCTTTTCTTTACACACATTCACCACGAGGTCTTCCGGCTTCGCGTTTTGCCCCACCACCATGCCTTCGTAGACTTTGACCACGGGTCCGATGAAGAGTTCCCCGCGTTCCTGGGCAGCCTGGAGGCCGTAACTGTTGCTTTCCCCGGTCTCGAACGACACGAGTGAGCCGTGCGGGAGCGCGGTGAGGTCGCCCGCGTACGGACGGTAGCCGAGGAGCAACGTGTTGATGATCCCCTGTCCTCGCGTGTCAATCATGAATTCGTTGCGATAGCCAATGAGTCCGCGTGTCGGGATTTCAAATTCGATATATGCGATTCCATTTTCCGTACGCAAATTTTTCAGTTCACCTTTGCGTTTACCCAGTTTTTCGATGACGATGCCGCTCTTGGCTTCCGGCACTTCGATTTCGACCTGTTCAAACGGTTCGGATTTCTGCCCGCCTACGGTCTTGAAAATGACTTGTGGGCGTGACACCTGGAGTTCAAATCCTTCGCGTCGCATGCGTTCGATCAGAATCGAAAGATGCAGCTCTCCACGACCGGATACCACGAACGTCTCACTCGACTGGCCTGGTTCCACTTTGAGCGCCACGTCATTCTGGAGTTCGTGTTCGAGGCGTTCCTTGATGTTGCGCGTGGTCGTGTACTCCCCTTCCTGGCCCGCAAACGGAGATGTGTTGATGCCAAACGTCATTTTGACCGTCGGTTCCTCGATTTTGATCACGGGGAGTCGCTCGGGACGTTCGACGTCCGCAATCGTCTCGCCGATGTTTACATCAGGAATTCCGGCGAACGCCACGATGTCGCCCGCTTGCACTTCAGGAACGTCCACGCGCTCCATACCCATGAACGTCATGACGCTCGTCACTTTCGCAGTCGACGTCTTTCCTTCGCGGTTAATCCACGCAACCGGTCCCGGTTTGAATGTCCCGCGCACTACGCGCCCCACTCCGGTCTTCCCTTTGTAGTTGTCGTAGCTCACGTTCGCGACTGAGACTTGTAACGGTCCGTTCGCATCACTGGTCGGCGCAGGGATTTCTTTCAGGATCGTCTCAAAGAGCGGCCGCACGTCTTTCATAGACGCAAGGTCGTTCGTCACGCCAGCCTTCCCCTGCTTCGCGGACGCATACACGACCGGGAAATCCGTCTGTCGGTCCGACGCGCCGAGCGTCACGAAGAGATCAAACGTCTGATCGAGCACCCAGTCTGGTCGCGCATCCGGCTTGTCGATCTTGTTAATAACCACGATGATGCGGTGTCCGGCCTCGAGCGCTTTCTTGAGCACGAAGCGCGTCTGCGGCATCGGACCCTCTTTGGCGTCCACGAGGAGCAAGGCGCCGTCAACCAGGTTCATGATGCGTTCCACCTCGCCTCCGAAATCGGCGTGGCCGGGCGTGTCCACGATGTTAATTTTGACAGCGCCGAGCATCACGGCCGCGTTTTTCGCCAAAATCGTAATCCCCCGCTCGCGTTCGAGTGGGTTCGTGTCCATGATGGTTTCACCCTGCAGACCCTTCTCGCGGAACGAGTCGGACTGCTTCAGGAGCGAGTCAACGAGAGTCGTTTTTCCGTGGTCAACGTGGGCGATAATGGCGATGTTTCGTAACTCCATATCCAAATAGCTTGCGGATTGTACGTGAAAACGGCCATTCAGTCAAGGAAACGGTCTTCGGGGGCGCTTACGTCTTTTGGAAAAACTCCCTCGCCATGTCCCAGAAGCGGGGGTCGCTCTGTTTCGTCTTCATCCACCACCACCACTCCACGCCCCAGAAGTAGATTTCGTCGAACTGCATCCGTTCGGAGAACGTGAAGTTTTTTCGCATGCGGCTTACGTCAAACGTCTCGAGTTGACGGTCAATCGGCGTTTCCGTCACGGCTTTCTCAACCCACGGTTCCATCTGGAACTCGCTCACGAACACGCGTTTCACCCACGGGGAGACGAGGAGCGCCCGTCTCGCGTACCAGTACGGCGGTATCCAGTCGTAGGGCCACACGCTGCCCCATGGAAGACGGACCACGCGGTAGACGCTGACGCCGAGCCCGTCCACCTGCGGCCCGACCGCGAGCCATGTTGCGAGCTCGCCGGAATCCGTCGTTGTGATTGGATGAGACTGGTCAAGACGTTTTACGAGCGCAACCTCTTGCTTGAAAAATGAGAGGTTCGGTAACGGGCATTCGCCGAACAGGAAGTTGGCCTCGTTTTCGACCTGCCATGACTCGAGCGCAGGGTGGTCCTTGTAGCGCGTCACGGCCGCTTCGATGTACGCGAGCCGCGCCGTATGTTCGTCCTTGGTTGTGAGCGGTTTGACCCAATCCGGTTTCCAGCATTCAGGCCAACGCGGCAATTTCAGTCCAACCGCGAGGAGGACCTTGCCGTTTCTGTGTGCGATTTCGTCCAGCTGGTAGTCAATGCTCGACCAGTCGTATCGGTCAGGGGCGGGCTGGACCACGTTCCAGTACGCAGGGATGCGGAATTGGCGCACGCCCAGGTCGTCGAGCGAGACCGTGAGGAGCTCGCGCCAGTTCAAACCAAGACTTTCGGCGAAGATCTGGCTGAACGTAACGCCTTTTTTGATGTCCCCCGGTGTCTTGGTCGAGACCCCCACCCAGAGTGTCGCAATCAGGAGCGCGATGACGCCTCCCACGATCATGAGGGCGGTGAGAAGTCTTGGAAAACGCGGGCCCTTTGTCATACGACAAGCCACAATCCCGCGCCGACGACCGCGAGGGCCACCACTTTGCGGATCACGGTCGCCGTAGTGAGGTCCTCGCCCAGAAGGTCAGGCGCTCTCCGGTGCAGCGCGAAGGCGACGACCACGAGGAGCGCGTACTGCACGGCCTGGAGCGCGTTCACGAGCGCGGCAGAACCGAGCGACGTGGCGTACTGGACGCCCACGAATCCGAGCGCACCCAACGTCTGCGCCACGAAAACGAGAACGACGGCCGTGTGCGTGCCGATCCGACCCGTACGTCGTCCACCGAATAATGACGCCTTCAACTCACGGGCGGCACCGCGGTCAATGCAGAGAATCAGAACGGCCGCGACGGCGCCGGCGATACGTGAGATGGCGAACGTGGTCAAGAATCCGTCAGATTCATACGCGATCTTTCCGGCCACGGATGAGAATGCGAAAACCGCAGCTGCAAAAATTGCGAGACCCACCGTCTTCCTGGTCAGGCGGCTGTGTGCCGCGCCGCCGGACAAGATGACGGTCGCGACGATGAGGAGACCGAAGCCGAGGAGTTGCGACTGTGTGAGTCGCTCACCGAGAAACAGCGTTGTGCCCGCGAGCGTCAAGATGGGGATGAGCGACCCGATGATGGGAACCACGCGGCTTGCCTCCCCTGCCCGGAGCGCGGCGAAGAACACCCAGAGCGAAACAATGAACGTCATCCCGGACACGACGATCCAGAACCACCCGGTCGCATCGGGTACATGGACGCCGAACGGGATGAGAATGAGCGCCAGGACGCCCATGGCGCCGATGATCCCCGCGTACGTCGCCGGGTGCTTGAACGACTTCCGGAGCAGCGTCTTATCAATCACGAACGCCGCACCGTTCGCTAGGTGACCGGCGAGGGCCCAGAGGAGCCACAATGGAAACGTCGTCATGTTGATGCATTATCCCATGAATAGGGCGTAGTCAGTAGGGCGTAGGGCGTAGGGCGTGGATCATGTCACTCACGCCCCACGTCCTAAACCGTCACCATCTCTTCAAATCGCGGCACGTCGGCTTGGATCCCGAGGTCTTCCGTGATGCGCGTGGCGAGCGCGGCCGCAGCCGCTTCCTCGCCGTGCGTGCAATACACGCGCGTTGGAGGCGACTTTGCCTCATGGAGCCAGGTCAGGAGCTTCTTTTGGTCCGCATGCGCGCTGAAGGCGCCGATGGAGGTCACGGTCGCTTTGACCGTCACGCGTTCGCTCAACACGTCCACGTGCTTCTCACCGCTGTAGAGTCTCCTCCCGAGCGTGCCTGCCGCCTGGTACCCGATGATGAGGACGGTTGACTTAGGGTCTCCGAGGTACCGGACCAGGTGGTGCTGGATGCGGCCGCCGTTCATCATGCCCGCGCCCGCAATGATGATTTTTGGTCTCTGCGCTTCGTTGATCGCTTTGGACTGGTCGCGCGACTCCGTCCGGTGCAAGCCCGGGAAGTCCAGCAGGTCGTCGCCGACCATGACACGTTCCAGCGCTTCACGGTCGTAGTACTCCGGGTAGCTCCGCATGACTTCCGTCACCTTGATTGCCATGGGGCTGTCCAGGTACACGTCCACCTTGGGCAGCGTCCCCCGCTCCACCATCGTGTTCATCTCGTAGAGCAGGTCTTGCGTCCGTTCCACGGCGAACGCCGGGATCATGAGGACGCCGCCCTGCTTCACGGTCGAGACGATCGCCTCACGCAACTTCGTGGATCGCGTGTTCGGGTCTTCATGAATGCGGTTGCCGTACGTCGATTCGATCATGATCGCGTCGCACGCCCCGATCTGCGCGGTCGGCCGGAGGATCGGGACCTCGACGTTTCCGAGGTCCCCGGAGAACCCCACGCGCGGCCCGCCCCGTTCTTCAACCTCGATGAACGAACTGCCGAAGATGTGACCTGCGTCACGGAACCGAATCTTCAGGTCTCCAATCTCCACCCACTGCGAGTAGTCCACTGGCGTCATGCGCGACATTACCGCGTCCACGTCCTTCCGCTCGTAGAGTTTAGGCCGGTACTCGCGTTTGAACTCGTCCTCCATGATCTGCTCCGCATCTTCGAGGATGATCTTTGTAATGTCGCGCGTGGGCGGCGTGGCGTAGATGGTCCCATTGAACCGTTCTTTGCAGAGCTTGGGGAGGCGCCCCGTGTGGTCCAGGTGTGCATGCGTCACGGCCACGGCGTCCACATCCGCCGGATCAAATCCGAAATCCCGGAAGTTCTTCGCGTCGGTGTACGCCGACCCCTGGAACATCCCGCAATCAACAAGGATGCGGACATTCCCGGTCTGAACGAGATAACACGACCCTGTCACTTCGCGCGCAGCACCGTGGAACGTAATGTTCATGTGGAGAAGTCTATCACGCTCGTCTCCATTTCGTCCGTCATGCTATGATTCTACGCACTATGAAAAACCACTCACACGTGACGAAACTCATCAGTCTCGCGGCCGGTGTCATCCTGCTTGGTCAGGGATGCTTTGCGCCACGACCAACACCTCCGGTCCAGGCTCCCCCAACGTCATCAAATCCGAGCGATGCAGGTCGGTTTGTGGAATACGTGAACGGCGGATTCTCGCCGAATGAAATCCAGATCGCTCCGGGGACGACCGTCACGTTCGTAAACAAGACGTCGCAACCGCTCTGGGTGGCGTCTGATCCGCACCCGGCGCACACGAATTTGGCAGGATTCGATTCGAAAACCGTGCTCGACCAGGGCGAGTCGTACGCGTTTACGTTCGAGAATGTGGGGAAATGGGATTTCCACAACCACAAGAGCCCAGGAGTGAAAGGACGAGTGATCGTCAAATAAGATTTGTATCGAACAGGACGTCGGGACGTCAGGTCGTCGGATTGGCCATGACGACCCTACGTCCCGACGTCCTGCTTTATTATTGACTAATCCGTTCCATCACGCGTCTGAACGTCTCTTGAGCGAGCGCGCTGTCGACGGATTCGTCCCTCAGATCATCACGACTCTTCTCAAGCGCGTGACTCGCGATCGTTCCGCCAATTGATATCCACTCAGGCGATGTCGGGTCATCGGACCAGCCGTTCACGCGGTACGTCCCATCTGCCTGGATTCCGAGGATTGCAATGACAGGTCGTTGGATCGTTTCAACACTGATAGGTTGGCCGGCGATGCGTCCCACAACCCAGCGGTCGCATCGGATGAGTGCGGCGTACGTGCAGGATTGTTCGCCAATCTTCGTCACGAGCGGTTTTGCAGCGCACGTGATGAGTCCGCCTGCGAAGAAACGTGTCTCCGCAGCTTCTCGAACCGCTGATGTCACAAGATCAATATCAGTCGACGTGGGCGGTTTCGCGGCTTCACGACACAGACGACTGAAGAATGCATTCGATGGAGCCTCACACTGCCGCTCAAGAACGAACCGGACGATGTTCCCGTCAAACGAAGGGTCGGTCATGAATCCGACCAGCACGAGCGATTGAAAGAGCAATACCACGATGCCGACGAGTACGAGGAGGCGGTACCCGAACGAGGGATCTGAAAAAATGCGCGCGATCGCGGGGTCGGAAATCCACCAGCGGCCGCGGACCACGGCTTCGACCGTGAGCACGAGGAGGGATGCGGCGGCGCCGAATACGAAGCTCGTAAAGGGGTCCACGCCGAACCACCCCATGGACATGGCGACGAGCGGAAACGCTACAATAGTCAACGTCGCCCAAAGCGCCGCGCGCGGGTCTCCCGACGCCCCTCTCTTCTGCATGCTTCCAGTATATCACACCCTACTCCGGGATTTCCTGCAGGACGGCCTCAATCGTCTTCTCCTCGCCTTTGCGGAGGAGTTTGATCGTTACCTTGTCCCCGACCTGCGTGTCCCGGATGAAGGATGCGAGTGAATGGTTCTGATCAATCTTCCTTCCGTATATTTCAAGAATGATATCGTTCTAGATCCCCGTGATGAGATTTATTATGTCGAATTGCAGACTTAATCGTTGACCAGATCTCTTCGTTTTGTTAAACTTCCGTTTGGAGGCGTTTCACATGACACTCAACGCTCATCCACTCCTCATCTTCGTGGGGAGTAGGCGTGCAGGTAGACACCTCCATCTGGACAGGCTCCTCACGAGCCATCCGGATGTGTTTGCTCCGGTCCGTACGATCACCACGCGGTCCCAGGAACTGCCCGGGGACGACGTCTGGTTCGATCGCATGCCTTCGCAGCGCGTCAGTAGGTTCAATACGAACCAAATGCTGACACACTTCAGCGAGGGCAAATCGCTCTTTTTTATTATGAGGTCGCGCGTACGCGAAGTGTGCGATGCCGGGTACACGCCGCTCGTCGGGATGACCCCGCTTGGCCTCGAGCGTCTCGAATCGCGTCCAGATACGGTACGTGAGTTCCCCCTCCGTACCGTCTTCCTCCAACCCGCCGATCCGCAAGAATTCTGCGAACGGTTGGTCCGCGAGGGAGGGCTGGATCAGAAAACGGCCGAGGATGAAACACAGAGAGCCGTACGGCTCTCGACCATTCCGCCGTCGGTGAAACACACTCCGTCGATCGTCCCGATTAGCGGGACCTTCAATGACGTCGACCTAGTCGACCAAGCGATCGCTTCTATCATGCCGCCGTAACGCGAACCACTCGCGTCTACGGCGGCTTTATTAACCAAAATTTCGGCTTAAATATGGGCCTTTTATTGCGAGTCAATGGGACTTGACAAAATGTAAAGAATATGTTACATTATCCCGTTCAATGCTGGATAACCTGGCATTGTAAACAAAGGATAACGGTCATGAACAAGAGCACCTTCACCCACAAGCTCAGCCTGATTTTCGTCGTTTTCGCCACCTTCGCCATCGCAGGGTGCGGCACGGCGGCGATCAACGCACATCCGGTGGCCAGGGTTGCGGTCGTGACCACCCCGGTCGAGATCGTCTCCCACGGCACCCACGCCGATGTCGCGAGCAAGAACGCGCTCGAGCAGGCGCGTGTGGCGGACGCCGACGAGACCCGTATCGTCGCAGTCGCCTCGAACGACTCCCGATCGGCCCGCGACGTCACGGCAACGCCGAGCTTCAGCGCCCGGAACCAGGGAGCCTGCGCATGGGTCCTCATGGGCACGGGCGAGAGCTTCACCTCCAAGAGCGAAGCACTCGAGCACGCGAAGGAGCGGAAGCTCGCCGACCGCAGGGTCGTCGAGACATGCGACTTTTTCCGGCTCGAGAGCCGGCCAACCGTCTCGATGAGGTAACACTCATCGGACAAGGCCAACTTCGGGCGGGAGACCAATCTCGGTCTCCCGCCCCTCCGCCACTCCGGCTTACCCCCGGAGTGGTATTGTGTTTGAGCTTGAACGGACGTCCGCGTCCGTGTTACATATTCCTGGCACCTTTCGCATCATGAGGAGGTCCCATGAACGGCCCTGTCCGATCCCAGCCTTGGGTTGTTGTCGTGATGCTCGCGGTTGCGTGTTATTATCGCGCTCCGCCCACACAGAAACCTGTCGTCCCGGCCGTCGATATCCCTACGATTCCGACAGGGGGTGCGTATGCAGAGGCGTACAGATCGCCTCCGACGCCCCACGGCGCCGTGCGCGACATACAGTGCACGTATCACATCATCGGCGACACGAGAGAGTTTCCATCGAGTTTGCAGGCGATCCTTGCCGCCGGTCAGCTGGGATTCACCGAAAAGGAGGTTGAAGTGTCCTGCTACCATCAGGCGACCTTCGATCCTCCCGTCGTCCCCTCCTTTTCACCGTAAACGAAAGCCCTCGGTCATCTGATCGAGGGCTTCGTCGTGTTACGCGGTGAGGAATGCGATCGCTGCACCGATCATGAAGGCGACCAACGTCCGCGCACCACGAAGACGCCAAAAGCTCACGCAGCCGACGTAGAGAAACGCGCCACCGGACAACGCAATGAGCGCGGGGAGCGTCGTCGGGTCGAGTTGCGGCACGAAGACGTATGTCAGACCGAAGCTTAAGTACAGAATCACGAATCCGGCGATGGTGACCGCGACCGACGTCCGCGTCTTCGAACCTGCACCGCGCATGAGCCCCACGGCCGCGAAGAACTCGGGGAGGAGGTGCAGCGTCATGGCAGCCAAGACGAGGATGCCGAACGTCTGTGATACGCCGAACGCGAGGCCGGTCACGATCCCTTCTAAGATCGAATGGAACCAGAGCGCAGAGGCGACGAGCGGAGGCATGTCGGGTTTCTGAAACCGGCGCAAAACGTGTTTCTGCAGCCACCAGAAGAGGAGTCCGGCAGCCATCCAGGTAATGGCAATCGTCGATCCGAGGCGTGCCGACGCTTCCGGGAATACGTCGAAGAGCGCGGCGCCAACGAAGATGCCGGCGGCGAGAGAAGTGACCAGTGCGTTCTGCGCTTTGGTGAGATACATTTACGTCCTCATTCGTTTCGCGATTCGCAGACTGTTTGAGAGAACCGAGACGCTGCTCATCGCCATGGCGAAACTCGCGATAAGCGGATTCAAGAATCCGAACGCCGCGAGCGGGATGCCGACGACGTTGTAGATGAATGCCCAGAAGAGATTTTGTTTCACAGCCCGGAACGTCATGCGCGCGAGTTTGATGGCGTCAGCCGCCTTCACCGGTGACCCACCCATGATCACGAGCTGACCTGTGGCGATCGCCACGTCCGAGCCGGTCCCGACCGCGATCCCGAGGTTCGCCTGTGCGAGCGCCGGCGCGTCATTGATGCCATCGCCCACGAACGCGACTTTTTCTCCTTTCTTCTGGAGCTGCGTCACGATGTCTGCTTTCTTGTTGGGTGTCACGTCAGCATAGACGTTCGAGATCACGAGCTGCTTCGCCACCGCGTGTGCCGTCGCCCTGTGGTCGCCCGTGAGGAGCGCCACGCCCACGCCTAAGTCCGTCAGGCGCTTCATTGCTTCCATGGCGTCAGGCCGTATCCGGTCCTGCGCCGCGATGACGCCCAAGAGCGTCGCATCGCGCGCAACGTACATGACGGTTTTTGCATCGCTGCGGAGCTTGTCCGTTGCCTTGGCGATATCGGGTGGAATTGCGACGCCTCGTTCGGTCATGAAGACCTCGGTCCCGAGGCTGACGGGCGTCCCGTCTAACGAGCCCGAGATCCCTTTCCCCGCAACGGCGCGGAATTCTCGTACGGTCTCGGGTGAGAATTTCTTTGGCGACTGTTCCGTCGCATACGTCAACACCGCACGAGCGAGAGGGTGTTCGGACGACGCCTCGAGCGCGGCGGCCACACGCGTCACCTCGAGAGGCAGAACCCCCGACGCGCGGTTTTCGACGACGTCCGTGACCGTGGGCTTTCCTTCGGTGAGTGTTCCCGTCTTGTCGAAGACCACCATAGAAATGTCACGCGCAGCCTCGAGCGCAGAACCGTCTTTGACGAGAATCCCCTTTTTCGCGCCCGCGCCCGCTCCCACCATGATGGCGGCCGGGGTCGCAAGGCCGAGCGCGCATGGACACGCCACGATTAGGACCGCGACCGCATGACGAATTGCTTCGCCCACGTTCCCTGTCATTGCGGCCCATGCGATGAGCGTGATGATTGCTGCGACGATCACGGCCGGAACAAAGATGGATGAGATGCGGTCCACCAGTTTTTCGACCGGGGATTTCGTGGACAGCGCATGTTCGACGGTCTGAACGATCGCGTCCAAGGTCGACTTGCCCGATTCGACCGTGACACTCATGAGGAATGACCCGGTCCCGTTCACTGTCGCACCATACACGAGGTCGTCCTTGTGTTTTTCGACAGGGATCGGTTCTCCGGTGAGCATTGATTCATCCACGCTCGTGTCGCCTTCCAGAATCGCGCCGTCCGTAGGCACGCGTTCGCCGGGTTTCACGCGACAGACGTCTCCGGGTTTGAGCGCCTTCGGGTCCACGTCCGTCACGGTCCCGTCAGACCCCACAATGTGAGCGAGTTTTGCGTGAAGGCCGAGCAACGCCTGGATGGCCGCTCCCGCTTTCCCGCGTTGCAACGCCTCGAGGTATTTACCGAGCAACAGGAAGACGATGATGATTCCGGCTACTTCGAAGTAGCCATCGCCTCCGAAGAAGAATGCGTTTGTGCTCCACAGAAGCGCGGCGCCGGTCCCAACGGAGACGAGCGTGTCCATGTTCGCCCGTCGGTGTCGCAACTCGTTGATGGTTCCCTTGTGGAATCCGCGACCAAGCCAGGCGACGAGTACCCATGCGACGATCAGATTCATCACATTCCAGGCCGGTCTTCCGAAGAGACTGCCGATGTCGGGTTCCATCACCATGCTCACGATGAGCGGGAGGACGAGGATGAAGGCAAGGACAAGACCACTCCTGTCGATGTACCCGGTGTGCGTCAGATGCGAAGCAGCGGGTTTGTGCGTCGCGGGGTGCTCGTGGTCGTCCATGACAGGTTCGTAGCCATTGTCTTTGATCGCTTGTGCGAGATGGTCATGGGACGTCTTCGTCTCGTCGAACTCGACGGTCGCGCGTTCAAGGGCGAAATTCGCACTCGCTTCTTTTACTCCCGGGACTTTCTTTAGTGCCCGCTCAATCGTCACGGCGCAGGATGCGCAATGCATCCCACGAATCGGTATGGTCTTCCGCTGCATATTAATCAGTGACGTTAAATGACCCGCGGATCATGCCCATCCCGCAGCTGAAGGGAATGGTTCCTGCGTCCTTTGGAGTGAATTGGATGACGTTCAGGCCCGGCGTGAGGTTCCGACGGATGCCGTACTTCGGCACCACGAGCGATCTGGCGCAGCCTCCAACGTCCTGTCCGTCGATTTCCCAGCGCACGGGCACGCCCTTCTTCACCGTGAGAACCCTTGGAGAATACGTTCCATAGGCAACGGTCATGCGCACGAGCTGTTCCTGTGCATTGGCGACAGGGATCGCTTGTTGGGCCGCTTGTGACGTCCAAGACGCGAAAAGTGAACCCGGCGTAACCGGCGATCCCAGGACGGTCAGTCCTCCATCGATCTGGCCAAAGGCGAAGAACGAGAGGACGGCGCCGGTCGCGAGTTTTACGGCGCGATACTTGAGCGCTTTGACCGTCCCGAAGATGGATAGTCCTGCGAGGACCGGAAGCGTCCCAAGGGCAAACGCACCCATGAGCAGCATACCGGTCATGGGCGATCCGGACGCGAGGGCCAACGCTTGTGCCGTCTGCGTGAAACCGCATGGCAGCGCGAATGTGACGGCGCCCACGAGGAACGGCGCGGCACGTCCTTCGGAAGATGACATACGATCGCCGAGTTTCGACATGTTTTTGGGGAGCGTCAGGCCGAGTTTGGCCAGTGACGGCGAAAGCTCGAGCATGTGGAGACCCATGACGAGGAAGATGATGCCAAGGCCGAGGGCCAGGACACCATAGAGCGATTCGGAGACGCCCGGGATGCTACGTCCAATCAATCCGAGCAACGCTCCACCGGCGAGAAAGGCCGCCAACCGGCCCGCGTGAACGGCAAGGAGCTGTCGATTTGAACGCGGTTTGCCGTTATATGCCAGGAGGAATCCACCGGTCGTTGCGAGACAGGAGGAGACCGATGCCACGAGCCCGAACACGAGCAAGGCGCCAATGGATGCACCGGCTGATACGTTCGGCACAAGGCTGCGGAGCGGACCCAGGATGAAGACCGACGCGGCGCCAACCGCGAAGAGAGCGACAAGAGCGTGTCGAAGACGAGTGCTGAAGCGGTTCCGATGTATTGTCGGCAGTCGGCAGTCGGCAGGCCGCGCGGCCGTCCGTTCCCCTCCTTCAGGCGTCAGTACATACCCGTGCGCGCCGAGCTTTGAGTTCAAGGCTGCAAGGTCCGGGTTCTTCGCGTCATCGCGCATGCGAACACCCGCTCTCCCTTGCTTCAGGGACACCTCAAACTCCTCCACGCCGGGGAGGTCTTTCAAGATATTTCCGATGACTTTTTCACATGAGTGACAGGTCATGCCCGTCACGTTCCATATAAGAATTCGAGACATAGGGAATCAACCGTAAATAAGAGTAATCCGACGGACCCTCATTCACAAGGCCTATTCCCTTTTTGCGGTGCTGCGTGTTTCAAATTTAAGTTCAGGAGACCTGATACGTTGCGTGGGCTTCAAACGTGTGTTATCGCCGGGTCGTATCGTCGGCGTGGTTCCCGGAACGACGATTGCAGGAAGGACGTCCGGTCGGGCAGGTCTGACGGTCATTGGAATAACGTCGTGTTGCATTTGCGCTCCTTGTGACAGGCAGCACTCTGGCATGGGCGCGTGAACGTGTACGACCGTGCTCATACCACGATCAAATCGTCCCATGTCCATGGGATGAGTTTTTGCGAGCGCAGCCGGACAAAAAGACGTCAGGTTGACGCCGATAGAAATGAGAGTAATGACGACTTTTCGATACATCGTGGTGAGTATGCGCCTTTCGATAGTCTCTGGCAAGGAAGTGTGCTCAAGCATGTCGATACGTACAACGCCCACCCCGAGAGCCGGGATGGGCGTTTGTAGATTTAGTCACACGGCACGAAGAGGCGCGTGCGGCGGTCGTTCGTGGTGGTACACCATGACACGTGCCGTTCGAGGGACTGCAGGTCCTTCATGACCCAATCCGGCAGCGTCCGATCCGGCGATCCGTTCAGCTTCCTGCCGACCGTCGCCGCCAGGTCGTCTTTGATCTTCTCCAGCTCCGCTTCGAGGTTCGCACGGATCCCGCGCGCGTAGTCCACGGTCTGCTCGAGGTCGTCCTTGTCGTTCGGGATGCTGATGAAGACCGGCACCGTCCAGTCGCGGTCTTCGGACGCGATGGCGTCCGTGAGCGCGTTCTGGAGCACGTAGCGCATCCCGAGCCGGAACTGGGCGCGGTTCGCTTCGTCTTCACGGTCTTCGATCAGAAACGCCGTGTTGTGATTGCGCGTTTCGAGCGGACGACCGACGAAGATCATCCGTTCCTGGTGGATCAGGAGCTCGAGAGGCCGGTCCGTGGCACGGACGTGTTCCACGAATGCCACGTTCGACGCGAGGTGCTCTGCGAGCTCCTCGTGGAATGTTCGGCGATATTGCTCTTCGAGAGTCAGGAGCGGCGACCAGGATGCAGGGAAGATCTGACGCAGGTGGGTCGCGAGAATATCCGTGAGCGCGCGGCGCGGCCCGATGTTGATGTACTCCTTGGTGGAAAGGCGCCCACCGGGACCGATTACCGTGACCGCGTCCAGGTCCGTGTCGACGAGAACCACAAACGCGATCATGTTCCCCCGGAAGTACCGGTCGTTGAACCGGTCCGCGAGATCCTGCATGGCGGTCACGGCTTCGCTCGTCCGGTGTTCCCAGGCGGCGCAGGAAGAGTCCTTGGGCCTCGAAGCCGAGTAGTGAACCGTCACCATGCGCATCTCGATCATCCGCTTGTCGAACGAGTCCCCCAGGTCCATGACCCGGAGCTTTCGGTTCCCGTCGCGGATGCGGCGGCTGTAGATCCAGGAGGTTGGCACGTTGTACCGGCACCCTGCGGATCGGTACATCTCGAGGAGTCCGGTTGAAAGGCCGAGCGCTTCGGAGAAATCGCTTACGCGGCCGTCGATGCACAGGTCCGCGGAGACGCGGAAGTCGTGGTCATTCAGCCAGAGTTCGCGCGCGTAGGATTCGCTCACGAAGCGTTCGCTCTCGGCGCGATTCTGCGCGAGAAAATCCTGTATGGCCTTCGGGTAGGCGCGCGTGTCGACGACGACGGACGGGAGCGGATTGGACGGCGGAATCAGACTCTCCATGAGGCATGCCTCCGGGTGTGTGATGGGAAGGAACGGTTTGGAGATGAAAATCGCCAAACAAGGGCAAGAAGTTAACACGAATCGGACCACGGGTCAACCGTGGTTCGGATGACACGTCGAATATGTCAATTCTATTGACCGTCCCGTCATTTCTCGTTACCATCCTGCCGCCATTCCGGGGTAGCGCAGCGGTAGCGCAGAGGACTGTTAATCCTTTGGTCGTGGGTTCGAATCCCACCCCCGGAGCCATGAAAGACCGAACGGGTAAAGACCGTTCGGTTTTTTATGATATCCTTTTGATCTCTATGAAACAGAACCCAAACCTTTCGGAAGATCAGAAGCGCGTGATGTTCTCCGGCGGCACGGAAGCGCCATTCACGGGCGCGTATGTGAACGAACATGCGAAAGGGATGTACACGTGCGCGAATTGCGGCGCCGAGCTCTTCTCGTCCGACGCGAAGTTCGACTCCGGGACCGGGTGGCCGAGCTTTGACGAGCCAGCGAACCTCGCGAACGTCGAGCTCAAGGAAGACCGGTCGCTCGACACGGTCCGGACCGAAGTCATATGCAAGAATTGCGGCGCGCATCTCGGCCACCTGTTCGATGACGGACCTACGAAAACCGGGAAACGCTACTGCATCAATTCGTGTTCGCTCGAGCTGAAGAAACAATCGTAAACAAAAGGACCGGATCGCGTGAAGCGTCCGGCCCGATCGCTAGAGAGAAATCGTCAGCAACTGGTACCGACCCTGGATGAGTGGGTGCTTGTGCTGGAAATGGTGGAGGAGGGTCCCGAGTGATCTCCCGTGGCCTATCACGAGTAGATGAGACGATGGAGCGAGTGACGGACAGTGATCCCGTAGCGCTGCGACCTGACGGGTGGTCACCTGGCATGAGCTTTCCCCACCATGCTCGGTGAGGTCATACTCGGAGTTGCTCGCGCGTGCGTCCTCTTTCAAGCGATGTTTCAGCTCAAAGAACGTGCTCCCTTCCAGGTTTCCGAAGCTGCACTCACGAAGCCTTGAATCGAGTCTGACATCCTGCATCGGGATATGCAGGACCTCGGCGATGATCGTCGCCGTTTGCACCGCTCGCTTCAGGTCCGATGTGACGATGATCTGAATCCGTAGATGAGGATCATCTCGCATGGCGCAGGCCAATTCCTGGGCCTGGGTTAGTCCATCCGGATTCAATGGCCGGTCGGTTTGACCCTGAACGCGCCCTTCCGCGTTCCAGTCTGTCTTGCAGTGCCTCGCGAGCACGATTGTTTGCACCGGTACCCTCCATGTCTAATGAAAGTGCGGCCTTAACCTGACTAGGCTGTAACACGATTACCCATCTGCGTCAAAACCTAGTAATCAACGAGCCTCTTGATCATCGGATGTTGCTGTATTTTTTCCAAGGCCTTTGCCTCGATCTGGCGGATGCGTTCGCGGGTGACGTCGAATTCTTTCCCGACTTCTTCGAGCGTATGACTCACGCCGTCCGTGAGACCAAAACGCATCTCGAGGATCTTTTGTTCGCGCGGATTCAGGTCCTTGATGATGTCGCGCACGTAGTCTTTCAAGAGCTGGAGCGCGGCCGCGCGGTCCGGCGCCACGTTCTTTACGTCTTCGATGAAGTCTTCGAGCGTCGAGTCCTCGTCGTCTTCGCCCACGGACGTTTCGAGACTCACGGTGTCTTGTGAAATCTTGATGATGTGGCGGACCTTGTCCACTTCCTCGCCCATTTCTGCGGCGATTTCCTCAGGGAGCGGTTCGCGACCAAGGTCCTGAATCAGCTGGCGTTCCACCTGCTGGAACTTGTTGATGGTCTCCACCATGTGCACGGGGATGCGGATGGTGCGGCTCTGGTCCGCGAGCGCGCGCGTGATGGCCTGGCGGATCCACCAGGTGGCGTACGTAGAAAATTTGTACCCTTTCCGGTACTCGAATTTCTTCACGGCGCGGAATAGGCCAATGTTCCCTTCCTGTATCAGGTCGAGCAGACTCAACGACTTGCCGATGAACTTCTTGGCAATGGACACGACGAGACGGAGGTTTGCTTCGATCAGTTTTTTTTCGGCCTCTTTCTCATTCTTCTCTTTGCGTTTCGCGAGTGCGACTTCTTCCTCTGCGGTAAGGAGCGGGATCTTCCCGATCTCGCGCAGGTACATCTGGATATTGTCGGCCGTGACATCGAACGGCTCCACTTTCATGCGCGATTCGTCCGCGCTGTGCATCTTGGTCAAGATTTCGTGGCGTTCTGTCTGTCGCCCGAGGATCCCCTCTTTCTGCTCGATAATCCCGATCCCGGCGCCGTCCAGGCGATCAATGAACGCCTCGTACACGGGGATGTAATCTTCCATGTACGGGAACGCGTACATGAGCTCCTGTTCCGTCATGAAATTGCGCGTGCGCGCTTTTTCGAACAGCTTATCAAGGGTCACCGGCTGGGGAGGCGGGACCTTCACGTACGCGGGCTTCTTGAACTGAAACGTATGCCTCGGTCCCTCTTTCCCTTTCGGCTTCTGCCGCTGGACGGGGGCCGGACGTTTCAGGGACTTTTTCGCGATGCGATGTGCTTTTGCGAGAAATCGCGATTTCGCTTGCGCGGTGGCAAGCCTCTTCTTTTTCATGAGTGACATGGAATCGTGCGGCCAGGGCGCGAACGAAAGTATCCCTGATGCGGGAGTACCGTCGTCCCGGTATCTGACCGTCTCTTATGATGTAAGTTCTTTGAAACGTTGCGTCAGTTGCAGGATGCGGTCGCGGTCTCCCATGAGTTCCGCTTGTCGCATGTCTTCTTCGATCTGCCGTCTCGCCGACGTTTTCACGTGTTCGTGAAGGAGGGAGATGGCGTTCTTCAGTTCCCGTTCAAGGGTCGCCGGCGTTTGATCCTGGTAGTCACGGTCGCCTCGTATCACAAGGATGTCGACGAGGTCTTTTTGTTCGGCCAGAGTGTATGCGCTTTCGAGGTCCGTGTAAAGGGTGGATAAGTCGGCGGGGAGCATGCCGGTCAGGTCCATCTCGACGGTTGAGCGGAGTTCAGGGCGTTTGAGGAGGATTGCGAGGACTTGCTCGGAGAGATCACGGACTCGATCCGGGAACCGGGAACCGGGAGCCGGGAACGGGGAACCGGAAGTCGGACGCGCTTGTTTCGAGACGGTTCCCGGCTCCCGGTTCCCGGTTCCCGATTTACGCAATGCCTCACGTAATGCGTCTTCGCCGACGGAAAGACCGGACGCCAGTTTCTTCACCCAGTGGTCGCGCACGATGGGATCGGCGATGCGGCGGATTTCCGGCAGGATGCCGGCGGCGATGCGCTTCTTATCTTCCGGATTCGACAGGCTGCGGTTCTTGAATGCGTTCCGGAACACCCAGTCCATGACATCCGTCGCGTCTGCGATGGCGCGCCGCCACAAGTCCGGGTCTTTCGTGACGGCGTCGTCCGGGTCTTTGCCCGCTTCCGGCGGAAGCGTGATCAGTTTGACGTTGAAGTCCTGGCTGCGCGCCAGGTCCAACCCGCGCAGCGTCGCTGCACCGCCTGCCGCATCCGCGTCAAACGCGATCGCGAGGTTTTTCGTGAACCGTGAGACGAGCTTGAGCTGTTCCTCGGTCAATGCCGTCCCGCTCGAGCAGATCACGTTCGTGATGCCTGCGCGGTGGCTCGAGACCACGTCCATGTTGCCCTCGACGACGACCGCGAGATCCTGACGCTTGATGTCCCCCTTCGCCTTGTCGAGGCCGTAGAGCACGGCGGACTTTCGGTACACGACTGTTTCCGGCGTATTCACGTATTTCGCCTCTTTCGCGTCTGCCGCGAGGAGTCGTCCGGTGAACCCGACGACGTTGCCGTGCACGTCCTGGATCGAGAACATGAGCCGGTCGCGGAACCGGTCGTAGACGCCCGGTCCTCGGTCACTCTTCGCGACGAGACCCGCCTTGAGCATTTCTTCGTCCGTCACGCCCTTCGACTTCAGCGCGGTCGTCAATGCGTCCCAGCTCTGCGGCGCGTACCCGATGCGGAACAGGTCGCCCGTGAGGTCGTCAATGTGACGTTTCGCCGCGTACGCGCGCGCGTGTTCCGCGTCAGGAGACGCGAGGAGCGTCGCGCGGAAGAATTTCGAGGCGAGGTCGTTCACCTCGAGGAGACGCTTCCGTTCGCCGGATTTCTGCGGATCGAACGTGGGCAACTGAATTCCCGCTTTCGTCGCCAGGTGCTCCAGCGCCTCACGGAACTCCGTGCCCTCCATGGCCATGACGAACGAGATGAGGTCTCCCCCCTTGTCGCAGCCGAAGCAGTGCCATGACTGCCGCGGCCTGTTCACGTAGAAGCTGGGCGTCTTCTCCTGGTGGAACGGGCAGAGCGCCTTGAAGCTCCCGCTCCCGGCGGGCTTGAGCGTCAGGTACTCGCCGACGATGTCGGCCACGTCCAATTTCGATTTCACCTCCTGCGCGGCGTCCATATGGGTCAGTTTTACGCGTAAAAACCGTCATTGACAACAGCCCTGTGGACGCGGGACTTGTTCTTGACCCCGCCGCAGTTCGAATCAATCCCGCCCCAGTTCGTGTCATCAATCCAATAGGCCTTCCGGTGCCTGTAGTTGTAAGGGCGGCTTGCGGCACCAGGTGTGTTGTCACGAACTGGGGCGGGGTTGACCCTGTACACGCCTCGTGTACTGTTTCCGCGCACCTTCACCGATCGAGAGGAACGAATGGGCGAGAAACGAATGGTCTACATTTCTGGCGCGTTGTCGGACATGGATGAGGCGGAACGCGCAAAGCTGCGCACGTTCTACGAGTGGATCGGCGAGACCTGCGAGGCGCACGGATTCAGCGTGTACCTGCCGCACAAGTACGGCGATCCGAAACGGAACGCGGACAAGACGCCGCAACAGATCGACCAGATCGATCGCCAGGCCGTGACCCTGTCGTTCTTCATGATCGCCTACGTGGGCATTCCCTCCATCGGCGTCGGCATCGAAATCGAAATGGCCTGGCACGCGAACAAGCCCGTGGTGCTCATCGCGGAGCAGGACAGGATCAACGAACGCCGCGTGTCGCGACTCGTTCGCGGCAGTCCGTCCGTGTGGCACGAGATCGGATTTGCGGACCACGAAGACGCCATCCGGCAGCTCAAGGAGTACCTTCCGAAGTTCATCGTGGAGTTCCGAGCGATGGACCTTCCTCCGCCAATCTCGGTTTGAGCAACGCGTCAGCCCCGCCGTTCGCGAACGGCGGGGCTGATTTTGTAAAAATAAAACCCCGCCGTTTGAAGGCGGGGAAAGAGGGCCAGACGAGCTTAAGTCGCGCAAGCGTGACAGACGACGTATAGGCACTCTTTTGAGAGATGAGAGGACACGTCAACACTAGTCTTTCGACAATAGCCGCCTAGTCCTCTCGCAGAAATGTATCGATCCGTG
>MGEH01000037.1:0-17750 GCA_001791275.1 Candidatus Uhrbacteria bacterium RIFCSPHIGHO2_12_FULL_60_25 | reverse complement strand
GCGATGTCGAAAGACTTCAGGAGACGTGTCCTCTCGCCCCTACCCGAGCGCAGAGAAGGAGCGAGAGGACACGTCTCCTGAAGTCTTTCGACATCGCGATGCAAGTCCTCTCGCAGAAAAGTAGGCGCGGCAGAGAGCTGTAAGTCTTTCGACATTTTGTGTCTAGCCGCGCAAAAGGGACGGGAAAGGACACCGAACGATTAGCTATCAACACGCGTTCCATAGTCCTCTCCCTTTCACGCGCACGATCGGATCATGCGGGTGAAAGAGAGCCCGTCCCGCCGTTCGCGAACGGCGGGACGGGACAGGTGTGAGGACACAAACCTGCTAGTCTTGCAACAGGTGCCCGATAGTCCTCACAGTAGAACGAACGGGTTGGTGACATGCGCACTCTAGACAAAGGCAACTCGCAAAAAGTCGCCAACCCGAGACTGATCACTCCGCAGGAGCGGGGGCCGCCTCTTCCTGTTCGGGGCGCACGCCGTGCGCCCCTACTGTGACCGGGAACTCGGACAGGCCGAGCGTGGCGCGCCACGACTTGAAGATGTGCTTCAGGATCTGCTGGCCCAGCCAACGCTTGGCTTTCTGCAGTCCCTGCATCTTCACGCCGCGCACGAGGCGGGCGAGCTTGGGGTCCTTGGCTGCGATTGCGACGTCGGACTCCTCCGCCTCGCCGTCCTCGGATTCCTCGTCCGTCTTCTGCGGCTTGATGCCCGCTGCCTTGCGGAGCGCGTCCACGTGTGCGTTCAGCAAGGTGAGGTCCGCCACAGTCACGTCGTTCACGCACAGGATCGTGCGCGGGACGAACGCGGCGGGGAGGATCTCGTACGAGAGATCGTCGGCCGCGGCCTTGGCCTGCCGATCCATCAGGATCTTGTAGAGCTCGTAGGCGCGGCGCCGGTCCAGCTTCTCGCGCCAGGGCGAGGCCGGCATCTTGAGCGTTTGCTCGGTCCAGAGGAACACGGCCTGCTTCAGCTCCGTGTTCCAGTTCGAGACCTTGCCGGCGCGCCTCCGTGCGCGCGAGCCGTCCTCGAAGTGGTGGTAGCCGGCGAAGGCCTTGAGCGCGGGAACGCTCTCGAACCTGCGGATGTCCACGATCGCGGCCAGAATGCGCGCGGCGATGCGCGGTCCGCATCCGGGGATCGGCTCGAAGACCGTGCGGAACACCGCGTGTCCCTTCAGCCGCTTCTGGATGCTCTTCTCGGTCTCCTTCATGGCGGTCATGAAGGGGCTCATGGGACCGGCCTCGAGGAGCGCCTCGATGATCTTCCCGAACATGTCCTTCACGGTCTTGCGCGGGATCATCTTCTTCGCCTCGAGCTTGTCCAAGCCTAGCTTCTGCATGAACGCGCCGCGCTCGTGCTCTGGGATGTCCACGAGCAGCGCCTCGATCGCCTTCTTCGCGGCCCTCGTGCTCACCTTGCTTCCGGAGAGCATCCCAACCGCGTCTTCAGGCTTCACCTCGCGCGCGAGCTCGAGGAGGTAGCGATCGTTGTAGGTGGACAGTAGCCGCTGGGTATTCGCGAGGAGCACCTTCTGCATCATGCGGAAGGAGCGGTACTCCTGCTTCACGAGCAGGAGCGTCTGGTCTTCATCACGCTGGAGCACGAAGTCGCCCGTCCGTTCGACCGCGGCGATCGCGGTAGCAACGGCGCGCGCCTTGCGCACGGTGAGCTCGTCACTCGTCTCGTTGCCGTGCGCCGATTCGTCGTCCACGGACCAGCCCTTGGCTTCCGCGTCCTTCGCGTACGACGCCTTGTTGCCGAGGCGGAACGTGGGGATGCGGTGGACTTCGGCTCCCCGGACCGTTGCCACGAGCGCGACCTTGTCGGTTGCGCCGCCCAGGTCCGTGAAGAGCGTGTCGCCGGGCTTGAGCGTCACGAGGAGGAACTCCTCCTTGGCCGCGTCGTCGCGCAGGCGCGTGACCTCCGGCTTCACCGCGTGATCGTCGCTCAATGTGGCGACGAAACTCGTGCCGAGCAGTGCATGGCTAATGGCATATCGCATTGTCTGTGCCCTTTTTGATGTGCGCAATCCGTCAAACTGACGGACAGGTCCGGAGCAGTCTTTCGACAAACGGACTGCGGAACTTAGCTGAAATCTGCGTATTTGTCAAGGATAATACACGTGCGTTGACGGACCACTATTTGGCTACATTGAGCGAAATAAAAAAACGAGAGGGCACGCGACCAATAGTCTTTCGACACGCAGGCTGCAGTCCTCTCGCAGAAAAGAAGGCGCGGCACAGAGCTGGAAGTCTTTCGACGGTAGTCCATGAGCCGCGCTGGCCGTCGAACGGCCTGTGAATGGACGGGGTGACATTGTCCGTCTAGTTGAAAACGCATCTACTGTAGTCACCCCTTCTCTGCCTCGAACTCGCGGTCGGAGCAAAGAAGGAGCCCCGTAGAATCCGCCTTTGGCGAATCACGGGGCAGGCGAGAGGACAACGAGACGGGAGACTCTCGACATCGTATACTTAGTCCTCTCAGGGAGAAGATGGACGGGGAGAACGCACGTCGTATAGTCATTCGACAATCGGTGGCCAGTCCTCCCCTTCACGATCCACGATTGAGTCATGAACCAGGAAGGAGCCCCGTAGAATCAGTTTGTACAGAGTACGGGGCGAGCGAGAGGACAGTACGGCTATAGTCTTTCGACTCTGGTTTTATAGTCCTCTCGCGGTAGTGTATGAGATCCGTGTAGGGGCGACGCGGTGCGTCGCCCCCTGATCAGGATGAGATATCGCGTGCTGCGGAGATCGGGGCGCCCCGCCTCTCGCGAGAGGCGGGGCGCCCCTACCCGAGCGCAGAGAAGGAGCGAGAGGACACAGATCGACTAGTCTTTCGACAGCGTACATGCAGTCCTCTCGCGTGACCCGTCATACGGGTCGTGAGAAATCGGAGGCACTGGACGATCAGTCTTTCGACAGTGGGTGTGTAGCAGCCGAATGGGTATCCAATCAAAATATACCCGAGTTGTCAACGGGTTCTGCCGTGTCTCGGTGGTTTTCGAAGTGTCGTCACGGGCGACGTCTTCTCCCGTTTCTTGATTTCCTTGATGATCTCGCTCATTTCATCGCGGAGGATGGCGGCGAGTTCGAATTCGAGGTCTTTCGCGGCCTGTTTCATTTCTTCTTCCTTCTTTTTGAGAACGGTCTTGAGGTCATGTGTCTCGGCGGACAATTCGAGTTTGAGAATTTCTTTTACGTTCTTCTTGTTCACCGAAAGACCCAACGTCTCGCGTATATCCTTGATTGCTTTAATGATGGTCTGCGGGGTGATGCCATGCTTTTCGTTATACGCGACCTGTTTGGCGCGGCGGCGGTCCGTTTCCTTGATGGCGCGTTTCATGGAACCGGTCATCACGTCCGCGTAGAGCACGACCTGGCCGCGGACGTTACGAGCCGCGCGGCCGATCGTTTGGATGAGGGACGTTTCGGACCGGAGAAATCCTTCCTTGTCCGCGTCGAGAATCGCGACGAGCGCGACTTCGGGCAGGTCCAGGCCTTCGCGGAGCAGGTTCACGCCGACGAGGACGTCGTACTCCCCTCTTCGGAAGTCCGAGAGGATCTCGAGGCGTTCGATGGTCTTGATGTCGGAATGGATATAGCGGGCTTTGATCTTCTTCTCTGCTAGATACTCGGACAGGTCCTCCGCCATCTTCTTGGTCAACGTGGTCACGAGCACGCGGTCGCCGCGCTTGGTGACGAGGGCGATGCGGGAGATGACGTCGTCAATCTGACTGGGAACCGGGAACCGGGAACCGGGAACCGGACGGATCTTTCCGTTCCAGGTTCCCCGTTCCCGGTTCCCGGTTCCCGTTACTGGTCGCACAATGACTTCGGGATCCACGAGACCGGTGGGGCGGATGATTTGTTCAACGATGGTATTCGATGATTTCAGTTCAAAAGGACCGGGAGTTGCGCTGACGAACACGACTTGTGTCCATCGGTCTTCGACTTCGTGGAAGGTGAGCGGGCGGTTGTCCGCGGCCGAGGGCAGGCGGAAACCGTACTCGATGAGCGTCTGCTTGCGCGACCGGTCACCTTCGAACATGCCTCCGATTTGCGGCACGGTGACGTGTGATTCATCTATCACGAAGAGCGCTCCTTTCGGGAAGTACGACAGGAGCGTATCCGGCGGTTCTCCGGGTCCGCGACCGGACAGGTGGCGCGAATAGTTCTCGATGCCGTTGCAGTAACCGAGGTTCTCGATCATCTCGAGGTCGAATTTCGTGCGCCGCTCAAGTCTCTCCGCCTCGAGCAGCTTCCCCTGCTTCTCGAAGTACTTCAGACGGCCTTTCAGTTCGAGACGGATAGCTTTGATCGCGCGCTCACGCTCGGGCCCGAGCGTGATGAAGTGCTTGGCCGGGAACACCCACACGTCGTCCTGCTCGCGGACGACCTTCCGCGACACCGGATCAATCTTCATGATCGCCTCAATCGTGCCTTTGGGCGCCTCGATCCGGTACATCGCTTCTTCGTTCACGGGCATGAGTTCCAGAATGCCGCCGCGGATCCTGAACGTCCCCCGGAGCAGGTCCGCGTTCGTGCGCGTGAACTGCATCTCAATGAGTCGTGCGAGCACGTCCGTCCTGGTCATGTCCTGTCCCTTCGCGACATGGAGCACGGTCTTTTCATACGCTTCGGGCGCGCCCAGGCCGTAGATGCAGGAGACGGACGCGCAGATAATGACGTCGCGTCTCGTCAAAAGCGCCTGCGTCGCCGAGTGACGGAGCCGGTCAATTTCCTCATTGATCATTGCCTCCTTTTCGATGTACGTGTCGCTCTTCGGCATGTACGCCTCTGGCTGGTAGTAGTCGTAGTAGGAGACGAAGTACTCGACGGCGTTATCTGGAAAGAACTCGCGGAACTCATTGCAGAGCTGGGCGGCCAGCGTCTTATTGTGCGCGATCACGAGCGTCGGGCGTTCGACGGCCTGGATCACGTTCGCGATCGTGTACGTCTTCCCCGTGCCGGTCGCGCCGAGCAGGGTCTGGTACCGGTCGCCGCGCTTCACGCCTTTCACGAGCAACGTAATCGCCTCCGGCTGGTCGCCGGAGGGTTTGTAGGGATGCTTCAGTTTGAAACGGCGGTTCATTGCGTTGCAGGAGACGAGGTCGCGCTGTTCGCCGGGATGTACGTCACTGTGTAGTGCTGACGGTATTGCGACGTCCCGTTCCACCACACCAGCAGGTCAATGACGTTTTTTCCCGGTTGGAGCAGGACTTTCTCGGCGAATTCGCCGATTTCGGCGTTCACGTCTACACGCGTGCCGCGCACCGTGAGCGCGAGGTCCGGGAGGGCGTCGCGAAGCAGTCCGTAGTCCTTTATGGTCCCGTACAGGGTGATGAACGGCGTCGTGGCGATGCCCGTGTCCGTGATGTTCTCGTCGCCGCTGAACACCTTCGTGCCGATCGACACGCGCACCGGCGGTTCGAACTCCTGCGCGAGCACGTGGAAGTCCACGGCATTCCTGACGCGCGCGAACCACACCCACGTGGCCGCGAGCGCAATGACGAGCAGGATGATGAGGTTCGCCTGAATCCGGATCACGCGGAGCGCGCGAACCGGGTCCAGCTGAAGTTTCGGGCTCTTGAGCAGCTTCTTCGGGAGTTTGATACCGAGCATTGGAATCCATTTTGTCATGGATTCGGGTGTGTCGCCAGCCTTGAATCAAAGCGCGACCACGGGTATGATCCGTTCTCAATGATTGACTGGAAGAGTCTTCCGCGGCCGATCATCGCGCTCGCGCCCATGGCGGATATGACCGATCTGCCGTTTTGCCTAGTCTGCAAGAGTCGAGGCGCGCCGCTCGTGTTCCGCGAGATGGTCTCCTCCGAAGCGGTGGTCCGTATGAACCCGAAGACGCTCGAGATGGCGAAATTCGACGAGCGCGAGCGACCGCTCGTGCAGCAGATCTTCGGAGCCGATCCTTCGGTCATGGCCGAGGCCGCGCGCATCATCGAGGAGACGTTCAATCCGGACGGCATTGACATCAACATGGGATGCCCGGTCTACAACATCGTGTCGAATTTTAACGGAGCTTCTCTCATGAGGGAGCCCGAACGCGCCACCGCCATCGTCAACGCCGTAAAAGACGCGGTTACAGTCCCGGTCTCCGTGAAGACGCGACTCGGCTGGTCCAAAGACACGGACGTGCTTGAGTTCGTCAAAGTCCTTGAAGCCGCGGGCGCTGACCTCATCTCCATTCATGGACGGACAAAAGAACAGGGATACAGCGGGACGTCCAACTGGGACCGCGTGGGCGAAGCGCGGCGCAACACCTCGCTCCCTGTCTTGGTCAATGGCGACATTACGTCCGTAGAGACGGCGAAAGACGCGCTTTCACGGTCCGGAGCGGACGGCGTCCTGATCGGCCGCGGGGCGCTCGGGAATCCGTGGGTCTTTCGCGACCTCGTCGCAGGACTCCGCGATAACGTCCCGGCCCAGCCGCCGACGCTCGATGAGCGCATCGCCGTGGTCCGCGAGCATGCGCGCCTGCACGTCCTCCGCTACGGCGAACGCGGCCTCGTCAAACTGCGCAAACACCTGCCGTGGTATTTCAAAAAGGAACTGCGGAAGCAGTATCCCTGGATCGATTTCAACGCATTACGCGGCAAGCTCGTCCGCGTGACGACGCTGGAGGAGCTGGATGATATCCTGGAAGGTCAGCACGAGCGCAACTTCAGCCGTTTGTAGTCATCAATGTAGTCGTAGTATTCGCACGGGATTTCAGGCAGGAAATTTTCCGCGTCCACTGGCACGCCGTCCTGGCGCACCTCGAAGTGCAGATGCGGGCCGGACGACAATCCCGCACCCTGATCACCGGGTCTGCCGCCCGACAGCCCGATGAGTTCCTGGCGTTCCACGTACGTATCCGCTCTTGCTTTGAATTTCGACAAATGCGCGTACACGGTCGCGATTCCTCCGGGGTGCACGATCATGACGTAGTTCCCGTACATACGACCGGTCTTGTTCCATGCGACATACCCGCCGGCAGCGCTCTTCACGGGCGTACCCACGGGCGCGCGAATGTCCGTCCCCGGGTGCTCGAAGAGGTACCGGAACGGGTAGGTCGGATCATGGAAGATGGCCGTGATGCCGCGCGATGGGTCCACCGGCCAGTTGATGAGCACGTCCCCTCGTGCGAGCGCTTCGTCAACGCTGTTCAGTTTGTCTTTCAGCCTTACTTCAAGCTCCGCGATATCACTTGCCGTCACCTGTTGTTGCTGACGAAGTTCGTACAGGATGCGCTCAAATTCCGTCTCCTTACTCTTCGTTTCGCCTACGAGCGATGTCTTGTAGTTCCGTTCCGCCTCGAGCGCGAGCTGCTCCCGCTTCATCTTCGACTTTTCAGCCTCGACGGCCTTCTGCTTCGTGGACCGTTCCTCCTTCTTCGCTTCGAGATTAGATTTGACGGCCTTCACGCGTTCGAGCATGTTCCCAAGGTCGCGTTGCAACTTTTTTAATTCCTCCAGCCGCGCGAAAAAACCTGAAAGCGAGTCCTCCGACAGGAGCACATCGAACGTGGTGACCGAGTCGTTCGCGTTGATGTTGCGGACCAGGTCCGCAATGAGATCCTTCTGTTTTGAAATGCGTGATTCTTGGACGCCAATCTCCTGTTCAATGAGCCGGACTTCGAGCGTCAACGCCTCAATTTCCGTCTTCGCGCGTTCAACACCAAGTTCCTTCTCTTTGATGCGGTTCTCGAGCAGCACGAGCTGGTTTTCGAGGGATTGCGTTTCCGACTTCGCCTTGTCGATGCGGCTCCTATAGTTCCCAATCATGCCGTCCAGTTCCTTCACGCGCTCCTGTCGATTCTTGATTTCGCCGGATAGTTCATCCACGTCATCCTTTACGGCCGCGTGGACGGGCATCGCGAGGACTGCGGTCAGCGTGAGACCAACGGTCAGGATGAGACGGAAATGCGGGACAGTCATGTTGTGAGTGCGCGGTGCGCCTGCTCCACGCGAGCGAGCGAGCGCTCGCGGCCCAGCGCGTAGAGGAGCTCGAACGGACTCGGTGATTGCTTTTGGCCGGACAGGGCCACGCGCAGCGGCCAGAGCGTATCGCCGTTCGTCCATCCGTTTTTTTCGATAAGGTCCTTGAGAACCGTCTCAAGGTTCTGGATCGAATGCCAGGTGGCATGATCGAGTGTCGTGAGCGCGTGCATGACGCCGTAGAGACGAACGGCCGCGTCTTCCTTGGTCTGGGACTTCCATGGGATGATGATCTGATCAACGTCAACCATCATTTTGAGGTACGGCGACGCGAGCTCCGGAATGTCCGACAGTTTCGTCACACGGTCGCGGATGAGCATGGCTACGCGGTCCATGTGCGCGGTGTCTACGGTCAATTCCCGCAAGTACGGGCTCGCGAGTTCGAGGTATCGCTCTCTGTCCATCGTCTTCACATACTGACCGTTCAGCCAATCGAGCTTTTCGACATTGACGACCGCGCCGCTCTTGTTGACTTTCGCGAGGTCAAACGCCGCCGCGAGTTCGTCATGCGTGTAGATCTCACGGTCACCGGTCGGGTTCCAGCCGAGCAATGCGACGAAATTCAGGAGGGCTTCAGGGAGGTAGCCCTTCGCGAGGTAGTCCTCGACCGCCACGTCCCCCTGTCTCTTCGACAATTTCGTCCGGTCCGCATTCAGGAGCAGCGGCAGGTGCGCAAACGTGGGTGGCGTCCACTTGGACGATTCGTAGATGAACAGGTGCTTGGGAGTCGAAGAGATCCATTCCTCTCCGCGGATCACGTGCGTGATCTTCATGTCATGATCGTCACAGGTCGAGGCGAGATGGTACGTCGCCATGCCGTCAGACTTGATGATCACCTGGTCATCCACCTGTTTCCAGTCGAATGCGACATCGCCACGGATTTCGTCTTTGAACGACACGGAACCCTTGAGCGGGATCGCGAGCCGGATCACGTACGGGTCTCCCGCCTCCACGCGCCGCATCGCGTGCTCGATGGACAGGCCGCGACACGTCCGATTGTACCTCGTCGGAAGCCCGGCTGCCTGCTGTTCTTCGCGCGCCTTCAGCAGGTCTCTTTCCGTACAGAAGCAGTGATATGCCTTCCCGGACTTCACGAGCTTGTCCGCGTACGTCCGGTGCATGTCCGCCCGCTTGCTCTGCATGTACGGGCCCAGATCGCCCTTCTCCCCCACCTCGCCGTTCGGCTTCAGGATCACGCCCTCGTCCGGAACGAGTCCGCACGCCTTCAACGTCCGGACGAGCGCTTCGGTCGCGCCGGGGACGAGCCTCGCTTGGTCCGTGTCCTCGATTCTCAAAATAAACGTCCCCTTGTGCCGTCGCGCCAGGAGTTCGTTATAGAGCGCGCTTCGCAGTCCGCCGATATGCAAAAAGCCCGTTGGGCTCGGCGCGAATCGAACACGGACCGTTTTGGCCATATGGCGACAGAATACGGTTTTTACGATGTGATGTCCATTGGAATTGACCGGTGGCGACCGCGAACAGCATCGACCATGACCAATACCGGGAAGAGAACGACCGCATTCACGATCCTCTTGAACCGTTTCGGCTCTCGGATGAGTCTAAACAGCCACTCAAGTCCGATCGTCCGCATCCACCGCGGCGCGCGGGGGACGGCGCCGGACCAGTAGTCGAACGTGCCTCCGATCCCGACGATGACTTTGGCCGTGGGGAATTCGTTGATATGCCGTGAAATCCAGAACTCCTGCTTTGGATGTCCCAAGGCCACGAGAATGACTTCCGGCGCGAGAAGCGACAACCGGTGTCGGGCTTCGTCGTCCTGCTCGTCGCCTTGACCCGTAAGTGAAATGGTTCCTGTCGGTGTTTGTATTCCTTTAAGCGTCGGAAAACGTTTTGTTTGATGAGCGAGTGCTTTCTCCCTGATCCCCTTCTCTCCACCAACAAAAGCAACGGTCTGACCCTGTGATGCTGCGCGTTCAACGAGGGCCTGGGCCAGGTCAACGCCGGTCGTGCGTTCGGGTCTCGAACCGCGCAGTCGCCCAAAGGCGAGTAGCCCAACTCCGTCCACGATGCGCATGTCTGCTCGGTTCAGCACATCCCGATAGGCGATGTTGCGACGCGCTTCAAGCAGAATCTCCGGATTCAGCGTGACGATCCACAACGTACGCGTGGCTTCAGCGACGCGTTTTATCACGTCTTCGAGCCGCAAACCGTCCACACGGACGCCGAAACACTCAAACGAAGAAGAAGTCATGGAGGGATTCGTACGTCGGGCCGTCTTCCGCCAGCGTACTCTTCATGAGGCTAAACCCTCCCGGCTGCCATGTCCACGGGCCGACAGACGCCTTCCACATTGGCAGAAGTTCGTCCTTTCCGCTGCGACCAAGCGTGATATGCGGTGACCAGGGCTTCCGATCGATTGCAGGGGCAAATTCAAGCATGGCGCTCCGGAGGCCTTCAACGAACGTAGACCAATCCTGACGCGGTTCTGCGATGCCGCTCGCGACGACAAGCCTCGGGTTTCCGTGCGGAAACGTCTCCAGACGATCGATCGTGATCGTCCCTGGACCGTCTGTGAGGCCATGGCATGTGTTCACTAGCGGCTCAACGTCCAAATCCGGCACATCGTCCAGGAACGCGAGCGTGATGTGCCAGAGGTCGCTCCGAACGATCCTCACGCGGGGCAGGTCCGCCCGTTCGAGAGACGTAATGAGACCTGAACGCAGCTCGTCCGGCAATGGAAGCGCGAGAAAGAGACGCATGGGTTATTAGACCTCGTTCTTGCTCTTCGGCAGATTCGCCCGATCAAGGACGGGCAAACCCTTCCGCGCGCGATGGCGCACGACCGTCTTATACCGGGCCAGCTCACGTTCAAGCGCAGCGGCCGCTTCGGCGAAAGACGCGTCGCCGGCAAACTTCTTTTGACGCATGAGTTCCTCCGCGTGCTTCTTCGCCTTTTCGATCGTTTCCATGGTCAGCTCCTCGCCGCGTTCCGCCGTATCGGCTAGAACCGTCACGCGATCTCCCTCCATGACCTGGATGAAGCCGCCGGAGACCGCGATGTCTTCCGTCGCACCGTCCGCGCGCGTCAGTTCAGCGACCCCTGGCTTTAACGCGGCGACGAGCGGAACGTGTTTCGGAAGAATAGTGATCTCTCCCTCCGAGGTCGGCAGCGTCACCGAAGACGCGTCCTCCTCGAAGAGGATGCGTTCAGGAGTGACGAGCTTAAAGTGGAGAGGCATTGCTATGTTACTTCATCAATCCCGCCTTTCATGTAGAACGACTGTTCCGGTTTGTCGTCATGTTTCCCTTCCAGAATTTCCTCAAACCCGCGAATCGTGTCATCGAGCGACACATATTTGCCCGGGTTGCCCGTGAAGACTTCGGCGACGAAGAACGGCTGGGACAGGAACTTCTGTATTTTGCGCGCGCGCGCAACGGTCATTTTGTCGTCTTCGGACAGTTCTTCCATGCCGAGAATGGCGATGATGTCCTGGAGGTCCTTGTAACGCTGAAGGATGCGCTGCACGCCGCGCGCAACGCGGTAGTGGCGTTCTCCGACGATCTGCGGGTCCAGGATGGACGAAGACGAGTCCAGGGGGTCAACGGCCGGGTAGATGCCGAGTTCTGTGAGGGCGCGGGCCAGGACGACGGTCGAATCCAGGTGGCCGAAGGTCGTGACAGGGGCCGGGTCCGTGAGGTCGTCTGCCGGCACATAGATGGCCTGCACGGACGTGATTGAGCCTTTTGTCGTCGAGGTGATGCGTTCCTGGAGCGCACCCATTTCCGTTGCGAGGGTCGGCTGGTAGCCCACGGCAGACGGGATGCGTCCGAGCAGGGCGGACACTTCGGAGCCGGCCTGCGTGAAGCGGAACACGTTATCAATGAAGAGCAGCACGTCCTGATTCTCCTCATCGCGGAAGTACTCGGCCATGGAAAGACCCGTCAGCGCCACGCGCGCGCGAGCGCCAGGCGGTTCGTTCATCTGACCGAAGACCAGGGTCGTCTTATCGATGACGCCAGATTCCTTCATCTCAAGCCAGAGCGCATTCCCCTCCCGTGTGCGTTCACCGACGCCGGCAAAGACCGAAAAGCCGCCGTGTTCTGTGGCGATGTTCCTGATGAGCTCCATCACGATCACGGTCTTCCCCACGCCCGCGCCTCCAAAAAGCCCCACTTTGCCGCCTTTCAGGAACGGACAGATCAGATCAACCACCTTGATGCCCGTTTCGAGGACTTCCGTCTTCGTTGACTGCTCGGCAAAGGACGGCGCTGGGCGGTGGATCGGGTATGTCTTCTTCGTTACGACGTCTTTTCCCCCGTCAATCGCTTTCCCAGTAACGCCGAACATGCGCCCGAGCGTCTCGCGTCCCACAGGGACGGAGATGGGCGCGCCCGTGTCTACGACTTCGACCCCGCGTTTCAGTCCGTCCGTGGATGACATGGCGACGGAGCGCACTTTTCCACCGCCCACGTGCTGCGCGACCTCAAGCGTCAGAACGGTCCCGTCCGCATGTTGGACATGGAGGGCGTTAAAAATTGCCGGAGGCGCACCCGCGAACTCGACGTCCACAACCGGACCGATGATCTGTATGATTGTTCCTTTGTTCATAGATGGTGTTATTCAAGCGCGGCCTTCCCGGCGCTGATTTCGCTGATCTCGCGCGTAATGCCAGCCTGGCGAGACTGGTTGAAGGTGAACGTGAGGTCATCCAGCATCCCGGACGCGTTATCCGTGGCGCTCCGCATGGCGAGCATGCGCGCGGAGTGTTCCGATGCGGCGGATTCGAGCAGGGCCTGGTACACCCTCATCTCAACCAATCGAGGGAGGAGGTGGTTCAACACAAACCAAGGACTCGGTTCAAGGAGGATGGACGAAGAATCGAACGGTTCTTCCTCGTCTTGGTCAGACAACGCCTCATCTTCTACGGGCGCAGCATACTGCGCGCGCAGAGGGAACCGGCCAAGTGACTCTTCAGGAATAACAGGAAGGAGCTGCTCGGTCACGGGCACGTACGTGAGCGCGCTCCGAAAGTCCGTATAGACCGCAAACACGCGGTCCGCTCGTCCTGCGATGAATTCCTGGACCGCGAGTTCTCCGACCGGGCGCGCGCCCGCGTACGACGGCGCGTTCGAGATGGCCTCGAAAGACGCGATAACGTCGAACCCGGCGCGCCGCACGGCGCCTTCCGCCCGGCGGCCGACCGTGATGACCCTGATGTCATCATTCGTGCGGCCCCGGATGAATTCCATGGTCTTTTTGAGAAGCTGCGCGTTAAATCCGCCGCAGAGGCCACGGTCAGACGCGGCGACGATCACGAGCGTTCGGATGCGGGTGTCGGCACGCGGGTTCCGCTGGTTCCGGCGAATGCCCGTCAGCATCGCGTGGAGCGCCGGGTCCACGAGACCGCGGATCTCTTCAACGAGTTTTCTCACGGTCGAGGCGTAGGCGCGTGACGACAGCGTGAGCTGCACGGCCTTCCGCATCTTCGAAGCGGCCACGAGCTCCATTGCTTTCGTGATTTTTCGCGTGTTGCCGATGCTCTTGATCCGGCGCTTGATGAGTCTGGTCGAGACGGCCATAGCTATTTAGTTCGTTCGAACGTCGCGTTCCACTCGGTGACGGCCTTCGTGAGCCCCGCCTCAATCTCATCGTCAATGAGCTTCTTCGACGCGAGGGACGACATGAGGCTCTCGTGGTGGTCATCCAGGTGTTTGTGATAACCGTCTTCCCACTCCCGGACCCGGTCCACGGCGATGCCGTCCACGTGGCCCTTGATCGTCGCCCAGATCACGGCGACCTGGTGCTCCATGCGCATTGGCTGGTACTGCCCCTGCTTCATGATTTCGACGGTACGGCGTCCGCGCTCGATCTGCTTCCTCGTCGCTTCGTCCAAATCCGTCGCGAACTGCGAAAACGCCTCCAGCTCGCGGAACTGCGCGAGGTCCAGCCGGAGAGGGCCCGCGACCTTCTTCATCGCTTTCGTCTGCGCCGCGCCTCCGACGCGGCTCACGGAGATGCCGACGTTTAATGCGGGACGGACGCCTTTGTAGAACAGATCGCCTTCAAGGAAGATCTGCCCGTCGGTAATGGAGATGACGTTCGTGGGGATGTAGGCGGACACGTCGCCAGCCTGCGTTTCGATCACCGGAAGCGCGGTGAGCGAGCCGCCGCCGAAGTCCTTGTTCAGCCGGACGGCCCGCTCGAGGAGCCGCGAGTGCAGGTAGAAGACGTCTCCCGGGTAGGCCTCGCGTCCGGGTGGACGGCGCAGGAGCAGGGACACTTCGCGGTATGACCAGGCGTGTTTCGAAAGGTCGTCGTACACCACAAGCGCGTCTCCGCCCTGATCCATGAACCACTCGCCGATCGCGCACCCAGAGTACGGCGAGATGAACTGGAGCGACGCGGGGTCGGACGCGCCCGCCACGACCACGGTGGTGTACTCCATGGCTCCGGCTTCTTTGAGCTTCTGGACGATCTTCGCGACTTTGGATTCCTTTTGGCCGATGGCCACGTAAATGCAGTGCACGCCCTGTCCCTTCTGATTGATGATCGCGTCAACCGCAATGGCCGTCTTCCCGGTCTGGCGGTCTCCGATGATGAGCTCGCGCTGTCCGCGGCCGATCGGAATCATGGCGTCAATCGCTTTCAGCCCGGTCATGAGCGGGACGGTCACGGGCTCGCGCGTCATGACGCCGGGCGCGACCTTCTCGACCGGATACTCGGCGTCGGCCGCGATCGGACCCTTCCCGTCAACCGGACGACCGAGCGGGTCCACCACGCGCCCCGTCATCTTCTTTCCGACCGGAATTGAGAGGACTTTGCCCGTGGCCGTGACCGATTGGCCCGCCGCGACGTGTGACGCGTCTCCGAGGACGATCGCGCCCACCTGTTCTTCCTCCAGGTTCAGTGCCACGCCGTTCGTGCCGTCTTCGAACGTGACCATTTCCATTGAGGAGACGTTGGTGAGCCCGGAGATCTTCGCAATGCCGTCGCCGACCTCGCGCACGCGACCCGTGACTTCGCCCGCGGCCGTCTCCCGGAAGTCCGCGATCTGTTTCTTCAGACGCTCGACGACGTCGTGAGCGGCCGTGACATTTTGGTTCGTGGTCATAGGGTGAGTGCGTGGGACAGTCTATTGAGTTTTCCTTTGAGCGAGGCGTCGAACGTCCAGTCGCCGAGCGCGACGCTGAACCCGGCGATGAGCGACTCATCCATCCGTTCTTCGAGCGTTACCGGCGTTCGGGCGACGCGTTCGAGCGCCGATGAGACGCGCGCGAGCTCGCCCGCCTGGAGCGGCGTGGCACTCGTAACAACGGCGTGACGGCGGCCGGACCGTTCCGCGTTCATCTTCCTCGTGAGTCCGGGCAGTCGCGGGAGGTCTTTCATCCGTCCGTCATCCGCCAGCGCGATCGCGAGATTCTTCGTTTCGTCAGAGAGACGTGGGAGCGCGATGTCCAGGGCCTTCCGGCGTTCTGTCGCCGCGACCGAACGATCGCCCACAAAGGACCGGAGCGGTTTCGATGCGTTCACGACCGCCATGAGTTCGTCGATTTCTTTCGTCACGTCGGCGTCGTTGGGCACAACGGCGAGGTACGCCTTGAGGTACGCCTTGAGCGGAGTTCGCGACGTCATACCTTTGTCTGCTCCAACTCCTGGAGTGCCTGCTCCACGTACCGTCGTTGCATGGCGTCGTCCGCGGCCGTCGCCGCGACCTTGTGCGTGGCGCGCATCACGAGCTCCGCGACCTCCAGCCGGACGGCTTCCAGCGCATCAACCTTTTCTTGCACGATTTTCGCTTTTGCTTCTTCGACTTGCGCGTCAATGTCCTGCTTCGACCGTTCGACGCGTTCCGAACGTTCCTTCTCGCCCTTCACGATAGCTTCATCAATCATCATGCGCGACTCCTTGCGAGCCTGCGCGAGCAGATCCGATTCCTTGTCCTTCGCATCTTTAAGACGCCGGTCGGCTTCTTTGGCGTGCGCGAGCCCGTCATCAATCTTTTTCACGCGATCGTCCATGAGCTTCACGAGCGGCTTGAACACCCACTTCGAGAGCACGAAAATGACGATTCCGACGTTCACGAGCTGCGCCAGGAACAGCTTCCAGTTAATCCCTAACGTCCCCAGGACGTCGGTCTTGGCGGCTTCGGCGGCAAGTTGAGTGACTTCTGCGGACATTGCTTACAGCGTAAAGACGACGACCAGCGCGTAAATGGCGATGGCTTCAGCGAAGGCGGCGCCGAGGAGCATGGGAACGAACAGCTTCTCCGTCGATTCCGGGTTGCGTCCGATAGATTCCATCGCTTTCCCAACGAGCCGGCCGATGGCGAGCGCGGGTCCCATCCCGCCAACGCCGATCGCGAACGCTTTTGCGAACATCTTTGCGACCTCTGGTTCCATAGATTTGAGAACGATCGATCGACGGGGATTGTTTATCGTCGTCTACGTTCTGCTTAAGAATGAAGGCTGCCTCCCCGTCAGACGGGGGGACACCCTGTGGGTCTCAAGCGTGGCTCGCAACAGCAACTGGGTGCTCTTCATGACTCCCGTGCGGCTTTTCGGTCAGGACCGAGAGATACACGAGCGTGAGCATGGAGAAGACGGTCGCCTGGACGATTCCAACCAGGATTTCGAGAAGCATGAATGGCATGGGGACGATGAACGATACCAGACCGGCGATCACGGTCATGAGGACCTCTCCCGCGAAGATATTGCCGAATAATCGGAGAGACAGCGACAAAACCTTTGCGAGCTCGGACACGATTTCAAGGAGTCCGACCAAAAATTCGATCATGGCCACGAGGATCTTCATGGGATTCAGCGTCTTCACGCCCTTCCAGAGTCCGCCCAACTGGATGAATCGGTTCCAGTGAACGAAGAAGCCAACCGTGAGCATCCCGAGCACGTGGGACGTGATAATCGAGAGCAGCGCCATGGCCAGGGTCAGATTCAGGTCGCTCATTGCCGGTCGCAGGATGGGCACGAGCTCGAGCTCGCCGTGGACGACCTGCCACACGCCGATGGATCCCGTTCCCGGCAGGAGCCCCATCCAGTTCGACAGGAGGATGAAGATGAACAGCGATCCCACGAGCGGAAGAAACCGTTTCGACTTCGCCCGGCTCTTCGTGACCTGATCGAAATACCCGAGCATGGTCTCGAGCAGCAGCTCGATAAGGTTTTGAATCCGGCCCGGGATTTTGTGCAACGAAGAACGGAACCAGAATGAAAATGAAACGATCGCGAGCATGAGCAGTGACGAATTCACAAGCGCATTCGTCACCGTGAAGGCGCCGATGCGGACAACGGGTTCTGCGATCACGGGGACGGTCATGATGGTCTCTGTTCGTGTTTCAGCCGCTCTGCGATGGATGCGCCTTTGCGTTTTACGACGACGGCGCAGATGAGGATGGCGAGGAAGAGTCCAGCGATCGTCGCCCACGGCGTGGTGTGGTATCGCCGGTCCAGCCAGCGTCCGGCGAGCGCGAGCGCGATCGTCGGAACCGCGATCAGAACGAGGAGCTCCCACACATACCCGAGGGCTTCCCAGATTGACACGGGCTTGCTGTTCGTCACAAAAGCGACCACGAGTATACGCGTGTGCGTTCAATACTTCAAGGGTTTTCAAAAGTCGCGAGACAGTAAAACGCCGCAGATAGCAAGAGCCGCCGCACTTGACTTCGTGCGACGGCTTCGTTCTAGGGGTAGATCTCCAGTTGGTGGAGCCGGAGACTCAACGGCCCCATGAGGTCCTGCGGGAGAATGTCGGACAGGTGGGACTCCATCCGTTT
>MGEH01000036.1:13758-40333 GCA_001791275.1 Candidatus Uhrbacteria bacterium RIFCSPHIGHO2_12_FULL_60_25 | reverse complement strand
TTGGCGCGTGAGGATCGAGTAGTGTGGATAAGCAAAGGCGACGTGACATCCGTCAAAGTCGTTTTTTACGCGCCATTATGATGAATTTCAGCCTTTTGTCTTTTTCCACATCCAGCCCTTGACCCTGTTTTCTGTCAGCCATATGATGGTTGTCCTGGACCTTGAAAAAGGGAAGTCGTGAACGGACTGGGAAACCTGTCCAGCGTGAAGTGAAAGGGGAAACCCGGAAGCATCACGTCATCACGACGAGGTAACTGGAACGGGAGAGTTAAACGCTCTTCCGAACTATGCAACACCGTCGCAATGGGTCACACCGGAGCGATGGTGGGCCGATCAGTCACGGGACACGCGGTCCTGTGGCAAAACGATTGGCTGCGTGGGAAGCGCGAACGCGAAAGCGCCGCGCCGTTTCCAGGAGACTTGTGTAGAGATTCGACCGTGCGGGTGAAACTTTCGGATCGGAACGGCTCCCTGGGTGACTGGGGAATCGGGCTGGTACGGACATGCGTACAAACTGTCGTGCGTCCAAACAACAAACGACGGGCCGAGGACCAATTGGCCTCCGGCACACATGAGTAGCCTAACGCGCGGGTCCGCGAGGATCTGCGACAGCAGCACCGCTGCTGGCACGAATGAATGCGCGGCCAATGCGCTGGCCCGCCAATGCTCTCGACCAGAGAGAACGACCGCTTCGGCGGACGTTTGAGGAGGCGTCTCTCGTCCGCAAGGACCGAAGACGTAGGCACACAAGTCTCGCCACTGGATACGTTGTTCAGAACGCCGTCGAGCTTTCGGGCTTGGCAATGTCATGAGCAATTCATCCAGCTCCACTCTCCCTCGGTACCTTCTCGCTTCTGAACAGACGTCCCACGCTCGTGCGGACGTCTTGTTCTTTATGTACAGGATTGACTCGTAGTCGGCAGACGACATATCATCCCACCCATGCCTTTCATACCGGGAAAAAAACAGATCAAGAGTCACCCGGTCCTTGTCACCGTCATCATCGCCGCAGCGGCATTATCGGTCGGTCTCGTGTTCGGGTATGAACGTGGGAATGCGGCGCGCGGCCTTTCCTGGGGAGATAAGACGGTCCGGAACGCGACGTCGTCTTCCGCGGGCAAATTGACGGGTATAGGCTCGATTCCGGCGAGCGGAACGCTGGAGGACGTCGATTTTTCGTTGTTCTGGGAAGTGTGGAATGATCTGAAGGACCAATACTACGAACAGCCCGTGGATGAGAAGGCCATGTTCTACGGCGCATTGCGCGGTCTGGCCGCGTCTCTGGGCGATCCATACACCAATTATTTTGAACCTCAAGACGCGGAAGAGTTCTCGGAAGCGCTGAAGGGTGAATTTTCGGGCATCGGCGCGGAGATCGGCGTGAAAGACGGACAGTTGCAGATCATCTCGCCGCTCCCGGACTCACCGGCGGAGAAAGCGGGCATCCGGCCGCGTGACCTCATCTTGAAGATCGACGGCGAAGAGTCGCTCTCCATGCCGGTCGACCAGGCGGTGACGAAAATTCGAGGTCCGAAAGGGACGCAGGTGAAGCTCCAGCTCGGACGCGTCACGGGATCATCGGCGACGGGCACGGCACCGACGGCGGAAACGGTCGACGTGACCATCACACGCGATACGATCGTGGTGAAGAGCGTGCGCGTGAAACCGCTCGCAGACGGGTTCTTCCTGATCGAAATTCATAATTTTAACGCGGACGTCGCCGAGTCGTTCCGAAGTGCGGTTGATGAGGTCCTCGGGAAAAACGCGAAGGGGATTGTGGTTGATCTTCGGAACGATCCGGGCGGGTATCTCGATAAGGCCATCACGGTTGCGGGAGAATGGATCCCGGACGATATCGTGGTCGAACAGCGCGAGCAGGGAACGATCACGCAACGGTACCGTGGAGAAGGCCGGGGGTTGCTCAAAAAAGTCCCGACGGTCGTGCTCGTGAATGAGGGATCGGCGTCCGCGTCGGAAATTCTCGCAGGCGCGCTCCAGGACTACGGGATCGCCACTATCGTCGGTAAGAAAACGTTCGGCAAGGGGTCAGTGCAGGATTACAGCGAATACCCGGACGGTTCGGCGCTCAAAGTCACGATCGCGGAGTGGTTGACGCCAAAAGGCCGCTCCATCAACAAGGAAGGCATCGTCCCGGACATCATCGTTGAACGCACGCCTGAAGACGCATATGCAGATCGAGACCCACAACTCGACAAGGCACTCGAGCTCCTCCGGGACGGGAAAGCCAAACCGTCCGATTCACCGAAGCCGTAAGCGGCAACGGAAGCATTACGGACGGCCCAGCCGGCATGAAACGTCCGCCGGCGGAATTATCTACCGCAAAAAGAACGGGGCGGTCGAGGTCTTTTTTATCAAAGACCCGTACGGGCGATGGACGTTTCCGAAGGGCCACCAGGAACTCGGCGAGACGCTCGCGGAAACGGCCGTGCGGGAGATCCGCGAAGAGACGGGTCTCACGCGTCTCAAGCTCATCACGCCGCTCGGACGAACCAGTTTTCGGTTTCGTCGCGAAGGAGGGACTGTGGAGAAGACGGTGCACATCTTCCTGTTTGAAGCGCCGCCAGACGCGAAAGAACGCTTGACGGGTGAAGGCGCGATTTGGCATGGCGCGTGGATGAAAATGCATAAAGCATTCGCCGTGTCCGGCTATCGTAATCTTGACTCATTACTCGGCCGCGCGATGCGGACCATTACTGACCGGGAAAAAGGAGCAACTCATTCGTAGGCGTTCCCGGTGTGCTATCATCCCGCCAATATGGCACGCCGCCGCAAGTACGTGTTCGTGACCGGAGGGGTCATGTCCGGCGTCGGAAAAGGAGTGGCGACCGCGTCGATCGGCGCTCTGCTCAAGGCACGCGGATTGCGCGTCACGGCCGTCAAAATAGACCCGTACCTGAACGTTGATCCCGGAACGTTGAATCCGGTCGAACACGGGGAGGTGTTCGTGACGAAAGACGGACTTGAGACGGATCAGGATATCGGAAACTACGAGCGATTCTTAGACGAAGACCTTGGTCGCGAAAACTACATGACATCGGGCAGCGTCTACCTCACGGTAATCCAGCGCGAACGGTCTCTCGGCTACGGAGGGAAGACGGTGGAAGCCGTGCCTCACATTCCGCTCGAAGTCATCAGCCGCATCAAGCGCTCGGCGAACGACGCGGATGCGGACGTGACCATGATTGAGATCGGCGGCACGGTCGGTGAGTACCAGAACGTGCTCTTCCTCGAGGCCTGTCGCATGATGAAGCTCGATGCGCCGAACGACGTCCTGGTGGTCCTCGTGAGCTATCTGCCGATTCCGGGGAGTCTGGGTGAGATGAAATCCAAGCCTACGCAGTACGCGTGCCGGTCCTTGAACGCGGTCGGGTTGCAGCCCGACCTCATCATATGCCGCTCGACGCATCCCATTGATGAGACGCGGAAGCGGAAGCTCTCCGTAAACTGCAACGTGGCGCCGGAGGACGTGATCGCCGCGCCGGATGTTCCCACGATCTACCAGGTCCCGCTTCGGTTCCGCGAGGAACACGTCACGGACCGGATCGCCATGAAATTGCATCTCGCGAAGAAGGGGCCGCCGCGTCTCGCGCAGTGGGTGGACCTGAACCGGCGCATCGCTCATTCATCCACGCCCGTCGCGATCGGCATCATCGGGAAGTATTTTTCGACCGGTGATTTTACGCTCACGGACTCCTATCTGTCCGTGATCGAAGCGATCAAACACGCGGCATGGTTCATCCATCGAAAACCCGACATCGTATGGCTGAACAGCGAGGATTTCGAGAAGCGACCCGGGCAGATGGCTGGGCAGCTGAAGGAGCTGGACGGCATCCTGATCCCCGGAGGGTTCGGTACGCGGGGGATCAAGGGCAAGCTCATGGCGATCCGCTATGCCCGTGAGCATAAGGTCCCATATCTCGGTCTCTGCTACGGGATGCAGCTCGCCACGGTCGAAATCGCCAGACATGTGCTCGGCTGGAAGGACGCGAACACCACGGAGATCAATCCGAAGACGAAGCACCCGGTCATCCACCTGATGAACGAGCAGGAGGAGAAAATGAAAGACCGCGACTACGGAGGGACCATGCGTCTCGGCGACTATCCGTGCGTCCTGAAGAAGGGGACCCTGGCCCGTCGCCTGTACGGCCGCGACACGATCAGGGAACGGCATCGCCATCGGTACGAAGCGAATCCCGCGTACCGGTGCGACCTCGAAGAGGCCGGCCTCATCGTCTCGGGTTCGTCTCCCGATGGGAAACTGGCTGAAATTGTCGAACTAAAAAAACATCCGTTCTTCATCGCCTCTCAGTTCCATCCGGAGTTGATCTCGCGTCCGCTGCGGCCACATCCGCTGTTCCTCGGTTTCTTGAAAGCGGCAGCCAAACGATAAAAAAAGTTACGCCAGAATCACGTTTGCGACCTTCACGATTTTGAACGCGCCCGTGAAGCGCTTCACGCGCCGGTTCGTGAATTTCACGACGCCGTTCGCATTCGCGAACAGCGTGTCATCGCTGCCGATCAACACGTTTAACCCGGGCCGGATCTTCGTGCCGCGCTGGCGCACGATGATATTCCCGACCTTCGCAAATTCACCCGCGTACAGTTTCGTTCCCAGGCGTTGCCCGTGTGAATCGCGGCCGAGCGCTGTAGACCCTCCGGCTTTCTTATGTGCCATAGTGTGCGGCAGTGTACGAAACGACGAATCGCTTGTCAAGGCGGGTGGATACGACTAGGATTGCCCTATGGATATCGCGAAGACCAGGGAACAATTGATGTTGGAGATTGAACGCGTCCTCGATGTCGTCCGCGAAGGCATACGGATGCATGCCGGGAATGTCGAGCTCGTAGACGTGAACGTCGAGAGCGGGCAAGTCAAGGTCAGGCTCTACGGGGCATGCGTCGGGTGCCCTCTGGCGGATCTCACACTCAAAGCCGGGATCGAAGACACGCTCAAAATGATGGTCCCGGAGGTGACGGAAGTCGTCGCGGTCAGGTAACGACTGTTCATGAATTGGGAAGAATGGAAATTTTCTCTTGAGGTCGCCTGGGACGACCCGTGGTACCGCTGGCAATCGATCGCGACCGTTGCTGCGGTTCTTGGAGGGTCGGCGTTTTTTCTGTGGAGGATGGCGCCCGTCGGCGTACGCACTGGGCTCCTCGTGTTTCACTACAACCTCTATTTCGGCATAGACGAGGTGCTGCCGTGGATGTGGATCTTCGTGTTCCCCGGTGCGCTTATCGTCATGGTCGTGATCGATCTCCTCGCGTCCGGACATCTGTTCCGCAAGGACCGCATCGTGAGTCGCGTTCTGCTGTGCACGGCGACCGTGTTCACGATCTTCGCGCTCATCGGTGGGTTTTTCTTAACGACGGTCAACGGATAGCGTATCCTATCGCTCGCATGACGCTCGATACGAATGCGATTGCACGGGTCGTGGCGATCTCCGCCACGTCGTTTGGCGTCGCAATTGTCGTCATGCCGGTATGGATCCGGTTGTTGCAGCGATGGAAGATGGGCAAATCCATTCGTGACGAAGCGAGTGCGCCCGTCATGTCGAAACTCCACGCCCATAAGGCCGGGACGCCGACCATGGGCGGACTTGTGATCTGGCTCACGCCCGTCATCATGGTGCTCGTGTACCGCGCTGCGTGCTTTTTTACGATCCCTATCGTATGTCGTCTGTCCTTCCTCTCACGGGCACAGACGCGTCTGCCGCTCGGCATTCTGGCCGCGGCGGGATTGATCGGTCTCGTGGACGATTACCTGAACGTGAGAAGGATCGGACCGCGAGGCGGAGGTCTTCGCATGCGCTTCCGGCTCCTGTCGTACGCGTTCGTGGCGCTCGCCGGCGCGTACTGGTTCTTTTCACGTCTCGAATGGGACTTCGTTCATGTCCCGTTTATGGGGACGTTCAATATCGGGTGGTGGTACGTGCCGTTTTTCGTCCTCGTCGTCGTGGCCACGTCGTTCAGCGTGAACGAGACGGACGGGTTGGACGGACTCGCAGGCGGGCCGCTCATGACGTCGTTCGGGGCCATGGCTCTCATCGCCTGGTCGCAGGGGAGAATTGACCTCGCAGCGCTCTGCGTGGCGATCCTGGGATCTCTGCTCGCGTTTCTGTGGTACAACGTCCCTCCCGCGAAGGTTTACATGGGAGATACCGGCGCCATGGCGCTCGGCACGGTCCTCGCGTCCGTCGCCATGATCACGAATACGGCGCTCCTCCTGCCTCTCATTGGTTTTCCGTTCGTGGTCGAGTCGCTCTCCGTGATGGCGCAAGTCGCGTCAAAGAGACTCACGGGGAAAAAACTGTTCCGATCTTCACCGCTCCATCACCACCTGGAAGCCATCGGATGGCCGGAGTCGCAAATCGTCATGCGGACGTGGATCGTATCCTTCATGTTCGCCGCCCTCGGAGTCATCGTGGCCTTCATTGACCCGACACGTTGAAGAACATGCGACATCGAGCGTTACGGTCTCAAGACCGATTGTTGGCAGGTCTCATCATCGGCCTGTCTCTATTTGGACTCGCTATGCTCTTGTCCGCATCCGGACCCGTCGCGTTCCAGCAGTACAGCGACCCGCTGCATTTTGTGCGGCGACAGGTTCTCCTCGGTTTGCTTCCCGGAGCCATGGCGTTCTTCATCCTGTCGCGCCTCGATTACCGATTCTTGCGGACATTTGCGTTCCCCGCGCTCGTGGGATCGCTCATCCTCCTCGTCTTGGTGTTCATTCCTGGGTTTGGCCTGAAGTTCGGAGGTTCGCATAGCTGGTTGAGTCTCGGTTCGTTTTCCATCCAGCCCTCGGAATTCGTGAAGGTCGCGTTCCTCGTCTATGCCGCTGCATGGCTCTCGTCACGCGGTGAGACGGAGGGGAAGTCGCTTCAAGGCAGCGTGTCGTTTCTCGGCGCGCTCGGCGCCGTGGTCCTACTCCTCGTGTTGCAGCCCGATACCGGCTCCATGTCCGTCATCGCCGCGACGTCGCTCCTCATGTACTTCATGTCCGGCGCGCCCATCGTCTGGTTCGTGACGCTCGGCGCTGCCGCCGCTGCTGGCCTGTTTCTTCTGATTAAATTGACTCCGTATCGAGCGGCGCGGTTCATGACGTTTCTGCACCCTGAACTCGATCCGCAGGGGGTGGGGTACCACATCAACCAGGCGGTGCTCGCCGTGGGAAGCGGGGGACTCTTCGGACTCGGGTACGGCCAGTCGCGGCAAAAATTCCTCTACTTGCCGGAGGTCCAGGGAGATTCGATTTTTGCGGTCCTGGCGGAAGAGCTTGGGTTCGTGGTGACCGTTCTCTTTCTCGTCGCGGTCGTGGCGCTCGTGTGGCGTTGCTTCACGATCGCGCGGGAAGCGCCGGACCGCTTCGGGACGTACTTGGCCGCGGGCGTCGGCATCTGGATCGGGATCCAGACGTTCGTGAACGCCGCATCCATGATAGGCCTCATGCCCATCACGGGCGTGACGCTGCCGTTCGTGAGCTACGGGAACTCCGCGACCGTGAGCCTCTTTGCGGCGCTCGGCATCGTCGCGTCCATTTCAAGGCAGACGGGTCGCGGAACTCACGACGTCTAATCTATGCGGACATTTCTGTTTGCCGGAGGAGGAACGCTCGGTCCGGTCACGCCGCTCCTCGAGGTCGCGCGTCGTCTCCGCGCGATGCACCCGGATGCGCGGTTCGTGTGGGCAGGGACGGACCACGGGCCTGAACGCGACCTCGTTACGTCATCCGACATGACGTTCGTGACCATCCCCGTCGCGAAGCTTCCCCGATACCTGTCGTGGCAGACCGTGATGGCGCCGTTTTCATACCTCCAGGCGCGCGCCGCGGCGTCCCGTCTCATCTCGCAATACCACCCGGACGCCGTCGTCTCGGCCGGCGGCTTCACCGTCGTCCCGGTCGTCGCCGCGGCTGCTTCGCGCATCCCGTGTATCGCGCATCAGCTGGACTACCAGGTCGGCTTGAGCAACCGCATGGTCGCCCGGAAAGCCGCGATCGTCACGACGTCGTTCGACTATCCGGTCTCTCCGTTCGGAACGGGCGTAGAGACGCGTCACATTCCGACGCCCGTGCGTTTCTCGTCACGCGACCTTCCATCGCGCGACGACGCATGCCGTTCATTCGGCTTTGATCCGTTACGACCAGTGATCTTCGCGTTCGGCGGCGGAACAGGCGCACGAGCGTTAAATCAAGCCATTGAGACGGTTCGACGTCGGCTGCCGAAAGACGCACAACTCCTTCACCTCACGGGCGCAGGCAGGGGAGTCGGTGCGACGAGTGAACCGCCACGTTACGTTGTAGAAGACTTTTTGTCCGACCGCATGCTCGCGGCCTACGCTGCCGCGGACCTCATCGTGTGCCGCGCAGGCATGGGCGCGCTGTCCGAGCTCGCCGCTTTGTCCAAACCGGCGATCACCGTCCCAATCCCCGACTCGGCGCAGCTCGCGAACGCAAAGGCGTTGAAGGACGCAGTTCGCGTCGTTCAGCAGTCAGGTCGTTTTGAACGAGACCTGGAAAACGCGATCATTGATCTGTTGAACGACCGCGAGGCGCGAGCGCGTCTCGGCCGGTTGTTGCATGAAACGCTGCCGACGGATGATGGACGGACGATGGCGGGGATTGTGATGGACTATTTGATGTAGGCTGATAGAAATACGCGCCTCTCATTAGCGTCATCCCGAGCGTAGCGAAGCGGAGCCGAGGGACAGTTTTCTAGTTTGCACCATATCTAAAAACTGTCCCTCGGCTCCGCTTCGGCCGTCTGACGGCCTTCGCTGCGCTCGGGATGACCTCAATAACAATCATCCCGCCATCGGCGGGATGATTTATATGGTGACGCGGGCGGGAATCGAACCCGCGACCGTTGGCTTAAAAGGCCACTGCTCTACCGACTGAGCTACCGCGTCGTCTAAATACAGAAAATGCTGTAAAATACTAGCAGAAATACAGTCGCATTTCAATCCCTCCCATGCGCATTGCCATGATCGGCGCGAAGGGCGTCCCTGCTTCCATGGCGGCAGGCGGCGGAGTTGAGCGTCATGTCGAGGAAGTGTCGCGGAGACTCGCGGAGCGCGGCCATGACGTGACCGTCTACGTGCGAAGCCACTACAACCCGGAACGTCGGACGTCCTGGAATAAGTGCAGACTGGTCACGCTCCCCGCGTGGCGCCATCAGTACTTTGAGACGATCATCCATGTGGCGTTCAGTACGGTCCACGCGCTGTTCCAGCGCTACGACGTCATCCATTTTCACGGCGTGGGACCCTCGACGATTGCGTGGGTACCGCGGGTATTCGCGCCACGGTCACGCGTGGTCGTCACGTTTCACTCGCGCGACCAGTTTCATGAGAAGTGGAACGTCATCGCCCGCGCGTACCTGGCGTGGGGCGAATGGACCGCGGTCCGTTTCCCGCACAAGACAATCGCAGTCTCTCATGTGATCCAGCAGTTCTGCCGGCGCATGTACGGCGTGGAGACGACGTACATCCCGAACGGCGTGACCGTCCCCCACGGGAGCATCGGAACCGACCGTCTGGCCGAGATGGGACTACAGCCGAATGAGTATCTCCTCGGACTCGGACGCCTCGTGCCGCAGAAAGCGTTCGACGTGGCGCTTGAGGCGTTCCGGGACGTGAAAACGGACCTTCGGTTCGTGATTGCCGGAGCGCCGAGCTACGACATGACGCTCGTGAATCGTCTGAATGCGCTCGCGAAGCTGGACCCCCGCGTCCGGCTCGTTGGCTACCGGAGCGGTGAAGACCTGAAACAACTTCTCGCGCACTGTTACGCGGTCATCAACCCGTCGCGCACGGAAGGCCTGTCCATGTCCGTCCTCGAGGCCATGGCGAACGAGAAAGTCGTGGTGATGAGCGATATTCCGGAAAATCTCGAGATCATTGACCACGCCGGGATCAGCTTTCCGACCGACGACCGCGATGCGCTCCGGAACATTCTCGCGTGGCTCGTGCAGGACCCGGCGCTCGTGCGCGAGCGGGGACGCCGCGCGCGCGAGATCGCGCTCCGGTTGTATTCCTGGGATTCCATCGTGGAAAAGACCGAGCGGCTGTATGAATCCTTGCTCCGTTCGCGGAAATCGCGTATAACGAGGTGACTATGTTTGATGCAAAACACCTCGCGACCGTCGCGAAACACTACACGTCCTTGAGCGGGCGGAGACGTGAACTCCAGGCCCTGTCTGCCGACATCTTGAGCGGATCAAAGCGTGCCATCTTCGCTACGCAGCGGAGTGACGCCGGTGCGTCCTCACGTGAACTCGGCGTCACGGTCAAGCTTGTCCGTTCCGGGAAAGCGCTCGTCGCGAAGGAGCCGAGACTCTCGAGCGAGGGCATGTGGCGCGCGGCATTGGAAGAATATTGCGAAGCGGCGCTGTACCACGATGCGATGACGAAAGGACGCGTCGGCAAGGTCGCTGAACTCCCTGACGATCCGGACCTCTATCTCGGCGGCTTGTCTGATCTCACCGGAGAGCTCACGCGGTCCGCCGTGCTCGCGGCAACGGATCGGAAGTCCAAAGACGTTAAACGTCTTACGTCAGCCGTCCGTGATGCCGTTGAATTCCTGCTCACGCTGAACCTCACGGGCCAGATGCGCACGAAATTCGACCAGGCCAAGCAGAATCTCCGTAAATTAGAGGAAATCGCGTTTTCGCTGTCTGTCAATGAGAGACGCTAATCTCCTTCATGCAGCGTTGACTCGTGCCGAGTGGAAAGGTCGGCGCGTGTTGATCCTTGGCCTGGGCCAGTACCCACAGGGCAGTGGGGTCACCGCGGCGTTGACCTTTGCCCGTCTCGGCGCAGCCGTGACCGTCACGGACCTGAAGACGCGACATGAGCTTGCCGGCAACGTGAGACGTCTGTCGCGCTTCAAGAACGTTCGGTTCGTGCTAGGCGGGCATCGGCTGCATGACGTCCGCGGCGCAGAAATCATCGTCGCGAACCCGCGCGTACGTCCGTCCTCAAAGGAACTGACGCTCGCGCGGCGGCTCGGTATCCCCGTCACGTCTGATGTCGCGCTGTTTCTCGACCGTTGCCCGAGCCTGGTCATCGCCGTAACTGGGACACGTGGCAAAAGCACGACGAGCTCGCTCATCGCGGCGATGGCCAACGCGTCCGGGATGAAGGTCTGGCTTGGTGGGAACATCCTCATTTCACCGCTGGCATTCCTCACAAAGGTCAAACCGCGCGACGTCGTTGTCCTCGAGCTCTCAAGCTGGCAGTGCGAGTCGCTCGCGTCGTCCAAAGCCCCGCGCATCGCGGTCGTCACGAACATGATGCGCGATCACCTGAACACGTACGACGGGATGGACGACTACGCGGAGGCGAAGGCGCAGATTTTCCGGCACCAGTCGTCTCGTGACGTCGTGATCCTGAATGCGGACGACGCGTACGGTCGCGCGTGGATACGCGAAGCGCCGGGTCGCGTGAAGACGTTTTCTTCCAAGCGGGGGAGTGATGCGTCTGTCACGGGTAGCGCCATCCGCGTCGGGTCGTGCGCGTATCCCATGAGCGCGACGAAACTCGTCGGGTCACACAACGCCATGAATGCCGCTGCCGCGATTCTTGCCGCACGCGCGGCTGGCGTGTCACGATCCGCGATCCGAAAAGGACTCAACACGTTCAAACCGCTTCCCAACCGCCTCGAGACCGTCCGCGTCCTTCGGAGCGTCACGTACGTGAACGACACGTGCGCGACCACGCCGGACGGGACCATCGCGGCGATCGAGGCGCTGTCATCGGGCCATCGTCATCTCTGGCTCATCGCCGGCGGCGCGGATAAAGAACTGGAATATGGCGAGCTCGCGAAGACCGTCAAGAAGCATCATCCTCACATCCACACCCTCCTGTTGCCCGGAGACGCATCCATGAAGATCCGACGCGCGCTCGTGAAGGTCCGAGCGCACATCCATCCGGTGAGTGACGTCGCGAGTGCGGTCTCCGAGGCGGCACGTCGTGTGGTGAAAGGCGACGCGGTGGTCCTTTCGCCTGGCGCCGCCAGTTTCAATCAGTTTGCGAATGAGTTTGAACGTGGGAAATCATTCGTTCATCAGGTCATGCGACTCCGATAGCGGACGGCATAAGTGACAATGTATTCAACAATAAGAACGCGCCACCCGAGGAATCCCGAATGGCGCGTGATGAGCAGAGGGCGTCCGTGTTTACGCGGCGTTGCGTGCCCTTAGGAAGAAAGTTGTCGTCCGCCGACCACATGGAAGTGGAGATGTTTGGACTGCTGGAACCGACCACAGTTGGTGATAACGCGACCACCCGCAGCAGTGACCGGAATGAGATCGAGGACTGCCTTGAGAGCCGACAGTACGTCCGCCCAGATCGCATCGGTGTCAGGAGAACGAATGTCAGCGACATGTCGTTTCGGTGCGACGACGAAGTGGTATTCGTGCGTGGGGCGCGAGTGCCAGAAAGCGATGATGGTCGGCGACTCGAATACGACCTCGACGGGAACGCGTCTTGGGACGAGCAGGTCGCAATAGATGTCGGTGCCCCCTTCCGCCAAGTAGGTCGACACATCCATATCATGTCCACGTTACAATCTGCGAGCGACAACGACAAGCCACCGACGCCGATGATCGCGTTCCGCGTCAATGTTTTCAATCTCTCGGACCACGAGCATTTCAGATCGCTCGACGAGGGCGAGGAACGCTCCGCGCGTATGGAACGCGCGGAAGCTTGCGTTCGGATTCCCGAGTCGGGCTGGTCGGCGCCAGTTCGCGTCGATGTAGAAGCCCTCTGGGGCCTCCTGTCCGACCGTCGTCGCGATCCATAGGTAGCCGCCCCGTCGGATTCGCATGCAGAGTCGCCTGACCGTCTCAAGCGCGTTCCGTTGCGGGAAGAGATGAATCACCGCCTGAATTACCACCGCCTGGAAGCGCCGACGACCAAGCACGGTAGCGTCGAGGACATCCCCATAGATCGGTTCGAAGCGCTTCCGCGCTCCGCGCCCCTGTGCCGTCACCGACGCCGTCAGCGTGCGGAGCATCGGCTCGGATACATCGAGTGCCGTGCTGCGCAGCCCCGCAGCAAGTACGGCATCGACGAGAAGTCCTGCTCCTGGACCTACCTCGAGCACGGGAAGGGGCGATAATGGATCCAGATACCGAAGGAAGTTCTCTATGAACAGCGCATGCATTCGGGAACGGTAGACCGAAGCCTGTTGCTGATAAATTTCGACACTGTCGGAGAAGTATCTGGCGTTGGCGTGGACGATGATTTTAGTGAAACTATTAGTCATGTTCGGACTTCTTTGTGTCAGCGAGAACCCATGGTTCTGCATGATAGAGTGTAAATGTCAAGTCTGACATACTCTCATTTAGCCAAATTATTACGCATGTATTTGACAGCATGGTGACTTGACTGAAATGCCGGGATTTTTTAAGCTGCTAGCACTCGCCCATAGAGAGTGCTAATATGGACCCACGGATTGCGCAGGTTTTATCGCTCCTCATTGAGGATTACATTGAAACGGCCGAACCCGTGGGCTCGTCCGCGCTCGTCCAGGCCCACGATCTCGAAGTCAGTTCCGCGACCATCCGGAACTGGTTCGCGGATCTCGAGGACGACGGATATCTCATTCAGCCCCATACGTCCGCCGGGCGTATTCCGTCTGAATCGGCATTCCATTGGTACGTCGATAACCGTCTCGGTGATGCGGAGTCTCGGAAGAAAGATCGCGATCTCTTGAAGACCGCGGCGTCTGACGCGACGGATTCCGTCACGGAAGCGAAGGCGTACGCGAAAGTCTGTTCTGCGATTGTCGGGTCTGCGGCGGTCGTCGGGTCCAACCGCGCGGACAGCTACTACACGGGCTTGACCGAGCTCTTCAAGCAGCCCGAGTTCCATGACTGGTCCCGCGTCGTGTCCATGACGTCCATCCTGGACCGTTTGGACGAGCGTTTGAATCAGCTGCGGAAGACGAAGTTCACGATTCCCACGATCCGTCTTGGCAACGATTGTCCATTCGGCAATGCGTGCGGCTCCGTAATTCTGACGTTGCCTGACAGTGTCGTCTTCGTGCTCCTCGGCCCGATGCGCATGGATTACAAGAAAGCCCGCAATGTCATGTCCGCGGTCAGGGAGACCGTCGCGTAACGATATGCCTGAAGAAATAACGATCGATCTTGAGAGCCTGAACGCGAAGTGCGAGGAATACCTCGCGGGCTGGAAGCGCGCACAGGCGGATTATGCGAACCTCGTGAAAGAGACGGAGAAACGCCGGATGGAATTGTCTCAATACGCTACGGAACAATGTCTTTTGAGACTTCTGCCAGCGATTGATCAGTTCGAAATCGCGTTGCAGCACGTCCCGTCGCTCGATGGAGTGCCGGAGGCAGACCGTGCGAAGTTCGCGAACTGGATCACGGGCCTCGAAGCGGTCCGGTCGCTCTGGGACGCAACGGCGAAGGAAATGGGACTCGAGTCTGTCAGCACAGACGGTCACCTGGACCCGGCCGTCCACGAAGCGGTTGCCGTAGAAGCGAGCGACGCCGTCCCGGCCGGTGACGTCATCCGCGCGGTCCAGAATGGCTGGCGCCTGAACGGTAAACTGCTTCGACCTGCCAAAGTGATTATTAGTAACGGTCCTCAGACCTAACAATATGCCCATGATCCCATGGAAACCCACGTTCGATCCGTTCAATGACATGAACGAACTCATGCAGCAGTACCGCGGCATCGTGCCGCCCGTTGACATGTACCAGACGAAAGATGCGGTTGTCGTTGAGACCCCGCTCGCCGGCGTTGATCCGGACAAAGTGGACGTGACCGTCGAAAACGGCGTGCTGACCATCAAGGGCAGCATGGAAAAGAAGACGGAAATAGACGAGAAGGACTATTACCGCAAAGAAGTCCGTTCCGGAAGCGTGTTCCGACAGGTTGCGTTGCCTACGCGCGTGGTTGAAGGGAAGGCGGAAGCGTCGCTCGAGAACGGCATGCTCAAAGTTCGCATCCCTAAGGCCGCGGAGATCGCCGGGAAGACCGTGAAGATCAACGTGAAAAAGAAGAAATAATCATCTATGCCAAAAATTCTCGGAATAGACCTTGGAACGACCAATTCCTGCATGGCCTTTGTTGAAGGCGGCCAGCCGAAAGTCATCGAAAACGCCGAAGGCGCGCGGACCACGCCGTCTATCGTGGCGCACGCGAAGACCGGCGAGATCCTGGTCGGCCAACTCGCGAAACGCCAAGGAGTCGTGAATCCGAAAAATACGTTCTTCTCGGTCAAGCGTCTCATCGGACGCCGTTGGAGCGACGCGGAGGTTCAGCGCGACGTCAAATGGCTCCCGTACCAGGTGGTTCAGAAAGGGGACGGAGTCGCGATCAAGCTCGCTGACAGTTCCAAGCAGTACACGTCCGAAGAGTTGAGCGCGCTCGTGCTCCAGAAGCTGAAGACGGATGCGGAAGCGCGCCTTGGCGAGAAGATCACGGAAGCGGTCATCACCGTGCCCGCGTACTTCGACGACTCGCAGCGTCAGGCCACGAAGGTCGCGGGCGAAATCGCGGGTTTGACCGTCCGCCGCATTATCAACGAGCCCACGGCGGCCGCGCTCGCGTACGGATTCGACCGGAAGAAGGACGAGAAGATCGTGGTCTACGACCTGGGAGGCGGAACATTCGACGTGTCCGTGCTCGAAATCGCGTACGATGCGGCAGCGAGCCAGAACACGGTCGAAGTCCGCGCCACGAACGGCGATACGCACCTGGGAGGGGACGACTTTGACCAGGTCATCATCTCCTGGATCGCGGATGAGTTCAAAAAGTCGGAGGGAATCGATCTCTCAAAAGACACGCTCGCGCTCCAGCGCATCAAAGAAGCCGCGGAGAAGGCGAAAATCGAGCTCTCGACCGCGCTCGAGACGGAAATCAACCAGCCGTTCATCACGAGCGACGCGAATGGTCCCAAGCACATGCTGCTCAAGCTCACGCGCGCGAAGCTCGAGGAGCTGGTGGGCGATCTCGTGCGGAAGACGCTCGAACCGTGCAAGAAGGCGCTTACGGACGCAAAGATGCCGGCGAGCGCGATCCATGAGGTGATTCTGGTCGGCGGGATGACGCGCATGCCGCTCGTGCAGCAGGAAGTGGAAAAGTTCTTCGGCAAGAAACCGAACATCTCCGTGAATCCGGACGAGGTGGTTGCGCTCGGCGCCGCCGTACAAGCGGGTAACTTGCAGGGAGACATCAAGGGCGAACTGCTGCTGTTAGACGTCACGCCGCTCTCGCTCGGCATTGAGACGCTCGGGAGCGTGATGACGAAAGTGATCGAGCGGAACACCACGATCCCAACATCCAAGTCACAGACGTTCTCCACGGCCGCGGACGGCCAAACGTCCGTGGAAGTTCACGTGCTCCAGGGCGAGCGCGACATGGCCGCGGACAACCGGGCGCTCGGCCGCTTCACGCTGTCCGGCATCCCGCCGGCGCCTCGCGGCGTCCCCCAGGTCGAAGTCACGTTCGACATTGACGCGAACGGAATCTTGTCGGTCAAAGCCGTGGACAAGGCCACGAACAAGGAGCAGAAGATTACGATCACGGCGTCCACGAACCTCTCGAAGGACGACATCGAACGCATGAAGAAAGACGCGGAAGCGAACGCGGAGGCGGACAAGAAACGTCGCGAATCCGTCGAGGTCAAGAACATGGGCGAGACCATGGTCTACACCACGGAGAAGATGCTGAAGGAAGCGGGTGAAAAAGTCCCGGAGGCGGACAAGAAAGCTACGGAGGAGAAGCTTGAGGCGCTCAAGACGTCGCTTAAGACGGACGATATCGAGGCGATTAAGAAGGCGGCTGACGAACTCGCGACGGTTGCGCAAAAAGTCGGCGCGGCGATGTATGAGTCTCAGAAGTCTGCATCCGGCTCGACAGGTGATGCGAAAGGTGCGTCTGAACCAGGAACCGGACCCGTTGAAGGCGATTTCACCCCAAAAACCTAATCTTTCGACCGATGACGGTTTGGTCGATCTCTTGTACACTTGTGGCCTTATGAAGAAACGAACTGTGCCGAAAAAGGCGGTGAAGTCCGCCGGGAGGAAGTCTTCCGGCATTCCGTCACACGTTCATCCGTACGGAGCGAATGTCCATCGCGATTTGGACTGGCACGAAAAGAAATTTCAGAAGCTGACAGGCCGATTACCGGCAGATGGGCAGAAGACGGTCCAGCGCGCACTCGACTACTCACGGGATCGTCACGGTTCGCAGCAGCGCTATGGCGGATCGCCCTACATCATCCATCCGCTTCGCATCTCGAACATCCTCATGTCCGAGTGGGGGGTTCTGAACGCGGCGGTCATCGCGGCGGCCCTTCTCCATGACGTGGTCGAGGATACGCAGACGACGATTAAGGAGATCAAGGATACGTTCGGCGACGAGATCGGGAAGCTCGTGGATGGGATGACCATGTGGAAGGGGAGCGAGACGTACGAACTCTACTGCAAGCGCGTGGCGCGCGGCCCGCAGAACCTCCGGATCATCAAATGCGCCGATGTGTTGGACAACCTGCGCTCCTGGCATGAGGTTGGGGAGACGCCGGACGCGATGACCCGCTGGTGGCGTGAGGTGAACGGCTGCGTGCTGCCCATCGCGGACGCGACCGAACCGCAGGCTGCCGCATCTATCCGTGCGCTCCTGGAGGACCGCTGGTACCTGAAAATGGCCCAGATGCAGTGACGAATCGGTTGCGCGCGATGGCTCAAGACTACTACGACGTCCTCGGCGTCCAAAGAGGCGCAAGCCAGGACGACATTAAGAAAGCCTTTCGGAAAAAGGCGCACGAACTCCACCCGGACAAGGGCGGAGATGCGAATGCGTTCAAGCGCGTGAACGAGGCGTACCAGGTGCTCGGAGACGAGAAGAAGCGCGCCACGTACGACCGGTTCGGACACGCGGCGTTCCAGGGCGGCGGGGGTCCGTCAGGTTTCGGAGGGTTTGACATGAACGGGATCAACATGGACGACTTGGGCGATCTTGGAGACGTGATCGGCAGCATGTTCGGATTCGGCGGCGGCGGGAGATCGCGCGCCCATCGCGGGCGGGATGCGGAAACGACCGTGACGGTCTCGTTCCTCGACGCCGTGAAAGGTACGCGGCAGTCGGTCGCGACGAGGCTACAGGCTCGGTGCGCGCACTGTCAGGGCAAAGGAGCGGAACCCGGCTCAAAAACGGCCACGTGCTCGCAGTGTCGCGGCGCGGGGAAATACGCGCAGACGCAGCGAACGCCGTTCGGGATGATCCAGTCGGTCGTGACGTGCAGCGCGTGCCACGGGTCGGGGTCTGTTCCGGAAAAGACCTGCCGGACGTGTCACGGAACTGGCGTGTACGTGGAGACGCGGACGCTCGACGTTGAGATTCCCGCAGGCATCGGCGACGGTGAGACGATCAAGCTCACGGGTCAGGGCGAAGCCGCACCGCACCAGGGGACGTCCGGAGACCTGTACGTCCACGTCCGCGTGGGGTCGCATCAGCGTTTTCGCCGCGAGGGGAATGACGTCATGTCAGACGAAGCGGCGCCCTTAACTGCATTCCTGCTCGGCGGCGTCGTCGCCGTGGAGACGGTGGATGGGCGGGCGGACCTTTCCGTGCCTCCAGGGACGCGTCCCGGGACCGTATTCAAGCTTCGCGGGCAGGGGATTCAGTTCCTCCGGTCCCGCGGGCGCGGCGACCACCTCGTGACGCTCCACGCGGACATGCCGAAAAAATTGACGCGGGAGCAGAAGAAGTTGATTGACGATCTGAAAGGACTGGGTTTGTAGAATGTGATATCATAGTCCCCGTATGCAAGGATTTCTTGCGGGAATCAACTGGGCCACGCCGAATTGGGACACGTTCATTTTATTGCTTTTTATCATCGGCGCGCTCCTGTATGGACTGTCTCTTGGCCGTGACCGCGTGATCGTGATCCTGGTCTCCGTGTATATGGCTCTCGCCGTGGTGGCGAACGCGCCGGTGTTGCGGGATTTGAATCTGCTTCAGCTGTCGTTGAACGACAATTACGTGCTGAAGATCGGTTTCTTCCTGGGCATGTTTGTGGCGCTGTTCTTCCTCCTGTCCCGGAGCGCGCTTCTCCACACGATCGGTTCGGCCGGCGCGCCGGGGTCCTGGTGGCAGACGATCGTGTTCAGCGTGTTACAAGTCGGACTGCTCATTTCAATCACGCTCACGTTCATCCCGCAGGACGTGACGAACACCCTCACGCCGTTCACGCGCGACGTGTTCCTGTCGTACTGGGGCAGGTCCGCCTGGCTCATCCTTCCGGTCGTGTTCATGGCGATCGCGCCGCGCCCCAAGTCTTTTCACGGAAGCTCGTAGGGTCTAAGGTCCATGGATCTCCATGGATAAGAGAGATTTCACGAAATTTTACGACAAGCATTTCAAGGCGATCTACAAGTTCGTCTATTTTCGCGTTGGAGGGAGCAGGGAGACGGCGGAAGACTACACGCATGACGTGTTCCTGAAGGCGTTCGAGGCCTTTGAGCGGTACGATCCCAAGATCAGCGGCGCGGCCTGGATTTATACGATCGCGCGGAATCACGTGATCAACCAAGCGGCGAAATCGCGGCCGCAGACCGATATTGCCGATGTCGAAGACGCGTTGGGAGACGATCGGGACTGGGTCGCGACCATGGAACTGCGGCACGACCAGCACAGGCTCTTGAACGCCATTCGCTGTCTTCAGAAAGACGAAGCTGAACTTGTCCGGATGAAGTATCTCGAAGGCTGGAAATTCGAAGAGATTGCGGAGGTGATGGGTAGGTCCTCGGGTGCGCTCCGCGTGCAGGCCGGGAGGGTCTTGAAGAAATTAAAGGCTCTGTTGAAACAAAAATAGGCCTTATCGGTATATCCCTGTGATTATGCTGTGGAGCATCCGACAGAATCTGAAGCGTCTTTCCCGGCTGGCCGAACCGCGTCCGGCGTTTCAGCGTGCATTGCGCAAGGAGTTAGTCGTTCCACGCCCGTGGTTCGTGGCTGTCCTGAAACCTGCGTTCGCGACGGTCTCAATCGTCACGATGCTCGGCGCGGGCACCGCCACGTACGCCTACACGTCGGACGACGTGGTCCCGGACCATCCGCTCTATCCCATCCGCGAGCAAGTTGAGCGGGTCGAAGAAGCGATTGCGGTCACGCCGGCGAAAAAGGCCGCCGTGAAGATCAAGCAGCTCAAAAAGCGCGTACGCGAAATGGAGATCATGGCCGTGAAGCGCAAGGTCATTCAACAGTCGCATGTTCAAAAATTTACGACGAACTTTGAGCAAGCGGTCACGACAGGCGAACCCCTACAGAATGGAGAACGAGCGACATTCGACGATGCGCTTTCCGCCGTTGAACAAAAACAAGCCCGCGTGCTCGAACGCGTGAAGGAACGCATCCCCGATGAACAGGTCCGGGAGCGGTTGGAAGCTGTCATCGAGGAGGAGACGCGGATCGTCACGGAACGGATTGAGAAACTCCAGGAGAAGCGCAAACTCAAATTCGAACTCCAGCTCAAGCGCAAGGAAGCCATCGAACAGCGACTTCCCTTTAAGCTCGAAGAGAACGACGTGCGGGTTCTCCCTACCGAGGACGTGGAAGGCACTCTCGGTGCGACGGGAACGCGCATGCCCCCGAAAGACCCTCTCGGACTTCCGCCCAAGCGCATCATAAAGCCCATCACACAAGATCGTTTCGAAGCTCTCCGCATCCGGTTGCGCGGCGTGATTGAGCGTGGTCGGCTTCAGATTCTTCGCCGGAAGGACGGCGGCATCGAATTGGTCGCCACGAGTTCCACGCCTCCCGGCATCAAACTGATCCTGAAGGACATCAATGCGAGGCTTGCGAACGATCCGGGTCTCGTTGCGCCGATCCCGGTGAAGCCGGTGCTGATGAAGCCTCTCTTGGATCGTCCTCCGGAAGAACCGATCGCCGAGCCCTTCCCGAAACCGCCGATCTTGCAACAGCCCAGCACGGTCGAACCGATAGAAAACATCCGCCTGTGAGCGGATGTTTTCGTTCCGTCTCTATCGCCGTGTTCTGCGGATCTCGAGTCGTGATGCGTAGAAGCTTTCAGCGCGTGCTACGTCTTCCTGGTTTGTCGAGAACGCCGTGACGAGATCACCTGTTTGAACATCCGTAAGCGCGATTTCTTTAGCCACGAATGGGCTTGGCGGGGTCGGGGGACTGCCTCCGGGCTTCAGCTTTCCCATCTGTTCGGCGAAAGCCTGTTGCAGCTTCTGCATTTCCTCCGCCGGGCGCAGACTCATCAGAACGATGACGGTGTCTTTCGTGACGTACGCCGCCCGCGTGAGACCGACGCCGTCCACGCGTTCGTCCATGACGAGGCCCATTGCCGTGAACGTCACCGAGTCGGTCGCGACGTCCGTGATTGTCCCGGAGAGCGCTTGACGAGTCGGCAGACTTGGGAGCCCCGCCTGCGACGCGAGCTCGCGGGCCTTGGTGAATCCGTCCACATACCCGTCTCCGTACGTCTTGATGCCGAAGCCGGTCGTTTTGAACGATGTGTTCTGAAGGATCACGAGGACCATGGCCGTGACGAACAGCACGACGGCCAGCGTAACGAGGATGTAGCGCGAAGCGCTTTTTTCAGAGTAAGCGTGCATATGATTAGGTAGTGATGAGTATACCACGAGGCCGCACGGGTCGCATTGTATTGACGCCTTGTGATCGCGCGCATAGCATAACGCCGGAGGATACATGCACTTTCGAGCGAGTGGACGGCGCATTGCCGTCGATGTTGATTCCTGGCACCTTCCCCTCCCAACGGGTGAAATTCTGAATCGTCTTCGACAGAGCGGGTTCGTTCTGCGCGACATCGATGTCTCCAGACTCTCGCTTTCGTGCGTGGAGCGATCCGTCTATCGTCGCGGCGCGCGGTTTGTTGAAGCGCCACGCGCGTTCGACTGTTCGAGTTTCGCCAAATGGCTCTACGCCGAGCGCGGCATCTGGATTCCGCGCAGGTGTCTGCATCAGTTTTCCGCGGGCATTCCCGTCGAAGACGACGAGATCATGCCCGGCGACCTCGCCTTCTTAAGCGGATCGATCTGTCCGCCGGTCGGAACGCCCGACGCGCATGTGAGTCACGTCGGCGTTGTCACGGATCGCGGACTCGTCGTGCACGCGACGCCTGACGCCCAACTCGGGGTCTCCTGCGATGATCTCACGCACTGGAAACGCAAAGAATCCTGGTGCGGCGCGCGTCGCTTTGTTCCGTTTGGCCGAGACGTCCTCACGTTTGACATTCCCTCTCATCTCGAAATCGAAACGTCGGACGATGTGTGCTGGCATCTCCTGGAAACGATCGATTGGTCGAATTGAAAAGCCGGCGGTCGCGTTCTGTGACCGCCGGCTGTTGCGTGCGCCTACAGGAGAAGCGCCTTGAGCACCCTTGCATACAGATCCTCCACGATCTGCTTTTGGCGTTTGCCCATCGTCGCGTAGTTGTCGAGGCCGGGCGCCGCGTTGATCTCGATGATGACGTAGGAGGCGGGCGAATGATCGAGCTCGTCCCGGCTCATCACATCGATGCCGATGTAGCGGAGGTTCATGTCGTGCGCGATCTTCTTCGCGAGCGCCGCCCACGTCGGATGAATCGCCGTCGTCACGTCGATGGCGTCGCCGCCCGTGGAAAGATTCGCGTTGGGCAGAAGAACGATCTTCTCGCCTCTATTCGGCACCGTTCTCCGCGTCACCCCCTGTCGCTGAAGTTCTGCCGTGATGCGATCGTCATGCGGTTTGAGGATCGTGTCGCGACCGACGCGAATGAACGAGAGCTGCTTCTTTCGAAGTAATTGCGCGACCGTCATGCGCCCATCGCCCGTCACGGACAGCGGAAGACGCTCGTATGCCGAAATCACCACGCCGTCGAGAACGACGATGCGATAGTCGTGGCCCGTGACGACGCGCTGCACCAGGAACACGCGCTCGTTGTGCTCGAAGGCCTTGATTGCGCGCAGGAGTTCGCGCTTATTGTAGACCTTGCGGACACCGGATCCCTGGCTCTTGCTGTTCGGCTTCACGATGACCGGAAATCCGATGCGCTTTGCGTAGCGATATGCGGCATCCGGACCGCGTCGACTACCGATGGATTTGCACCACCGCGGCGTATAGAAGACTTCGCCCGATATGATCGGATAGCCCATTCGGCGCAGAAAGTGATCGGCGTACGCCTTGTCCCGCGCAATCTCGGAGGCTCCAAGCCCGTTCAGATCGAGATTCGTGTTGCGGAAGTATCGTTTGCGCCCGTCGGGCAGAACGATTTGCCCGACATAACCCCACATCGGCTCGACGTGGACTTCGATCCCCATCTTCTTCGCCAGCCGCTCGATGGTGGCCGTCACGAGTGTTCTCTGTTTCTTCATGAAATTTCTCCGAAAGGGTACAGTGATCTTTGGAAGGAACCAAGTTCCTTGTAGATCAAAATGAGAAAAAAGTCAAGCCTTCCGGCATCATTCTCGCGGCTCCTCCGAACGGCGGATTTGATCGTATCCTACACTCCTCTGCCGGACGAGCCGGATCCGCGCTCGATCGAGGGATGTGCTGGCCCGAAGTCACGAATCGTGGCGCTGGATCAAAATCCTTCAAGCGACCCCATCGATACCGCGCGCAAACTCCGTGACGCGCATGGCGATGTTGACCGCGCTATTCTGTTGATCCCGGGGCGCGCATTCGATCTGATCGGGACGCGGCGTGGCCGTGGTAGAGGATGGTACGATCGTTTTCTTCATGAACTGCCTCGGAATTGGATGCGCGTCGGGGTCGCATTCTGCGGGCACATCCATGAAAACGAACTGTTACGCAATATGTGGGACGAACCGATGGACAGGCTCATGATCAATGACGCCGACGGTTGGCATATGCGGCGTTGTACAGGTCATCGCGTGGATCAATCGTGAGCGACGCGATGGACGGCGCATGCCCTCCGAACACGACGTCCGCGCCTTCAATCACCGCGAGCGGCCGGCGTTCCGCACCCTCGCCCATCACGAGCACCGCGGCGACGGCGAGTGCGTTCACGATGTTCGCTTGAGTCCGTTTCAGTTTTCGTCCGAAGAGATCCGGCATCCCCACATAGTTCTTGATCGGCGCGAACCCTGCATATCCGACGGCGACGCCCATCGTGCCGACGCGCATCGGATAAATCCGCGTGTCCGTGATGATCACGCCGAGCCTTTGCAGACGGTAGCGCTTTTTGAGTCGCGTGATGAGCGATGCGGCGGTTCTTTGAATATTCCGGGGCAGCAGAATGAGCGATCCGTCCGCGTTCGACTCATCCACTCCCGCGTTCGCGACCCATTCTCCGTTGACCTTCGTCAAGAAACACCAGGGGGTCTTCAGCGTCTGCGACGACCCCTTTCGAATCCATCGCTCTTTCTCCATTGGTCCGGTGAGCGAAACAACGCGGCCTTGCGAAAGCGCGACAATCTTCGACGTAACGGCGATGATCCCGCCCTCGTTAGGCCGCGCGAGATGTTCAACGATAAAATCTTCCAAAGAATCTCCTTGCCGAAACATGCGCGTCCGGATTGGAATGACTTTCATCTCAAACATAGTTCGAATACGGCGTATAGGATGACATGTGAGTGAAATATAGTTATCCACCATCCCCTTACCAAGCAGGCTTGACAGTGGTATGTTGAAATTAGGCAAGCAGCAGAGCGGGTATGCCAGACTTGACATTTTCGCTCAATCATGCTGTAATGCTTTATCTGCTCCACAGGTCTCAAAAGCCTGAAAAGCGGGTGTCTTGCGGGCAATAGGGCCCGTAGGAGTCTCTCTCAAGGCAGTACTTTCAAAACTACTGGCAACAAAAGGAGTCCGACCATGAAGGCGATTGAGTGGCGCTCAAGTGCGCTTTGCGCACTGTTCATCGCCGTTCTCGCCTGGGGATGCTCGGGCGACGGCGAGGGCCCGAAGGGGTCCAACACCGGCGGAGAAGGTTCCGTCTGCACGTTGAGTACCGGATGTCTCGAAGGAGGCAGCGGTCTGGGTGGCATCGCCTCGGGCGGAAGCTCGGGTACCGGTGGAACCCCGTCAGGCGGGGGAACCGGAGGCGATCCGGGCGGTGCGGGTGGTGTCGGTGGAGCCTCTGGCTCCGGCGGCTCATCCGGCTCGTCAGGCGGTTCGGCCAGCGTCAGCGGAACGTCCGGCGCGTCCGGCGACAGCGGAGCCTCTGGTTCCGGCGGTACGTCCGGCAACGGCGGCGGTTCGGCCAGCGTCAGCGGAACGTCGGGTGCCGGAGGAGTCTCCGGCAACGGCGGAACTCCGTCTGGAGGCGCGGGCGGCGACCCCGATGCAGGCTTGGGCGGCGCTGCCAGCTATGCTGGAGCCGCAGGATCAAGCGGCGTCGCAGGCTCGGGCGGCGAGCCCGATGCCGGCACCGGCGGCACGACCGCAACGGGCGGCGCCTCTGGAAACGGAGGGGCCGCAGGCAGCTCGGGAACGACCGCAACTGGCGGCACCGGAGGCGATCCCGACGCAGGCGACGGCTCGGCCGGTTCGTCCGGCACGGGCGGCTCGGCAGGATCCGACGCAGGAATCGGCGGCAGCGGGGGCACGGGCGGAACTCCGCCACAGCCCTTCAGCTGTTCCGGCTGGACGCGTGACACCACGTTCCCGGCAGGCATGGACCTGACCGGCGACATCTGGGCCTCGTCCGCAAGCGACGTCTACGTCGCGACCGGCACCTACGCCACGGGCGAGATCGCGCACTACGACGGTGTGAACTGGAGCCCGATGACGCTACCGACGATGACCGATCCGTGGTTCGCCATGTACTCGGTCTGGGGCTCGTCTGCGAATGACGTATGGGCTGGTGGCAACACGAAGCCTTCCGCCGGAGCAGCACGGGGCAAATTGCTGCACCGCGTCAACGGCGGCGCGTGGACGGTTGATTCGAACCTGGTCACTGTCTTCGGCGACACGGGTGTGCGCTCCATTTGGGGCACAGACGCTTCGAATGTTTTCGTCATGGTGGACGTGTACTTCGGATCGACGCTCTGGGATACCAAAATCTTCCAAAAGAACGGAAGTGCTTGGATCCAGATGACTTTGCCGGCACACTCCGCCCCAACCAAGATGAACGCGTTCTGGGGCAAGTCTGCCACTGAGGTCTACGCGGTCGGGTCCAGGCTCGATTCTGGAAAAAATCCGATCGAAGGGATCCTCTGGAAGTTCAACGGATCGACGTGGTCCAAGATCACGACGATCCCTTCGGACGTGGTCTACCTCTCGGACGTTCATGGCGCGACGGATCTGTACGTCGTGGGGTACTCCGGTACTCCCGGCAACTACCGCGGCGTTCGTCTCGGTTCCACGGACCTCGTGTCCTGGGATCGGAACAACAGCAGCGTCACGGACTCGGAGCACTCTGTCTGGGTGCCGAGGGACGGTGCGTGCCTCTCCGGAGGAAGCGCATTCCCCAACGGTGCTGGGACCGCTCGTCTGAGCGAACTCAGCCTCGGTTCGTGGAGTGCGGAAGCGCCTCTTGACAGCATCGCAGAGTTCGTCACCGGCATCATGCCCATGCCTGTGA
>MGEH01000036.1:7551-13721 GCA_001791275.1 Candidatus Uhrbacteria bacterium RIFCSPHIGHO2_12_FULL_60_25 | reverse complement strand
CGGGGACGGTCCTTCGGGACCCTCGGAAGCTGCTCGACCCCTCTCGGTCGAGCCGCTTTTCGATTTATGATATACTGTCGTCATATGCAACGCCGCCACGTTTACATTTTGGCAGTGATGACTGCCTCGTTACCGATCGCCGCACTTGCCGGTACATGGATACCGCCGTCGCAAACCGCGCCAAGTGGGAACGTTGAAGGTCCTGTATGGCTGCAGACAGGAGGACCTAGTCCTCAAACGGGAAATTTTAGCGTGAGTGGCATTGGAACGATTGGAGGTAATGCGAACGTAGGCGGTGATCTGTGGGCAAATAACAACATTTACATGCCTACGGGAAAAACAATTCGAATTGATGGAGCTGGTGTGACTACATTGTTAAATTTTGGAAATTTCAATCCTGCGGGAACGGGCTTTTCGGCGAACATCCAAGGCGATCTGACCGTTTCTGGTCAGGGGAGTTCAGGGTTTGGTGAACTCACTACGTGGAAAATGTGTTTATTGAGTGATGCTACAGACACCGGATATGGTCCGGGGTGCAGGCTCACGTGGCCTGCAGGCGGGGGCGCGCCGGCGGATATTTGGGTGGATACGACGGGGGATGCGATGACCGGGCAATTGAACATTAATATCAGTACCGCGGGTCAGGGTGCTATTAGTACAAATAACAGCGCCATTTCAGGGTATGGTGGATATTTCACAGCAATGCAGGGCTCTGGTGTGCTCGGTATCGGTGCAGCCGAGGGCGTTTATGGTGCTGGCGATACCGGAGCGTATTTTGTCGGGACGGGTGCAGGTGGCAGGGGGTTATATGCACAAGGTCTCCCTAAGGGTGTCGAAGCGTTGTGTACGGCGGCGGGGTGTACTGGCGGTTATTTTACTGGCACTGCCTATGGCGTGACAGGGTGGAATGCTGATGGATCTGAAGGGCATCTCGCTTATGGCACTATGGGTGTTTTTGGTAGCGGCATTCTCTATGGTGTTCAGGGATACGGAGGCACACGCGGTGTTACTGGAAATGGCGGCACGGCTGGCGTGTATGGATCTGGCGGCGAGTCGGGTGTTTACGGCGTCCTTAATGGAGATCCAAGCAAATGGGGTGCGTTGGGTTACTCCGGGTACGGAGTCTATAGCGGATCAGATATCTTTTCCGCCGGGAACAAGGGCGTTGTCTTGGATGCGCTTGATCGCCCCCTCATCACGCGCGGCCATGATCCGTTCACATCGGGAATATATAGTGGACTCGGGCGTTGGGGATTGTTCAAGGTAGCGAATACGCTCGTTGCAGGCATTCCAAATATTGCAGGCAAATCGTTCAAGGTTTCAAAGTACGAATTGAACGGCGATAATACCGATTTGCTTACCGTGACTGATGCCGGAAAAGTCGGCATCGGCACCACGGCTCCGGACTACAATCTGACCGTCAGCGGCGCAGTATCGAGCTACATGAACATAAAAGACGGCACGCGCAATATCCTTATGGGCGTGGACGCGGGCGGCGCGAGCATCTCGGTTCTGTCCGCTCACAATCTTCTTTTCAAAACAAGCAACGTTGAAAAAATGCGGATCATGGATTCAACCGGTTACGTGGGTATCGGCACCACGGCTCCGGCGAACATGCTTACGGTGAAGGGCAACGGCACGGGTGTCGTCAATATAGGTACTAATGGTTGTTTAGGTAACTTTTCTGGCATTTCGTTGAACGGTAGCAGTATGTCAGGATCATGCGGCACCTATAACATCTTGAGTAGTCCAGACCAAACGCTCATCTTCAATCGTCCAACATTTGGTGCCATACTTTTCCGCGAAAACAACGCAACACAAATGATGATCGCATCGAGCACCGGATACGTCGGTATCGGCACGACGTCGCCGACCCAGAAGCTCCATGTCGTCGGTGATGCGTATAAATCCGTTGGTGGTACCTCCTGGGCCGCGACATCCGATGCCAGATTGAAAAACGTCGACGGCTCGTATCAGCGAGGGCTGGATGCGGTAGAAAAACTTTCGCCCGTATACTTCCACTACAAATCTGATAATCCACTCGGCTTGTCATCAGACGAACAGAACGTCGGTTTAATCGCTCAAGACGTTAAAAAGGTAATACCAGAAGCGATCGGGATTGATAATCAGGGTTACTTCACCTTGCATTCGGATCCCATTCTCTGGGCCATGCTGAATTCCATCAAGGAGCTCAAAGCCGAAAACGATGCGTTGAAGGCGAGGGTGGAGGCGCTGGAGAAGAAATAATACGAACACCGCGCCGGCATGCTGGCGGGGTATGATCGGATTCATTTGTCCTGAATTTGTGTTGACAATTTATGATTGTGTAAGTAAATAGTGTCTACGGGGCGGCATCGGCAATTCGGCAGATGCGCGTTCCAGGGTCCTTGACAAAAGGAGAATCGCCATGGAACAGAGTGGCGACAGGGCATCCTGTCCTGAGAAGCGTCCGACGGCCGCTGTGAAGTTTCGCATCCTCAATCGCGGCAATCGCGTCGTCATCGCTCTGACCAAGGAGTCTCAGGGCGTCATGTACTACCGCGGCCAGTAGGCCGCCCTTCCGCAGGGGGCCGCTCTTCGCCCCCTGCGTTTCTTTTGAAGGAGATGCAAGATGTCCATAAGACTTCTCGAGATCCCGTCGATCGTCCGTCGCGGAAACGCGACTGTCGTCCTTTTTCCGTCTAAGCCGTATTGGTTCTCGGCCACGGAAGAAATCGTCCATATCCTTGACGCCTTCGCGTTGCAGGAGCCACCGGCGATCGTTGATGCCATCGCCAAGAAACTGGCGATTCCGCAGGCAGAAGCCGAAGCAATCTATCGCGAGACCTCCGACCTCCTGTATTCTTCAGGCGTTCTCGCCGTCAACAACCAGACGGCACACGTTGAAGAGTTCTCGCCGGACTTTCAGGTCAACGATGTGGAGAATGTCTTGGTCATTGCGACCACCCAGGGGTGCAACATGTCTTGTGCCATGTGCTATGCCCATGCAAGTCGCGCATTGCCAAACGAGATGACGACGAACGAGATCAAGTCTGTCGTCGATCAGCTCACGAGAATGCCATGGAACAACGGCGTCTCCCGAGTCGCATTGACGGGTGGTGAGCTCTTCACACGGCCGGACGCGCTTGAGCTCATCGAGTACGTCCACGGGTGCGGTTTCTTCGTGCAGGTCAACACCAACGCAGCCTTGCTTACCTCTGAGCAAATCGAGCATTTGGCCGCTTACCCGCGACTGAAGATGTCCATCTCTCTCGATGGATGTCGGACGGAAACGCATGAGGCGATCCGTGGTGCTGGCAATTTCGAAAAATCGGTTCAGGCGATTCGTTCGCTCACGGCACACGGAGTGTCGGTGGCGATCAACATGTTCGTCCATGCCAGCAATCTCGATGAAATTGCGGGAACGCTTCATCTGGCGGATACGCTCGGTGTTTCCGGCTTCAATTGTCTGAACATGATGCATGTCGGACGCGGCAACAGCCGCCGCACGAAGCAGGAACTCATCGCCGTTCCGTTGGCGGTATTCTATCGGAAGATATTCGAGACGGTAAGTGGCAATGAGCGCTTCCAACAACTGATGATGCATTCGACCTTCGCGAATCAGCTCATGGGCATCGCGGGCGGAGTGAAAAGCACGACTTGTGGCATCGGCACAAACAGGGCCATCTACGTCAAGCCAGACGGTTCGCTCTATCCCTGCGCTGATACTGCGGTACCCCAATTCCGTCTCGGTAACCTGCGTAAGGACTCTCTCTCCGATATATGGGAACGATCTCCACGTCTGCATGAGCTTCGGTCCCTCAATATCGATACACTGAACTCGCAATGCGCTGCCTGCGATGTTCGCTACCTCTGCGCAGGAAACTGCCGCGGGGAGAACTTCCAGACGACCAAGGACGTGCGAAGTCCGCACTTCAAGTGCGTTGAGATTCGTGATTCCATCTTGGAGCTGATGTGGATCCTCACCGAAGACCCCGACCTCTTCAGGTGCAAGGTTGAACGTCTGCACGAGATGGTCGCGAGTACCCACGCAACTTCCGCATGAAGCGATTCAAATACGCTCCGTCTGCCTGAGTCACTCGACTCAGGCAGTTTTCTTTATGATCAAAATTAATCTTGGGCTCAAGGCCGTGTATGGATGAAATTGATAATCTCCCATGACGCGTTCGATGCGAAGGCCTGCCTGGTTGAGCCATTCCCGCCACATCGGGACGACAGGATATGGAATAACCAAACCATGACGCACATCCACAAGTTCCAACCGTTGTGCGTTGAAGACGAAATCGGTTTTTTTGTTTTTATGTAAGTATCGGATAAGGCGGAAAACGTTGTCCGTGTCCAACAGGAAGCGGCCGCCGACCTCGAGATTACGACTGATGGCCATTAACGTTTTGGGTATGTTGATGTTCGCCAGGTCGGAAAAGAACCAGTAGGCGCGGTTGTATCTTTTTTTGAGGGCGAGTTTTGACACATCCGACCGATAGAACATCGACCGATGCTTGAGCGTCTTATCGGTTGATTTCTTTGCTAAAGCGAGAAGGTGATCAGAAAAATCAACCCCGTCCACGGAGTAACCGCGGCGCGCCAGCGCATGGACATGGCGTCCTTGACCGCAAGCGATATCCAAAGTAAATTGACGCTTTTTTAGCCCAAGCGCTTTCACTAAAAACGAGGCGTCTTTTTCTAGGTTCGCTTCGTGCAGAAACTGGGCGTGCTCGCGCAAATAAGTGCCACGCTTTCCGTAATAATATTTCGTACCCTTGCTCTTTGGCTGCATAGATATTTCCTTTCGTCGATTGTATACGAAACGAACATATCGGTCGAATGAATCGTAGGGAACCAAATCCCCGCCAGAGTTGATTCTTGTCTGGCGGGGATGAGTTGATCCCTGCTTCTGGCACTTGGGTGCAAGGGCGATGCACGCCACGACGGCAATCAGTGCCATGAACTTGTAGACCAGATCCGGTTTCTGTTTTGAAGGTGTCATCAATGACAGAATGCTGATTTTGTACACAGCCACCCACGAAAATGTGCTTGGTTAAGTCATTTTTCTGCTATTTGACACGCTCTACGAATTGTCTTACTGAATGTATAGTGAATGTTATTTCATCTTTGTACCTTCAACAATGGAGTTCTGTCATGCGATCACTTCTGCTCATCTTGGTCGTTGAGTTCATGTATCTCGTACTGGCGTTTTTCAGGCAGGAGACGCCAGAAGACGTAACAGACGCGGGGCTACACCTTCACATGGTGGAATTCGCCCAAAGCCGAGGTGATATCGTCTATGTCGAACCGCGGATGCCTTGGGAGTGTTCACTCACAGCACGCTTCCGCACGCAGTACGCGCGTAGTCGCCTGGCGCCATGTATCGCAGAGCGCTACGTCGTAGATGACAGCGATCTCAAGGACGAATCAACCTATTTTGGCGATGAATCGGTTCGATACGATACCGCGTGTGCATTAGAGATTCTCGACCTCCTCAAAGCGGATGGAGATATCGCATCTATCGAGCCCGGTTACCATTGATCGTCGTCGCAAAGCACCCCGATCCGCACACTCGCGGGTCGGGGTTTCGATTTTAAGCCTATGACGCGTATACTGATGTAGATGCTCACCATTTGGAACACCGCCACGAAGAAGCTCGAAGAGGTCCGTCCCATCACCCCGGGCCGGATCGGGTTTTACGCGTGCGGGCCGACCGTGTACCAGCGCGCGCACATCGGGAACCTGCGGACGTATGTGATGGGCGACGTCCTTCGCCGCGCGCTGACGCATCTCGAAGGTCTCGACGTGAAGCACGTGATGAACATCACGGACGTTGGGCACCTCACGGACGACGCGGACGCGGGCGAGGACAAACTCGAGAAAGCGGCGCGCGAAGAAGGGAAGACGGCGTGGGATATTTCGCGCATGTACACGTCGTTATTCCTGGAAGACCTGAAGGCGCTCAATGTCCTCGCGCCGGCGTCCCTCCCGAAAGCGACGGATCACATCGCCGAACAGATCGAGCTCGTGAAGACGCTTGAAGAAAAAGGGTTTACGTATCGCACGAGCGACGGCGTGTATTTCGACACGTCGAAGCTGCCGTCATACGGATCCTTCAGCGGTCAGCGTCTCGACGAGAAAGAAGCGGGCGCGCGTGTTGAGTCCAATCCCGAGAAACGCCGTCC
>MGEH01000036.1:0-7542 GCA_001791275.1 Candidatus Uhrbacteria bacterium RIFCSPHIGHO2_12_FULL_60_25 | reverse complement strand
CGTGTTGAGTCCAATCCCGAGAAACGCCGTCCGACCGACTTCGCGTTGTGGAAATTCTCGCCTCCGGAGTCCAAGCGTCAGATGGAATGGGAGAGTCCGTGGGGCAAGGGATTCCCGGGTTGGCACATCGAGTGCTCTGCCATGAGCCGGAAGGAGCTTGGACAGCCGTTCGACATCCATGCGGGAGGCGTGGACCATATTCCGGTGCACCACGAAAACGAGATCGCACAGAGCGTGGCGGCCTACGGCGTGCCGCTCGCAACCTATTGGGTCCACGGTGAGTTTTTGACGGTTGACGGCCAAAAAATGTCCAAGTCGCTCAAAAACGACTACTCGGTGGACGACCTCCGGTCCAAGGGCGTTGACCCGATGGCGTTTCGATTCTTCGCGCTCGGCGCGCACTACCGGTCAAAGCAGAATTTCACATGGGAAGCGGTCCATGGCGCTTCACAGGCGTTGTCAAAGCTACAGCGGATTGTCAGGACCTGGTCCGCTCCTGAAATCGGATGCGCAGACCTCGAAGCGGAGTTCAAAGCGGCCATGGAGAACGACCTGAACACGCCCGAAGCGCTTGCCGTGCTCTGGAAGACGGTTGATTCCGAGTACCCGTCCGCCGCCAAGGCGTCCACGCTCCTCTGGATGGATCGCGTGCTGGGTCTCAAGCTGGACGAGTACGTCGCAAAACCGCTTCTCATCCCAGTCGAGATCAAAACATTGGCTGACCGGCGCTGGAAGGCGCGGTCCGAACGCGACTGGCAGACGTCGGACAAGATGCGAGACGAATTACTGTCAAAGGGTTGGGTTGTTGTTGATGGGAAGGATGGGTACGTACTCGAACGGTAAAAAAACTAGAACCACTTCCGATACTTGAAGTAGAACAGCATTCCTCCGGACCCGGCTGCCATGAGCGCGAGGATGATCCAGAAACTTTGCGGATGACTCACGATCGGCATGTTCTCCACGTTCATGCCGAAAATCGCGGCCATGAGCGTGAGCGGGAACACGATGACCGAGATGATCGTGAGCGTTTTGATGATCTCGTTGATCCGGAAGTCGATCAGTGACTGGTTCGTCTCGTGGAGCGCGTCCACAGTGTCTTTTTGAATCTGGAGCGTTTCCCAGATCTCTTTCGTGTGATCCACGAGTTCGTCGAAGTAGTCGCGAAGCCGGTGGATGGGGAGGAACGCGGGCGCCGTTTCGACCAGGCACTGGATCGTGTGACGGTGACCCTGCATAGCCTTCCGCACATTCACCACGTTCATCTTGATCCGAAGAAGCTCTTGGATGAGATTTTTTTCGTATTGCGTGAACATGCGTTTCTCGATGGAGTCCAGGTCCGTGTTGATGTGAACGAGCATGGGAAACACGCTCATGAGCATGTCGTTCAAGACCGCGTAGAGCAGCTGCGAGACGTCGCCGGAAAGACAGATGCGGCGCTGCGACGATCCTTGCAGACACGACTCGAAGAGGCCTTTCAGCGGTTCATACCCGTCCACGTTCACGGTAATGAGACGTTCCGGCGAGACGAAGAAATCCACCTCCGTGGCCCTGATCTGGCGCAGTTTCCGGTCAAAGATCGGAAAGAGCAGGATCATGAACACGTACCCGTCGCGCGCCACCACTTTTGGGCGCTGAACGGGCGGAAGAATGTCCCGCAGGTCTAACGGGTGGTACCGGTACCGGCGGCGGAGTTCGTTGATGTCGTCCGGCGCGTTCCGCGTCACGAAGACCCACTCCAGGGAGTCGGTTTTTACGACGGGAAACTTCTTTGGATTGATCATGGCCCCTCGAATGAACGCAGTATATCACATGCGGGCATGTGCTATACTGACGTAATGACGAATGGGCTCCCGGGTGCAAAACCGGCGCCGGAGAAACCGGTCGTCCCGGTCGTTTCAGAGACGGCGCCGTCTCTCGACGAATTGAGTACCGTTGAGGCGGATGAGCTCGCGCGCGAGTCGCTCGCCGAAACACAAGACGACGTCCTCCACGCCGAGACGAAATCGGAACTGGAAGCCGCGAAGGAGGCTGCCACGAGACCGGGCGCCGTCGCGACGGGTCAGGTCGTAAAGGCGCCGAAGGACGAAACCATCATCGAAGTGGAAAAGGTGCTGGAGCAGGGGATCGGACCTTTCTATTCCACGTTGCCGGCAGAGGCGAAGGCGCTCTTTCGGAAGAAGGGCGAAGAAGCGGCGACGGAGATCGCGGAAATGGTACGGGCGCTGAACGTGAAGGTGAAACGCGTCCTCGAGCTCATCTACGCCTGGCTGAAAACGATTCCGGGCGTCAACAAATTCTTCCTGGAGCAGGAAGCGAAAATCAAAACGGACAGGATCGTCGAACTGGTCGAAGCCATGAAGGAAGAGAGGGAGAAGCGGGTCTGAACTCGTCATGATCGTCATGCCCGGGATGCTGCAGGTGGATGTCCTGACCGATCAGGGCCCGAATTTGAGTCTGCCCGCGGTTGGAGACGCGCTCGCGAGTCCGTACGTTACTATCACGCTCGTAATGCTCGGATTTTTCGCGATCACGTGGACCGCGATACTTTTCATCCGCCGTCAGTACATGAAGCGCGGGAGCGCGCGGCGGGCGTTCAACATGGCGATCCTCCTCGTCCGCGTGCCGAAAGAGACGAAGAAGGATGAGGGAGGTGGAGAGAAGTCCACGCAGCAGATTCAGGAGCAGGTCGCGGTAATGGAAACGGTTTTCTCGACGCTAGGGTCCCTCACGTCGCAGAAAGGGCTCGGCGCGTGGCTCTTCGGACGCACGGACCACTTCTCGTTCGAGATCGTCTTCCTGCACGACAAAATTTCCTACTACGTCGCAACGCCGCGCGAATACAAAGCGTTCATCGAAGAACAGATCCACGCGCAGTACCCGCACGCCGAGATCGAAGAGATTCCGGACTACAACATTTTCAGCCCTACGGGGATCGTGATGGGGAGCTATCTAAAATTCCGGCGTTCCAGCGTCTTCCCCGTGAAGACGTATAAGAAGCTCGATTCGGATCCGTTGAATTCACTGACCAATTCCTTGTCCAAATTCCAGGAAGGCGACGGCGCCGCGATTCAGTTCATCGTCCGATCCGCGTCGGGGAATTGGAGGAGCGAAGGGCTCCGCATCGCGCGCGGCATGCAGCAGGGGAAGAAGCTTAAGGACGTCAAACGCGGCGGGATGATGTCTTCGGTCGGAAAGGAACTGAAAGGACTCGCGTCCGCGGCAAAGTCCGGCGAGAAGAAGCCGGAGGATGTGTACCGTCTGTCGCCACTCGAGGAAGAAATGGTCAAAGGCCTTGAGGAAAAAGCGTCAAAAGCCGGACTCGACGTCAACGTGCGCATCGTCGTGTCATCGAAGACGCCGGAACGCGCGCAACGGGAGCTGAATGACATACTGGGAACGTTCGGGCAGTACAACATCTACGAGTATGGTAATTCGTTCGTGAAGGCCATGCCGAAGTACCGGACGTCGCTCGTGAAGCACTTTATCTACCGCCACTTTGACGAGCGTTACAAGATCACATTGAACGCAGAGGAAATGGCGTCGGTCTTTCACATGCCGCTCTCTACCACCGAGACGCCCAAGATCAACTGGCTCCTCTCCCGCAAGGCGCTCCCACCGTCGAATCTTCCGACCGAAGGCGTCGTCCTCGGGTATTCCGAGTACCGCGGTCACCGGTACATCATCCGCATGAAGCAGCAGGACCGGCGGCGGCACATGTACATCATCGGCAAGTCGGGCACGGGAAAAACGGAAATGATGAAAGCTCTTGCGCAGCAGGACATCGCGGAGGGCCGCGGCTGCTGCATCATTGACCCGCACGGAGACTTCGCGGATGACGCGCTCGACTTCGTCCCTCGCGAGCGCGCCGACGACGTGATCTTCTTCGACCCCGCGGACTTCGATCGGCCGATGGGCTTGAACATGCTCGAGTACGATCCGAAGTTTCCGGAACAAAAGACGTTCGTGATCAACGAGATGCTGAAGATCTTCGACAAGTTGTACGACCTGAAATCCACCGGCGGGCCGATGTTCGAGCAGTACATGAGGAACGCGATGATTCTCCTCATGGATCATCCCGAATCCGGCAGCACGCTCCTTGAGATTCCCAAGGTGCTTTCGGACGAAGAGTTCCGCGAGTTCAAGCTCTCGAAGTGCAAAACGCAGGTGGTAAAAGACTTCTGGATAAAAGAAGCGCAGAAAGCCGGCGGCGAAGCGAGTCTCCAGAACATGGTTCCGTACATCACGAGCAAACTCACGCCGTTCGTTTCGAACGACTACCTGCGCCCCATCATCGGTCAGCAGAAGAGCGCATTCAACATTCGCGACGTTATGGATACCCAAAAGATCCTCATTTTGAAGCTCTCGAAGGGCAAGATCGGAGATTTGAACGCGTATTTGGTGGGTATGGTCCTGGTGGGCAAGATCCTCATGGCCGCGCTCGCGCGCGGCGATATGAAAGCGGAAGACCGAAAGGATTTTTATCTTTACATCGACGAATTCCAGAACTTTCTGACGGATTCAATCAGTGCCATTTTGTCAGAGGCGCGGAAGTACGGTCTGGATCTTATTATCGCGCACCAATTCATCGGCCAGCTCGGAGGCAAAGGAGGCGACAATGCCGTCCGCGATGCGATCTTCGGGAACGTCGGGAGTATGTTCGTGAACCGCATCGGCGTCGAGGACGCGGAATTCCTTGCGAAGGAGTTCGCGCCCGTGTTCGGCGAATACGACCTCGTGAACGTGGAAGCGTTCACCTTCAACGCAAAAATCCTGATCGACAACCAGGCTTCGCGGCCGTTCAATTTCAAGCCGATTCAGGCAAAGCGCCCTGAAACGAAAGAACTTTCAAACATGATCCGCGAGCTGTCGCGGTACAAATACGGCCGGAAGCGAGAGCTGGTCGAAGCGGAGATTTTAGAAAGGCAGACTTCAGTAGAAGCACTGTTGTAGCTACCTGCTAAGTTTTTAAGTTTGTAAGTTGTCTATTACGGTTCGATCGGCGTAATAGATGAATAAGTGGCAGAACGTTACTCATCGCCGCATCCAGTCCGGCAATGACGTTTCTGTGAACAAGTCCAAGATGCTCCAGCATGCGAATTTGGCTGTCCAATTCGACTGCAGATGCATAGGCGTACCCGTAATAACGCAATTGGTCTGCACCTGAAGACGATCCTGATCCCTCTGCGAGATTGGAAGTGATCGAAATTGCAGCTCGGTTCATTTGCGAAATGAGACCGAACTTTTCATTCATCGGGAGTAAATCAGTCGCACGGTAGACGAGACGGACGAGCTCATCCGCCTTTTTCCAAACAAATAGCTGCTTGTATGTTCCCATATTATATTCAGTAATTGATTGCTTGATGACCGTCAAACGTTCCTAAATGTTCAACTTACCAACTTAAAAACCTAGCAGGCAGCAACTTATCCACTTGTCCGTGACACGATGCCCCGTTAAGCTTCCTGTGGATATCTCTGATCCTGGGTGGGATTGGAAGGTCCGATTCAAACAAATATGCCGGAAAAACCGGCGAAACAAAACGCGGATGATGCGGCTGCAACGGGCAGCACGCCTGAGCCCGCAACGGGCGTTGAGACGAAATTCGCCTTGGCGCGAAGAATTATAGCGAGCCTGAAAGAGGAACTCGCTGGTTTGGAGCGTATCATGACGAGTGACGCCGATCCGGCGGACCTGGAAGATCTGATCCAACGACGCGCGTCCGTGGACGGAGAGACGATCGGACCCGCGCAGGAAGGGAAAATCATCGAAGGCGTCTTCGATGGGCAGCATATGGTCGGATCCGATGGGCGACAGTACCTTGTGCCGCCGAACTACGCGTCGAAGAGCAAATTGGTCGAAGGAGACATTTTGAAGCTCACCATCGCCCCGAATGGGACGTTTTTGTTCAAGCAGATCGGTCCTATTGAACGTCAGCGCGTGATGGGCGTTCTCACCCGCGACGAGCACACGGGAGACTGGAAATCCGTCGCGAACGGCAAGAAGTACAACATTTTGACCGCCTCGGTCACCTTCTTCAAAGGGACGGCCGGAGACGATTGCGTGATCCTCGTTCCGAAGAGCGCCCCGTCCCGCTGGGCGGCCGTGGAGAATGTGATAAAGCGCTACTAGCAAAACAAACGTTTACACATTAAGCTAAGTTTTCAAGTTTATAAGTTCCTTGCAACGAACTTAAAAACTTGAAAACTTAGCTTTTTACGACCATGCCTCTCTCCCGCGCCTACCGTCCTCAATCCTTCAAGGACGTCACAGGACAACAGCACATCACCGAGACGCTCCGTAAAGAAGTCGAGAGCGGTATTTTGGGCCATGCATACCTCTTTTCCGGCCCACGCGGAATCGGAAAAACCACGACCGCGCGAATATTTGCGAAGGCGCTTCTCTGTCTTCACCCAAAGAAGGGCGAGCCGGACAATGTGTGTGACGCGTGTACCGACGTCACGGGCGGTCGCTGCATCGATCTCATTGAGATGGATGCGGCGTCGAATACGGGCGTGGACAACGTGCGTGAGGCGATCGTCGAACACGTCCGGTTTGCCCCGGCGCGCTGGAAACGAAAAGTCTACGTGATTGATGAGTGCCACATGCTCTCGGCGAGCGCGTGGAACGCGCTCTTGAAGACGCTTGAGGAACCGCCGGAGTACGCCGTGTTCGTGCTCGCCACGACCGAGCTTCACAAAGTCCCTGCGACCATCGTGTCGCGCTGCCAGCGATTCGAGTTCAAGCGCATACAACCGGACGCCATGGCTGAGCGATTGCGGTTCCTCGCGAAGGAAGAAGGCCTGAAAGTCGACGACGACGTCATCCACGCGATCGTGCGCACGGCGGACGGGTACGTACGCGACGCCGAAAGCCTCCTCGATCAGATCGCGTCGCTCGGCGACAAGAAGGTCACGCGCGACATCGCGGAACTGATCCTGCCCGTCTCGCGCCTCCCGCTCGCCGTTGACCTGCTCCGCGTCTCCTCGGCTCGCGACGTCGGCGGCACACTGTCGCTCCTCCGGACCTACGTGGATGACGGCGTTCCCGTCATGACGTTGTTCGATGACCTCCTGTCGGTCGTCCGGTCTCTGATCCGTGCGGAGGACCCGAACGAACGAAAATTACTTTCTGGCGGACCGGTCGCCGGTCTTCTCGACACTTTTAACAGATCTGAACTTGGAGACATTGCGCTTCTCTTGATCGAACGGCGCCGCGACGCAAAGTCAGGTTTGGACCCCGTTTTCGCGCTGGAGCTCGCCGTGCTCGCGATGGCGGGAGGGATGCTGCCGGGGGCATGGGACGCGAAAAGCGGTCTGCAGTCTGCGCCTGTATCGCAACCTCCACCCGTACCATCAAAAAAAGAACAGACAATAACAAACGATGACCGGTCTACGCCCCACGACCAGAGCCTGTCCCGAGCGCAGCCTAGGGACCCCACGCCCTCGACACCCCTCGACCTCTCCACCGTCCAGATGAAGTGGACGCAGATCGTGGCGGCCGTACTGAAAGAAAATCGAGCGCTCCCGTTCATCCTGAAGATCTGC
>MGEH01000035.1 GCA_001791275.1 Candidatus Uhrbacteria bacterium RIFCSPHIGHO2_12_FULL_60_25 | reverse complement strand
CTGGCGGGAGAGAGCCGGCTCGGCCCTGCGTTTGAAAAATTGGGCGGCCGGTACTCCTACGACGACCTGCGTTTCGCGCGGATGGTCATGTGACGCGTCTATGAATGAACCACAGACGGACGGCACGACCCGCCGGAACATTCGTCCGGGCCTGGCGGTCGTCATCGTCCAAAAACATCACCAGCGTACCGGGGAAATGACCCAAGGGATCGTCCAAGAAATCCTGACGAGCGCGCCCGTCCACCCGCGCGGCATTAAAGTCCGCCTGACGTCCGGGGAGGTGGGGAGGGTGCAGCATATTCAAGGGTAAGACTTGACACAGGACAATTCATCTCCTTATCCTTGGAGCAGGCCCTTCAACAATACGGGAGGTACTCATGCGTCTCGCGTCTATCGTGTTCATTTTCGATTCACAGGATCGTGTCTTGACCGGCCTCAAGCGGAAAAGCTACGGAGCCGGGTTCCGGAGCGTCCCGGGCGGAGGGATCGACCCGGGAGAGAGTCCGGAAGATGCAGCGGTGCGTGAAGTGATGGAGGAAGCCGGAATTCGCATCTCGCCCCAGGACCTACTGTCCTTCGGGCAGGTGGAGTTCTCTTGGGAAGACAACCCCTCCAAGACGCATCGCTCACACGTGTTCGTCGCGCACGTTCAGTCGGCAGAGGTTTGTGAGTCGGAAGAAATGAAAGATCTCCACTGGCATTCCCGAAATGAATTCCCTTTCGAAAAACTCACGCCCAAGAATCGTCCGCTCTTCCGCGCCGTGTTGAACGGCGAACGAGTCGACCGTCGATTCGTGTTCCGCGGTGACGAGCACATCCGGACGGAAGCGCTGTAGGCGAAGCACCCAGGCCCCGATCCAGCATCGGGGCCTTCTCTATTTCCCAACAGACGCCGTCACTCCTATGGCTTCCGCCGTGCCACGTAGATGTCCGCCTCGAGCATTTTCCCGTCTTTATAGTAGTGGTGAGTGAAGTAGAGGTTGCCCTGTCGGTCGAGCGAGGGCTCGCCCGCGAATTGCGACACGATGAGTTCGGGTTTCGACCACGTACCGTCCTTCTTCTTCGATCGCCAGATGGACGGAGATCCCTTGTACGTTCGGAGGAACCAGAGTTCATTGCCGTCCTCGCTCACGAAAGGCCATCCCTCGGTCTCCCCGGTGTTCACAACCGCGACGTTTTCCGGTTCCTGCCACTCGCCATTCACGAGTCGCGTGACCCATACGTCAACCTGGCCTTTGCCACCCGGTCGGTCCGCGTGGAAGTACAGTTTGTTGCCGTCTGCAGTCACGTGCATCTCGCCGATGCGGTATTCCTCGTTCAGTTTCTCCCCCGCGTTCTTCCAGTCCGTCCACGTCCCGTTCCTGAACCGCGCCGTGTACATGTCAATGTCGCGATAGTTCCCTTTGCGCGCGGAACAGAACCACATGGTGTCGCCCTGCACGAACTCGCAGCCGTCGAGCGAGAGGTCGCTGCCTTTCATGAGGATGACCCGTTTCGGCTCGCTCCACCCGTCGCCTGTTTTCTCGCTCGACCAGATGCCCGTCACGCCGTCCGTGAGCTGACCCTCCGGAGGAATGTTGGGGTCGGGCGTGAAGAAGAAGTAGAACGTGTTGCCGTCCGGCGTGATGAACGGGGAATCTTCGGCTCCGGCGGAATTGACCGGGGCCGGGAGCGGAACGGGCTTCGTCCACTCGTTCGAGTGAAGGATGGGAGGGAGGAGGTCTCGCCCCGGCGTCATCTTCACCGTTTCCTTTGGGATCGTTTCCGCCCGACTCCGAAGTGGGATGCTCGGCGCGCACCCGCCCCCGAGCGCCGTGACGGCGAGGACGGCCCCGATCCACCACGCGATGCGTTTCATGGTGCGAGTATACCTCAGAATTGAAAGAAGCTCCCGAGAGCGGGAGCTTCGTTAGAGATGGTCCAGGTCGAGTGACTCGCGCGCGAGCGGCGCGTCTTCCGGGACCACGTTGCCTTGGAGCACGAGCGTCGTCGTCTCCGGACGGCACACGCGCTGCATCACGCGCCGCACGTCTGACCGCGTGACGTCGCGGAGCCGCTTCAGGTACCGGCGGAGCGGGACGAAGCGTCCGGTCCGGGCGAGCTGCGAGGCGTAGAACGCGGCCGAATCGTCTGTCTCCTTGAAGTACAAGCGGGCGTTGTCCGCGAGGATGGAGATCGCGAACGCGAATTCATCCATGGGGACGAGTTTCGTCCGCATGCGGTCTACGGAATCCCTGATGGTGCGCAGCACGGCTTGGAGACGCGCGCGGCGTGTGGAGGTGATGAGCTGCAGGACGCCGGCGTCTTCGAAGTGGCGTACGTCCGACCGGATGTTGTACACGTACCCGAGGTCGCGTAGGTGCACGTAAAGCGGGGACGAGTCCCGTCCGCAGAGGATGTTGTTCGCGACCGAGAGGGCGATCCGGTCCGGGTCGCTCGCGCCGAATGCAGGCCACGTGAGAGCGAGCGATACCTTGCGAGATTTTCCGGAGAGCGTGGTGACCTGCGGTCCGACAACGCGCAGACGGAAACGGGTGATGGCGAGTGGTTTGCCTGATGGGAGTCGGCCGAAATGACGCTTCACAAGTCGGAGCGTCTTCTCCGGATTGATGCCGCCCACGATCGCGATCACCATGTTGCGCGCCCGGACAATCTTCCGTCGCAGGTTCAGGAGCTTGAAGCAGGTGGCGTTCTGAACGTTTTCCTCCGAGCCGACGGGTGAGTGAGAAAGCGGGTGCTTCCCGAAGACGAGTTCTCTCGCCTTCTGTTCGAGGAGCGTCTCCGCGTTCCAGTACTCATCCATTTCAATCACGACCTGGTGTTGGTTGCTCTGGAGCGACGCCTGGTTGATCGGCGCATGAAGACCCTCGGCGAACAGCTCCAGCATCTCCGGGAGCCAGCGTCGGTACACGTCCCCATAGACGAGGACGAGGTCCTCCTCGGTCGACGCGTTCGTCTCTTTCGCGCACCGGTCCTCGAAACGTGCGTGGTCAATCCGCGTTGGGAATTTTTGTTCGCCACGCGAATTGAGCATGAGGTGCTCAAGGACGTGCGAGTGCTCGAACGTGTCTTCGGTTTCGAACCGGCTCCCGGCACGCATGGCGATGACGACGCTCGCTTCCGGGTCGCCTGTGTCCTGCAGGATCACGCGCAGGCCGTTTCCGAGCGTATGGAGTTTTGGTTCCACGAAGTTCTCCTTGTGAAAGTACGTCTGCTCACCCTACGGACGGTCTGGACGTCGGTCAAGGGGATCTCCTTGACAGAGTCGGGTATGAAGGGTAGGTTGGTTGGTCGCTCGTACCATTCAGAAACAACGAGGAACCGGGAGAATCTGGAGGAACGCCATGCATGTGCGGAGGAACAATCGGCGGCGACGCGGGGCGGAGAGTCCGTTTTGGTCATCCGAGCAGCGTGAAATTCAAGCCGTGAAGTTGGGACGGCAGAATGAACGCGCGGTCGTGAATGCACTGAACACCCGTTGGGAAGCTCCCCTGTGGTTCCTGGGCTGCCACATCTCCTCCAAGAAACAGGATCGCGATGGCATTGACGTGGTGATCCAGACCATGGACGTTGGCGAACTCCTCCTCCAGGTAAAAAGTTCGGACTGTGGCCGCCGGTGGTTCCTCCTCGAAGAACGTGAGCGCGGGCTCGACCGGCCGATCGCCGTCGTGATCGTGCGCGAAGGACGCGATACGAAAGACGACATCCGACGGAAAGTCCTGCGCGAACTCCACCCTCTGCGCAATCGGTGCATCCGGCTCGCACGCGAGTCAATCCCGGTCGCGATCTGACCCTCCTCCCACGGACTTCCTCCTCGGACGTCCGTGGGTTTGTTTTTATCGTCATGGGTCTGGTACGCTCTTACGACTATGAAATGCACCACATTCCTCGCAGCGCTCGTCCTCCTCTTGGGAGCAGGGTGCTTCCCAAAGCCCGCCTCATGGCCCACTCAGGTCGAAGAACAGGCGGCGCCCGCCGTGACCGCGCCTGCACCTGTTGCGACGACAACTCAAGCGGAGCCTCCGTCCGTACCAGTGAAACCTACGACGACCGTGAAACCCAAGACGCCACCGGCTGCGCCGAAACCGGCCAACGGGTACGTGACGATTCAGGGTCTGACATTCGGTCCGCAGATCCTGGCGGTGAACGCCGGCGCCACGGTCACGTGGTCGAACAAAGACACCGTGAATCACACGGTCGACTCCGACGCGGTTCGTATCTTCAATTCCGGCAACCTTTCGGTTGGCGGGAGTTACTCGCATACGTTCAATTCACCGGGGACGTACACGTACCACTGTAGCGTACACCCCAGCATGACGGGGACGATCGTGGTTCGGTAGCCCCTCGCTTTGCTCGGGGTGACAAGGGCTGCGTAGTTGGCAGCGGTCGTCACAACACAAACGCCCTCCGATGGTCATCGGGGGGCGTTTGATGGTAGAAAAACTTGCAATGATTAATCGCAAACCTTCTTAAGCTGGAACACGTGCTCCACCGGGTGGTTGAAGTGCGTGGAGATGAGCAGCGCGAGCGAGAGGGACGGCACGTAGTCGCCCTTCTCCATCGAGCAGATGGTCTGCCGGCTTACGCTGACCTGCTTGGCCAGCTGTTCCTGGGTCATGCGCTTCTCCTGGCGGAGTTTGCGGATGCAGTTGTAGATCGTATGATTCGCCATAACAAAGGAAAGTGTACCAGACCTTTGGGAAAGCGTCAAGGGGGGTTGACACATTGTCAACTTTTTCGCTTACATCCCACGGTCTGTTACCCTTGTTTTCGCATGATCCCCTTACTGTTAAGCCTTTTTTTGTTCGCGACGCCCGTCTACGCCCACCCGATTGATACGGCGTTTTTTGACTTTGAGCCGACGGCTTCCGGGACAACCCTCACGGTCGCCATGCAACCGCCCGAGGCCTTTGAAGTCGTCCGAACGTCTACGGACACGGCATGGAACACCGAACGGTTCCGCGAGCGGGGCGATATGCTTGCCGCATTCGTGGGTGAGCACGTCGAGCTTTCGCGAGGAGGTCAATCCTGCGAGTGGGATCCGGTCATCGGTCCAGTCGCGACTTCCACCTTCGACGCGCTGGCCGACGGCATCACGGTCGCGGGTCTCGTGGTCTGTCCGGTCGCGATCGGTCCCTTCACGCTCATGAGCGACCTGTTCATGGACCGGTTTCCGGGGCAGCGAAACATGGTTCGGGTCGTGGGCGACGACCCATATGTGGAACTCATGACGATGACGTCGTCGAGTCAGACGGTGGTCGTCGATCTCGAAGAACGACCACAGGAGGAGGTGCGCACTGCCATGAAGGAGATTCCTTACCTCCTCATCGGGTTCGGCATTGCTGCGTTCATTGCAGTCCCATTCCTCCGTCGTCTCTTTCGTCGTCGTTCGACGATTGCGTAGTCCACGTGTACACTTTCCCGCATGAAACGATGGATTCTTCTCGCTTCACTCGTCTTCCTCGGCGCAGGGTGCGGGGATGACTACGTGAGCGGCGTCCCGTCTGCGACGTCAGGGTCGCAGGGCGTCGTCATCTCCGGCAGCTCGGTCGGGGTGAGCGCCATCGTGGCCCCTGATCTGAAAATGATGGCCGGGCAGTCGAACATGTCGTTCACGCTCCCGTTTTAAATCCGTGAAACGACGAACGCCAGTCCCGAGAGGCGGGACTGGCGTTATTGTCAGCGTTGCGAGAGCAGGATGTCCGTGAAGCGGAATGAGACGTACCTCTCCGTGTGCTGGACGCACTCGGTGCCGAAACCGTGCGTGATCGCGATGAGCTCGGCCAGACCCGCGGCATCGATCGGTGTTGTCCCGTGCGGGAAGATAATCAACTTGTCATCGCGATTGGCCCCCTGGATCATGAGCCTCTCGCCCATCCGTTCGAACCCTACGAGTCCGTTGTCGAGATACACGATGACGAGGTCTCCGGCCTGGAGCGTCGTCGGGTTGTCACGAAAAAACAATCGGTTGTCCATGACACCTCCGTGTCAGTTGAAGGAGCGATGGTTGAAGTTGCCAGAAAACTGGGCGTTTGTCAATCCCGGACCGGGTTATGAAATCAATACTTTTACCACGTCCACCTCGTTCATCTTCATGAGGTCTTTCGGCGTCGTCCCCAGCACTTTCTTTTTCACGTCCTCTGGGAGGTGCGCTTCGATGCGATGGAGGATCTCCGGGAGCGAGGCGATGCGGACACCGGTCGCGTGGCCCTCGCGGATGAGCGTCGCGATTCGTTCCGCAACTTGCTTCGTGAATTTTTCCTTGCGCGGCGTGTCGTGCCGGTCGGCGGACGGTCCTGCGACACGAGACCCGTCCACGCTCGTGAACGCACCTTCACGGTCGCTTTTAAGTTCAGGTGCGATCGCAATGCCGTCTAAGGTTTCAAGGCTGTCTCCACCAGCGAGCCAGAAATTCGCGCGCTCTTCGTCGGTCGTGACGAGGAGCGTAGGGTCGGGGAAGCGTTGGAGTTCGCGAGGGAGTTTCATAGATTCGGGAGAAGGCTATGGTAATGCTTCGTGACGAATTGACCTAATTTCTAATTGCTCTAATTGACCTAATCAATGACCAATGACCAGCTTCGAGGAAGTTTGGCATTTGACATTAGGAATTGATTAGGTCAATTAGAGCAATTAGAAATTAGGTCAATTTTGTATTCTTTCTAACACCATCACCTCTTCTGCCTGGAACGCCACGGTCCATTCACCGGGCGGGAGGAGCGAGAGCATCCGTTCCCCGGATTCCTTCGAGGTCAAGAGCAGGTGCGTGGTGGGGACCGTCTGGAGGGTGAAGCGGACCGTCTCACGGTCGTGCGTGGCGAAGAGCTCGCGCCACACGGCGAGCTTGTGCGCGTAGTCCGGCGTCTCATGGCTGTGTCCGATCCAGACTATCTTCCCCGTCCAGGCCGGAGTCCACATGTTCGTCCACATGTCGTCCGAAACGACGACGGCATTGGACCGGGACTCAAGGAATGACCAGGCCTGGAATACGGCGTCCGGCTGGTTGAACCAGCGCGCATTTTCCGGTGCCACGAGCCACGCGGCCTGGGACGCAAAGAGATGCAGTGCCGAGGCGCCAGCCACGCCGCCGATAAACAGCGACCGTGCGAGTTTCGGAAGCGATGCGGCGATCGCGCTCCATGCCGGTACGGTGAGATACACGAGCGGGATCATCAAACCTTCCGTGAGTTTGCGTGACCACGGAACAGGGAGGAAGAGCGCCAAAATGGTTGCCGCCACGAGCCACGCCTGGCACCACCGCGTCTGTTTCAGGAACATGCGGCGTCGGTCGTGCTGCATGGCGATCCAGGCGAACGCGATCGCGGCGGGCAGGAGCACGAACACCCAGCGATCCAAGGACGCGAGAGGCAGGACGTTCGTCTGGAGGTAGTGGACCCTGAAGACGGGGTCAGAGAGCAGCCAGAGGTAGTACGCGAGCGACGGGAGGAACGAGGCCGCGAGGAGGAGCGGCCGCGCGATGATGCCTGAGTGGTGCGCGGGGTCGCGCACGCGTTTTGCCCATGCCACGAACAGGACTGCGGCGATGAGCGGGATGAAGTACGGGTGGAACGAAGTGAGCGCCGCGATCGCGAGCATCACGGTCCAGATCCGGCGGTGCGGTTGCTCAATCACCTCCCACAACCCACGCATTACATAGATAAGGAGCGCGATGGAGAGGATCATGTGCGCGCCGCCGAACAAGGTCGGGACTACGGCGAATTCCGACACGATGTCCGGCGCGCCGTCCGTACGCCACGTCCACGAATTCGTCGCGCCGAGCGTGGCCGAGTAGAGCCAGCCCAGGCCGATGCCGCCTATGGCGAGGAGCGACGCGAGACGCGCCTCGCGTTCGTCCCTGGCAACGGATCGCGCGGCCGCGTGGACGGAGACGGCGAGCGCGACCGTGGCGGCCCAGCGCGCGATCTCGTGGAGGAGGAGCGGTGAGAGTTTCGTCCACCCGTGGACGGCGGACAGCGCAGACCAGACGAGGTCAAAGCGCAGAACGTGCGGCTCGACGGCGAACGGATTCCGCAACAGCCACGTTCCTTGACGGATGTACGACAGGTACACCGCCACGTCGCTGGAGTTTTGGAGCGTGTCACCGAGCCACCGCGTGCCGGTCGGTTGTCCATACGCGAGGAGCCACGCGAAGAGGAGCTCGGAGGCGATGAGGCCGAGCGCGAGCGTGAGCGGGAACCAGTATCGTTTTAGGCGTTTCATTTACCCGGAAAACTGATCATCGCGCACGAGCGGGATGACGGTCGCGTACCCCGTCGTACTCCCGTCCGCGCGTCGCACCTTGCCGCGCGCCCAGAGCGCGGGGAGGAAGTATGACCGCGATTGGTCGTCTACCCGGACGGTGTGCCGGTAGAGGCCGATCACGAAGGAGTCGAGCGTGATCGTGACGGCCGGCGACGACCCTTCGATGGGGTTCAAGCCGCCAGCGCGCAGGCGTTCCAACACTTCATTCGCCGAGAGCGCGGGGTAGTTCGACCGGTCGAGTTCGGGCGGGAGCTCGAACCATCCGTTCGCGACCGCACCGGTCGCGACGTCCACGACGATGCGTGCGGCGAACGCCGACGCGCCTTTGCCGTTTAAGACGAGCTGCTCGTCCCGCGTGGCCGCGTAGTCCACGGACTGGAGCGCGGGGTACTCGTGGTCCATGCAGCGCGCGCCCGAGTCGCGGAACGGGAGAAGCGGCGCGTTCGCGACGTCGAGGTCGCCTTTCCGTCCAAGCTCGCGAACGGCCGCGAGCGACTTCTCGTCCATGCAGCGGTTCTGCTCTTCAGACGCCGCCCACCACTTGGACCAGGAGAAGGACAGCTCCGGTTTGCCCCAGCCGCGCGTGAGAATGCTTCGTCCGTCGAGAAACGTCTTCACTGTCTGGATCAGCGAATCGTCGTCCCGAAGCGTTCGGACGGTCGCGGCGGTTGGTTGCGCGACGCGATCGAACGTCATGCGATTCAGGCTCGCGTCGTATGTCCACCGGAACCCCAAATCGTCACGCCAGCCGAGCGTAAGGGCATTTCCGACAGGGTCACGTCCGAGGGTCTCGGCCGGGATCTGGAGCGCGACCGTGATGTTCTGGAGGAGGATGTCGTCGGGAGTGGACGCGTGCTGGCGGAGCACGGTTACGTCCGGCGGCAGCTTGGGGAGTTCGGCGCCGAGCACGATGGACGGCCGGGGTCCTGGCGCAAGACTCGCCTGCGGCGCCGCGCCCGGGAGTTTACCGAACCCTTCTTTGAATCCGACCGGTCCTTCGGGTGACGGATCGCCGGTGGGCGTGACGGTTGACGTGGTGTACGTCGCCGGCGTGAAGACACAGCCCTGGCCGAGGGCCATTATCACGGCAAGACCAAGAACGAGACGCTTGAACATGCCGTCATGATAGCACTCCAGGTGTCATCATGAGCGTAGCTACTTTTAAAGGGTCATCCCGAGCGTAGCGAAGGCCGTCAGACGGCCGAAGCGGAGCCGAGGGACAGTTTTTGTAACCTCGCGCCACGGAAAACTGTCCCCTTCGGCAAGCTCAGGGCAGGTTCTCGGCTCCGGGCCGCGGACGGCCCTTCGCTCGGGATGACACGGTGTAGGAGTTGACGCCCGTTCATTTATTTCCTAGTGTGTCACAAGGTAATTATGTTTAACATCAATGAGCGGACGCACTCCGGCCTCATTCTCATGACATGTCTTGCCGAACAGGTCGGGGAGTTCATGACGTTGAAGTACGTCGCCCAGCGCATGAAGTTGTCCGAGGGGTATCTCGAAGAGGTCGCAGCCGCGCTCCGGTCCGCCGGTCTCATCACTGGCCGGACCGGGCCGAAAGGCGGGTATGCGCTCACGCGTCCTCCCGAGAAGATCACGACGGAAGACGTCGTCACGGCGCTTGAAGGGCCGATTGCGCTCGTCGGCTGCCAGTCCAACGGGATCGCGTGTCCGGTCGAAGGCGGTTGCTCGTCCAAGCGCGTGTGGAATGCATTGCAGAGAAAAATTCAGTCGTCGTTACGTGAAACAACGCTTGCGGAAATAGCAAGTGCTTGAGTGCTTGTGTGCTTGAGTGCGCGGAGCTCCTCGCACTCAAGCACACAAGCACTTATTCCCCATGAAACCCATCTACCTCGACCACGCCGCCACGACCCCGCTCGATCCGCGCGTCCTTGAAGCGATGCGCCCGTTTTTTTCCGAAACATTCGCGAACCCGTCGTCATTCCACACCCCGGGTCTCCGCGCGAAAGAAGCGGTCGCGGCCGCGCGCCAGTCCATCGCGAAACATTTGAACGGCCGCGAGGACGAGATCATCTTCACCTCCGGCGGCACCGAGAGCGACAACCTGGCCGTCGTCGGCGTGGTCCGCGCACTTAAGACCAAAGGCAAGCATGTCGTCACGTCCTCCATCGAGCACCACGCCGTCCTAGAACCCCTGCTGCACTTGAAGAAGACCGGAGAGATTGATCTGACCATCCTGCCTGTCGACAAGTACGGATTGGTCTCGGTCGCGGACCTGGTCGTGGCGTTGCGTCCCGATACGGTGTTGGTCTCGATCATGTACGCGAACAACGAGATCGGGACCATTGAGCCCATCGCGGACATAGGTCGCGCAATTTTGAAGTGGCGCAAAGATAACGTCACGCACTTCCCGTACTTCCACACGGACGCGTGCCAGGCTGCCGGCGTGTTGGATATGGACGTCGAAAAATTGCATGTAGATTTGCTCACGCTGAACGCGTCGAAGATGTACGGGCCCAAGGGGATTGGCGTGCTCTTCGTCCGCCGCGCCGTCAAAATTGAAACGCTCATCCGCGGAGGCGGGCAGGAGAAAAATATCCGGTCCGGGACCGAAAACGTCCCGGGCATCGTTGGGCTCGCCACAGCGCTGGATCTGTCTCAAGCTGAGAAGGACGTGGAGAACGCGCGGCTCACGCGTCTGCGTGACCGTCTCATCGCAGGCCTCCTCGCGATCCCGAAGACGCGGTTGAACGGACATCCGACAGAGCGACTGCCGAACAACGTAAATATTTCGTTCATTGATATTGAAGGCGAAGCCGCGGTCTTGTACCTCGATGCGGAAGGCATCTACACGTCGACCGGATCCGCATGTGCCTCGACGAGTCTCGACCCTTCGCACGTGATCCTCGCGACCGGGCTCTCGTACGAAGCCGCGCACGGATCGCTCCGTTTCACGCTAGGCCGGTCCACCACGCCGGAAGACGTGGAACGGGTCATCGCCGTCATGCCGGGCGTCGTCGAAAAACTCCGGCACATGAGTCCGGTGAACTTAGACATGAAATATTTCAACTAGCGTTATGTCTCAACCCGTCACACCTGCGACTGAAGACGCCCGCAAAGGCGACGTCGTCGCCGCCACGAAAGACAAGGGGTGGTTCTACAGCGACGTGGTGAAGGAGCACTTCTTCCATCCGCGCAACTTCATGGAAGATGAATCGGCATACGCGGACGCAGCCATGGGCATGGTGGGGAGCCCGGCGTGCGGGGACGCCATGAAGGTCTGGATCATGGTCGATCCCGCGACCGAGCGCATCACGGATTTGAAGTGGAAGACCTTCGGGTGCGGCTCGGCCATCGCGTCTACCTCGATGATGTCGGTCATGGCTACCGAGAACGGCGGGATGACCATGGACGACGCGCGGAAGATGCGGCCGCAGGACATCATGGAGCGACTCGGTGGACTCCCGGCGCGAAAAATTCACTGTTCCGTCTTGGGCGACAAGGCGCTCCGTGCCGCGATCAACGACTGGTACCGCAAGGCCGGGAAGACGGACAAGGTCGAGGTCGAACAGGGCCGCGTGATCGACAAAGTCCTGAACGTGACGGACCATGATATCGAGGAAGCGGTCTTGGACGGCGCGGATACGCTCCTCAAGGTCCAGGCAAAGACTAAGGTCGGCACGGGGGACCCGTCCTGCATACCAGAGGTTGAGAATTTAATCCGATTTTACAAAGAGAAATATTTTGGGGCATAGTAGGGGCGCACTGCGTGCGCCCCGAAACGCTACACAACCATGTCTGATTCATCTCCCAAACCCCTCAAGATCTCCAAAGTCGAAGTGGATCGCGACGTGTGCATCGGCGCGGCGCCGTGCGTGACGGTCGCACCTGGAGTCTTTCAGCTCGACGAAGAGAACAAGGCATACGTCGTCAATCAGAACGGCGCGGACGCCGAAACCATCCTCCTCGCTGCCCAGGCGTGTCCGGTCCAGGCGATCAAGGTCTACGACGAGAACGGCGTGCAGATCTACCCGGAGCCGTAGACGAAACAAAAGAAACCGCCCCGCCACGTGTGACGTGGTCGGGGCGTTTCTGTAGGAGGTGGTGCGCTGGGCGACGCGTTGCGTCGCCCCTACTTTTTCGTGGAGGGATCACCGTCGTCTTCGACGATGATCTCGATGTCCGGGTCTTCCTCGACCGCAGCTTGGGCGACGTGCGCGACTTCGCTGTAGTCGAGCGTTCGCATACGCTGGCGGTAGGGCATGTCGACTGGAGGGAGCGCTTGCCCCGTCTCTCCGAGCGGGAGGCCTCCTTCGAGGTCGAGGGACACGATGTCCGTCCCGTGCGGGACGAGCGGTTTGGCCGCTTCGACGCGCATGGACGCGAGGTCCACGTCCTCGAACCCGATGGTCGAGATGTGAGGCCGAGCCTTCACATATTGGACGGGTGCGATGTCTGCGTCTGCGGCGAACGTGAGGAGCTCATCCACTTCGTTTCGCGGAGTGGGTGGCGTCGAGCGGCTCGGGCTCACGCCGAGCTGAATGGCGGCATCGATCTCATCGTCGTCCCACTGGTTGGCGCTCCGGACACGCTGGACGATTTCCGCGAGACCTTCCGGCGCTTCGGCCATGAGGAGTCGCGACTCGTCGTCCGTGAAGTCGAGCAGGTGCGGATTCTGACACGCGCGCGTCCACTCTCTCCGGAGACGGTCCAAGTAGAGCTCGGTGCCGAGCGACCGAAGGGTCATGAGCCGGCGTTCCTCTTCAAGCGCCGCGACCGGCGAGAACTTCCTGAGCTCACTCGCTTCCATCTGGGCGAGCTTCAAGGCCGTCTCGAGACCTTCGATGGTCTGCGTGAGCCGCTTCACCTCGTCCAGCTCCCGCTGGTACATGATCTTCATGTTCGCCATGCGGGTTGAGACGACGGAGGGTTCCGCCTCGGCGTTCTTCGCATACGCGAGCTTCTGGTGCCAGATGCTCACGAGGAGCTGGCTCTGGAGGCGGAACTGTGCGCTCAAGAGGAATCCGTACTTCCCAAATCCGCGGCTGATCTGGTCCGGATCGAGCAGGAGCGCTTCGCCGTCGGTCTCGGCAACGACCGTGGTGAACGACGGTTGCGACGCGAATTTCGGCGCGAGCGCTTGCGCGAAGGCGATGCTCCCCGGACTCACGTGGAACAGGGTTATGTTCACGTGGCCCCGGTCGATCGTGAAGTGCGTTTGCTTCTCGGCGAGCATTCCCTCGACCACGAGGTATGCCATGGGGCCTTCTACGGTCTCGCCCTGATGGACGAGGATATCACCGGCCATGAACTGGTGGACGCGGCCGAGGATGGCCGGGTGCTCCTCACGGAGTTTCTTGTACCAGCGCGCGGTCTCGAGCCTTATGGGTTCCATCGCGCCTTGGGAAGGAGGCGTCGCAACTCTGAAGGGCTTTTTCTCGGTCATGCTCCGTCCTTTGTAAAGGTTCGCGATCGGCATCCCGCGTCACCATGACGCGTTTGACCGAACCCGTGAGCCTGCCACGTTTTTGTCGCTTTGTCAAGCGGACACGGCATCTCCGCGCATCAGACCTTCTCCAACACGACAATGCGTCTCGCGACTTTCTGCCCTTCACGGTGGTAGATGAGCGGCGCGCCCGTGTCGTCCCAGCCCGCGAGGGGATTCACGACGCGATAGCCCAGCGTCACGACCTCATCGTCCATTTTCACGCGCGCGAGTCCGGTTGAGGTCTTAAACGACGGCCAGACGATCACGAGTCGCGCGCCCGGCGCGAGGAGCGGATGGAGCGACGTGAGTGTGTCGCGCCAGAGTCGTTCGACGGCTTCGCGGTTCTTGTCGAGTTGTTTCTGCGGTTCAGACCCGCGGAGTGGCGGTCCCAAGTCACCTTCGGTCACAACGCGATCCACCGTCTTCGGTTTAAGGTGCGCGCCAAGGCTCTTCACGTCAGACACGAACGTCTTCGTCCGCGCGCGGTCGTCCGGTGTGAGGATTCCCTGCGCCACGAGCCAGTCCGTATTTTGGTCCGTAGCGTCTGCCTGTTTCGCGTCTGCGTCGCTCCCGATGATCTGCGCCGCGCTCGTTGCGAGCGCGGCCTCCATGAGGACAGTCCCGCTCCCACAGAACGGGTCGAGCACCGTCATACTGTCGTCCACCCGTGCGAGGTTCACCATCATGCGCGCGAGTTTGGGCGGGAGCATCCCGGCTTCGTCGTCGCGCGCCGGGCGGCCATAGTCGCGGGCGCTCCACGCGTCCGCGTCCTGCACGTTAGTCGTGAGTCCAATGTGGACATCCTTCCCGTCCGCGAGGAGGACGAAGTCATACCCTTTTGTCATGAGCTGAAGTTTCGCGACCGCTGCCGGAGAGAGCGCGGGGGAGTCTTTGCTCGTCACCCAGCGGCTCTTGATGCCGCGGGATTTGAGTGCGCGCTTCAGGTGGAGCGGCAGGCGTTCGAGCGAACGACGCACGCCCGGCGTGCCGCCCACGACCGAGCACCCGAACGCGACGTCTTTCCCACGCGGCCGTTCAGCGCACAGGTCAGCGAGTCGGTCGGCGTCCAGGTCATCCGCCGGCATTGTGAGAACCACGTCGCCGAGCTTCACGGTTCCGCCAAGCCGGTCCATCAAGTCCTCGCCGTCCCAGCCCGCGTCTTCAAGAACGCACCCGTTCGCCATGAGGCGCGGGACTGCGGTCATCGCGGGTCGGAGAGACCGAACCTCTGCGAGGGATAGTCGGGGGTGTGTCCCGAACACCAGGAAATGCATCATTTCGCAGAGTGTAGCGTAAAAGGGGTCCTTCGTCGCAATTGTGCGACTCAGGACAACCGCGGTCGCGGTTGCTTGACCTATGAACTTATGTATGATGAACTCGATCGTTCCTCCTTTGATACGCAGGGGAGGACGGTCAGAAACTTCGACAATACGAACAGAAAGGAATGTCATGGTTCCCCACAACGTCACACGCGTGTGGGTCGTGTTCATCGCCGTCGTGTTCACGCTCCTCGGTTTCACGTCTCCCGCCCTGGCCCTGAACGGCCATCCGGTGGAAGGCGAGCACTACAGGATCGTGAGAGGGTCGAATCCGGGGAGCACCTACCTCAAGGTGACGCCGGGCGTGAACATCAACACGCCCCTCCTCGCGGAAGCCCTGCACACCGCGCCGCACGACATCCGCGCTGACAACCCTACGAAGACGCTCGCTCTCTGCCACGTGCAGGGGGACGGGTACCGGATGGGGTCCGGCATCAATTCGCCCGAGAGGCGCGCCTCGAACTCGGTGTGGCAGTCGTGCCCGGACGTGAAGGAGCAGTACGTCTACATCATACCGGGCGAGACGATCGAGATCACCGGCCTGAAGCGCCTCTCCTTCAACGAGGAGCAGAAGGTCATCACCGAGCTCAAGGCGTGCACCGACCAGGCGTGCGTTTTGGACAAGGCCAAGGTACTGGGCGCCAAGGTGTCCGGGGAAGCGCCTGCGGCTCCGGCTGCAGCGAGTCCCGCACCTCCCGTAGCTCCCCCGTCTGACGGGGTTTCGCCTCCGGCCCCGGCCGCGACCAGTGAGGAGTCCTTCCCGCCGGCGAATCCGAATCAGGTTGAAAATCCGGACATCCTGTCGGCCGAGCTGTCAGCCGAAAAGAGGAACAAGTCGATCCTCGTCGGCCTCTTCCTGGTTGCCGTCGTCGGCCTCGTGCTGATGCAGCTTCGGAACCGCACCCTGTCACGCATGAACCGCTTCTACCTCCAGGACAAGCAGACCTTGTCCCGTGAGTTGGAAAGCCTCCGAAGGGAGCCGACGAAGCTCCGCATGGACTTCGGCCGCGAACGGCGCGAGATCGAAGAAAAGGTCGTCGCAAAGGTGAAGGAGCTCAAGGCGTCGATCGAGACCAAGGACCAGGAGATCGTCGCCCAGCGGCAGAGCGCAGATACGCTCCGCGTTCTCCTGAACGCCAAGGAAGTGGAGACGCGCCAGCTCCGTCAGCGGTTCGCGCAATTCGTGAGCGATCTGCACATGAAGTTGCGCGGCTTCCCGTTCCATATCTCCGACAGTTCCGACCTCATGGCGGAGACGCAGGAGACCCTGGCGTGCGTGGAAGCGCGCGACGACGATCTCCGCGATGCGGTGCTCCGCCTCGGGCAGATCGTGGACGGTCAGGGTCCAGAAACCCAGGTCCGTCCGTTCGACCTCACCAGGATGCACGAGTTCGCGGAACTGCTCACCGTCGCCTCGAATGAGATGGAACCATTCTGCGACGGCGACGTGACGTCGCTCGCGGCACGGGTGAAGCAGTGCTGTTCAGACAGCGCCCTCTCCCGCATGCGGACGGCGCTCGAGCAGAAGACGCTGCAAATCGCGACACTCAAGACGAACCCGCCCCCGGCCGTCGACATGGGAGAGTACGGCATCCTCCTCGGGGAGAATGCCAAACTCGCGATGCGCGTGGTCGAGCTCGAGGGGCAGGTGACGGAGCTCGAGGAACGTCTCGAACCGTCGCCGGGCACGCTCGCGTTCCCCGACATGCCGCGCCCCACGCGGACGCTCATCATGAGCGGGGTCGACGATCCCGAGGTGACCGTGAGCGAATCGGACGACGACGAGGTCACGGAGCAGACCGAGGCGGCCCCCAAGGACACGCTCGCACCGCCGGACCCCCGCGTGTCGCACCTGGATCTCCGGAGCGACAAGCGGATCAGGGCATACAAGGGCCTCGGGGAGTGGAACGATCTCCACGAGGGCCACGTGGTGTGCGCGGTCGAGCACGATTCGGAGCTCGCGGCCTTGTACAACCTCGCAGTCACGGTGACGAGGCGCCAGTTCCGGTGCTTCGACGACCGCGGCGGAAACATCCTGTTCCGAATCACGGACCTGATCGACGGCAAGTTCATTCAGACGCTGCGTGCCTCTGCGCCGGCGGTCTGACCCCTCGCTACGGCTCGGGGTGACAATGCTCATTACGTCTTTCACAGGCACATGGTGCCATTCATCCGTCGAACTCCTTCACTGGGGCGGCGATGACGCAAATGTTTCCGGGCGTCGGTCCACCCTCCGGTCTGATGCAGGCCAGAGTCGCACCTTTCACTAGGATCATTCTTGATCCGCCACTCGTTTGACCTCCTTCAATGGAGCAGGCGCGTGGATCGTCCACTCAATCAAGCGCCCTTCGGCTCACTCCCGAGGGCGTTTTGAATTACGAATGGATCACGAATTTTATGGATTACGAAATACGAATCTCCTACGAATATACAAAACTACGAAATCATTTTCGTACATTCGTATATTCGTAGGAGATTCGTATTTCGTAATCCATAAAATTCGTGATCCATCAGTCAGAATGTAATCCATCAGAATTGACGTTTTTTTCAAGATGACGTAACCTCGCCGCACTAAATCTTTATTGGCTGGCCATGCTCCGCAAGGAGCGTCCCGGAGAACGGGACCATGCCATCGATATGACCGAATACGAACTCATGTATATCGTCCCGACCACCTTCACCGAGGAAGGGGTCGCGGGCGTTGAGGCGAACGTCGCCGCCATCCTCGCGAAGGCCGGTGCCAGCGTCTCCAAAACCGTTCGCCTCGGGAAGTTCCGTCTCGCCTACGCGATCCACGGGCAGCAGCACGGGCACTACGCGCTCGTCCGCTTCACGTCCGAATCCGCCGCCATGGCAGCCGTGAACGAAGCGCTCCGCCTCATGCCTGACCAGGTGCTGCGGTACCTCATCCTGAAGGCGGAAGAAGCGGGTGAAGAGAAGTTCGAACTCGTCCAGTTCCAGGAAGTGATCGTGGAGGGCCGCGACACCCGTCCGCGCGGACCCCGCATGCCCCTGAAAGCTGACGCGCGCCCGGCGGACAGAGCCAAGGAGGTTCAGGCCCAAAAAGAAGGCGTCGCCGCCCTTGAAACGGGCGAGGCGGCCGCGACCGAGGTGGAGAAGTTGTCCCCAGAGGAACTACAGAAGAAAATTGACGCGGCGCTTGAGGAAAAGGCGTAACCGAGCGGAATGTTCCCGTCTTGACAAGGTTCTCTGACCTGTCACGCTGGATGTACAGGATCCCCCGCCTCATTCCATTCAGTCCGTAGTTCGTGGTCCGTGGTCCGTAGCCCCTACGCCCCACGCCCCACGCCCTACGCCCCTTCCAAACATATGATGAGTCTCAATCGTGCCCAGATCATCGGCAACCTCACGCGTGACCCGGAACTCCGGACCACGACCTCCGGCCAGACCGTGGCGAACTTCGGTGTCGCGACGTCGTCCGTGTGGACCGACGCGGCCGGTCAGCGCCAGGAGAAGACCGAATTCCACAACATCGTGGCGTGGGCCAAGCTCGCCGAAATCTGCGGACAGTACCTCGTGAAAGGCCGCCGCGTGTTCATCGAAGGCCGTCTCCAGACCCGCGACTGGGAAACCCAGGACGGCCAGAAGCGCACGAAGACGGAAATCGTGGCCGAGAACGTGATCATGCTCGACCGCCCGCCGCAGACGCAATCGTCTTCGTCCGCGTCCGGGCCTGCCCCGACCTACGTCCCGGCCGCGTCGTCCGCTCCCACGGTTGACCCTTCGGCTTCGCTCATGGCAGGCTCCGCGATGGGAGAGAAAGAGATCAAAGTCGAAGACATTCCATTCTAAATTCAACTAAGCCATCACCAACCCCGCCCTTCGCGAAGGGCGGGGCTCGTGACCCCCTATTATGGCCATGGTCCAAAAGAAGACCGTCGATCGCCCGTGCTATTTCTGCAAGCAGAATATCAACGCGATCAACTACAAGGACACGAATACGCTCAAGCGGTACTTGTCCTCGTTCGGTAAGATCGTGCCGCGCAAGCGCTCCGGCGTGTGCGCGTGGCACCAGCGCAAGCTTGCGAACGCGATCAAGCGCGCGCGGCACATGGCGCTCCTGCCGTACCTCGTGCGCTAAGACACAACACCCCGCGGCAACGCGGGGCGTTGTTTTGCAGGCCCTTGATGTGGGCGTCATTTCCTGTTAAGACAATCTTCATCGGACTTTATCTCGATACATCCGTATTCCGGTATGGTGCCGGGATGTAGGGTGTGTCAATAGAACCACGAAGGCGAGTCACCATGTCGAACCCTTCCAGTTGTACGGAAGACGAGTGTATGGAGTTCAGAGAACGCCTGTCGCGCGCGGGCCTCACGCAGGAGCTGATCCGCGAGGTCAATCTGGACAAGGGCGCGGATCTCGCGCTTGCGATGGTCCGGGCTCTCACTGGCCGCCTGGCAGAGCGCAGGGTTGCACGGAACGAAATCCGGTCCTCTCCGAGTGCGTCGGGCGAGGTACTGCCCGCGGATCACTACCGTGTGCAGGTGACCTACGCGCCCCTCCCGCCTTTCGCGGAGCTTAATGGAACGCTCTTCGGCTGGGCGAGTGATCTCTTCAAGAGCCACTTCACCTGGGAAGATCACGAGACCTGCAAGGGCATCGATACAACGCCGGGCAAACGGGACTTCTCCGTGAAGCACTTCGGCCGCGTGATGAAGAGCCAGGATGTCATCATCTGGGCCGTGGAGAACGGTTACCGCGTGGCGACCGAGTCGGAAGCCCGCGATTTCGCCGCAGCTCACCCCGATCTGCAGCGGAATCATTGGGTCGTCGCTCTCGGTTCGTTCGTGGACAGCGCGGGCGACCGGTACGTCGCAGTGCTGTACTACCGCGACGGTGAACGCCGTTTCGGCACCATCTGGTTCGGCCGTACGTGGTTCGAGGACAACCGTTTCCTCCTCGTTCGCACGTAAGCGAGCCTTCGTCTCAACCCCGTCCTGATACGAGTCCGGACGGGGTTTTGCGTTTCACCGATGTATGGTTGAATGTCTCCTCATGAATGTTCAGAACCTCCGTCAACGCTCCGCCACCATCAAACTCATTCGTCGCTTCTTCGATGAGCGCGGGTATGTGGAAATGCACACGCCGCGTCTCGTCGGGTCGCCCGGGCAGGAGCCGCACCTCGAGCCCTTTTGGTCGGAGGTCGTTGAATCGAACGGGACGCGACATGCCGCCGCGTTGATTACGTCGCCGGAATACGCGATGAAGCGTCTCCTCGCCGCAGGGTTCGACAAGATCTACGACCTCGGCCCCTGCTTCCGGAACGGAGAACCGTTCGATGGCTCGCACGATCCCGAGTTTTTGATGTTGGAGTGGTATCGGAAGGGAGGCGATTTGAAGTCGTTGATGGATGAGACAGAGGAGATGGTGAGATGGGTCGCGATAAAATATCGGGAACCGGGAACCGGGAACCGGGAACAGCTAAAATATCCGGTTCCCCGTTCCCCGTTCCCGGTTCCCGAGCAACCTTTTCGGCGCATGACGTGCGAGGAGGCGTGGAAGGAGTACGCGGGTGCAGACTTGGCGAGTCTGATCGGCGACCGCGAGGCCATGTCAAAGGTTGCGCGCGAGCACGGGCAGACGGTCGCAGACGGAGACTCGTGGGACGATCTGTATTTCAAAGTCTTCCTGTCCAAAATCGAACCGAAGGTCGCCGAGGCGCCGACGTTCCTCTATCGCTACCCCGCGTCGCAGGCCGCGCTCGCGCGCGCGTGCGCGGACGACCCGCGTTTCGCCGAGCGCGTGGAGCTCTATGCCGGGGGTCTCGAACTCGCGAACGGTTTCGTCGAGTTGGCCGATGCAGATGAACAGCGGCATCGCTTTGTCGAAGAGCAGGAACTGCGTCGTTCGCTCGGAAAGAAGATGTGGGCCGTTGACGAACGCTTCTTGTCTGACCTGCCGGGCATGGGCGAGGCGGTCGGGATCGCGTTCGGCGTTGATCGGTTCGTGATGCTGCTCACGGGTACGTCGTCCATAAACGACGTGGTGCCGTTCCCCGCGCGGGAACGGTTCGGGACGTGAGGCAGGATAAGACTCCCGCTCGCCCTCCGCTTCAACCCCTGTTACCATCCCTCCTGACATGGAAAAACACCCCCTCCACATCAAACAGCCGGAACTGCAGACCTCCGCGGACGTCAACAAGGCCGTAAAGCGGCAGGAGCGGCTCACGGGCAAGCGCGTCCCAAACGACCCCGGAGAACGCATCGAGGCGTACATGTCCCGCCTCGAGAACGTCTTTTTGCATCCTGACAAAGAAAAGCGCGAGCGGAACATCGACATGCTCTGTCCGAAGATCCATGACGCCCTCCTCGTCAAACGCGAGGACTTCCCCGAGAGCTACTTCGAGCTCCAACAGCGCGTGGCCCGCGAGCGCGGCCAGCCGGTGGAAGTCATCCCCGAAGAGACCCGCGAGCAGATGATGGACGTGGCGATCCAGGACCAGAAGGCCTCCCTCGACGCCTGGATGGATTACCTCACCGAGCAAGATGTCGCGTATCCGACATGGTTCAAGTTCTTCGTCTGGAAAAACGTCATCAAACTCTCCCAATTCGACAAGGA
>MGEH01000034.1 GCA_001791275.1 Candidatus Uhrbacteria bacterium RIFCSPHIGHO2_12_FULL_60_25 | reverse complement strand
CCTCGACCTCTCCACCGTCCAGATGAAGTGGACGCAGATCGTGGCGGCCGTACTGAAAGAAAATCGAGCGCTCCCGTTCATCCTGAAGATCTGCAGGCCTGAATCGGTCCAGGGCGCCACGGTCACGCTCCGTTTCCAGTACCCGCTTCATTACGAAAAAATCATCGAAGACGTAAAGACGAAACATCTCGTCGAGTCGGCGATGCGCGCGGTCCTGGGACGCGATGACGTCCTCATCGAAGGCGTCGTCGGCGAGACCCTCGGCGAGGCAGACCGCGTCGTGACGACCGACATTGTCACGAAAGTTCTGAATGCGTTCGGCGGGCAGGTGGTGGAATGAGTATGTCGCGCCGGCGCGCGGTCCTCACGGCGACGATCGCGCTCCTCATGGGTGCGACCGGTTTTGTGGTGTGGAGCATCTCTCCCGTCCTCTCCGACAAGAAGCCCACGGCAACGACCAAGATTCTGGCCCGCGACGGGAGCCTGCTCTACGAAGTGTCGCTGCCCGAGGAGGGCGACAGGACGAACGTCCCGCTGTCACAAGTCCCGATACGTTTGCAACAGGCTGTCATTGCCACGGAAGACGCGCGGTTCAGGCGTCACCGCGGCGTTGACGTCGCGGCGCTCGGTCGCGCCTTTCGTGACCTCGCGACTCGAGGTCGCATCACCGGCGGCGCGAGCACGATCGAGCAGCAACTCGTCAAAAACCTGTACTTTCGCACGAAACGACGGACGGTTGTGCAAAAGATGCGTGAACTCGTCGCCGCATCGTACTGGTCGTTCACGCACACGAAAGACGATACGCTGGAACGGTACCTGAACACGGTTCCTCTGGGCGGTCAGGCGTACGGCGTAGCGGCGGCCGCGCGCACGTATTTTCGGAAAGATATCGGCGACGTGACACTGCCGGAAGCGGCGTTGCTCGCGGGGATCATCTCGTCACCGGGGTCTGCCGAACCGTATGCGCACGGAGCAGTCGCAGAAAAGGCCAGGTCGCACGCGCTCGATCGGATGGTCGCGGAAGGCTTCATCTCGAACGGCGACGCAGACGACGCGCGAGCGAACGTCGTCACGGTCTTCGCGCCGCGTCATCCCATCAAGGCGCCGCATTTCGTCTTCCAGGTGCTGAATGAGCTGGAAGGCGCGATCCCGGGCATTCGCGACGGGGGGTACGAAGTCCGCACGACGCTGGATCCGGACCTCCAGCGAACGGCGGAAGACGTCATATCGAGCCGCCTTGAGACGCTGAAGGACCAGAACGCCGGGAACGCGGCGCTCGTTGCTGCAGACGCGCGGTCCGGCGACGTCCTCGCGTACGTCGGCAGCGCCGATTACTTCAATGACGACATCCAGGGCCGCGTGGACATGGTCCAGGCGAAACGCCAGCCCGGGTCGGCATTGAAACCGTTCCTCTACATCGCCGCGCTCATGAACGGATGGACGGCCGCGTCCGTCATTCCGGACCTGCCCGTGCGTTTTGAGACGCAAGACGGAAACGGATACTACCCGAAAAATTATTCTCACACATACAGCGGTCCCGTCTCCATACGAGATGCGCTCGGCAGTTCGCTGAACATCCCGGCCGTTCGCGTCCTTCACGACCTGGGTCTTGTCCCGTTTTTCGATACCCTGCGACGATTCGGGTTGACGTTCCCCGAGGCGCCTGATTATTACGGCTTGAGTATAGTCCTCGGAGGCGGCGAGGTGACGCTCCGTGACGCGACGCAAGCGTACGCGCGGCTCGCCGCCGGCGCGAGGGGAATCTCGCTCCGTGACGTCACGGAAGTGAAAAATGCCGAGGGAAAAATCATCTTTCGCGCGGCTCTCACGCGTCCGTCTCCCGTCTACGACGACGAGTCGTCCGTCCAGGCCGCGTGGATCGTGTCGGACATCCTCAAGGACCGCCTTGCGCGCAGCCGCTCGTTCGGTGAAGCGAATCTGCTAGATGTCGGCAAGAGGGTCGCGGTGAAGACCGGGACCACGCGCGATTTTCACGACAACTGGGCGTTCGGGTATACGCCGGACTTTGCGCTTGGCGTATGGGTCGGCAACGCGGACGGGAGGCCGATGCAGGGCGTGTCCGGCATCACGGGCGCCGTGCCCATCTGGCACGACGTCATGATGTTGCGGCTCGCGGACGTCCAAGAGGTCACCTGGCCAGAAGCGGCGGGTCTTGTGCGGAAAGATGTATGCGTGACGTCTGGGCTGCTCGCGAACGGCACGTGTCCAAAAACGAGAGTTGAGAGGTTTATCGCCGGCACCGAGCCGTCGCGCCCTGACGATTGGTACAAGATCTTTCGAGTTGACGCAGCGTCCGGTCGCCTCGCAGACGAGTCGTGTCCTTCTCGTGTCGTCGAACGGACCTACCTCGTCCCGCCACCGGAGTATTCCGCATGGTTTGCCGCGACGCGGTACGAACGACCCCCTGATACGGATTGCAGTGGCAGGACGACGGGACAACGGGACGGACAGGTCATGATCCTGTCGCCTCTGGACGGCGACCGCTTCGAGGTGAGCGACCGCATGGCGGCTCTGAACCAGTCCATTCCGTTTATCGCAGGCGGGTCGGCGACGGCGTATCGGTGGCGTTTGAACGGTCAGGCATTGGAATCAGACGAGCCGACGTATCTCTGGACACCCTCGCCGGGGGAGTACACCCTTCAGCTGGAAGGCGCAGATCGCCAAGTAAGGTTTACTGTGAAATAATCCCCACACTATGAACGCATTTCTATCAGCCGTCCGAAGAGCCGTCGTGTCGCACTGGAAGACGGCCGTTGTCTCGATCATAGGCGTGGTAGCGGCGGGTGCGGTGGCGTACGTGCTCATCCCTGCGCCAAAGGCGTACGGCGGCTTGAAAGGCCATACCGTCGAGATCTACCGGAACGCGTCCTTCAGCGTCATTTTTAACCAACCCATGGATCACGCGAGCGCGGAACTGGCGTTCAAGATCACGCCGCCGATCGCCGGTTCGTTCAGCTGGAAGGGGAACGAACTCGTCTTCAAACCGTCACAGGACCTCGAAAAGGGAGCGACGTATGAAGTCTTCGTCGAGGATACGGCATTGAGCTTGCTGCGCAAACCGATTCAAAAGGCGTTCCGCCAGTCGTACGTCATCCTGGATTACCCGGAGGTATCCGTCGCGGCTCCGACGGACGGAAGCGAAATCGAGCAGTCTCAGTTCCTCACGGTCCTGTTCGACCACCCGATTCGTCGTCTCACTGGGTCGCTCGACGTCCCTCCGTATCTCACGATCAGCCCTCCGATTGAGGGGAAATACAACTGGCTCGGGACCACGGGATTTGAGTTCATCCCGAAGAACGGCTGGGCGGCCGCGACCGAGTACACCGTGACGGTTCCGAAGGGGACCAAGACGGCGGACGGCGGTTCAACCGTGAATGATTTCACGTGGAAATTCCGAACCGCGCACCTCACTGCTGATACGAGTTCATACGAACGCCAGAACCCGGAGAAACCGATTTCCCTGTCGTTTAATTACTCCATCAACCTCGACTCGCTGAAGCAGTCGCTGACGATCCAGGAGACGTCGTCGACGTTACAGAACGATCAGTTCTCTTTCACGAAGTCCAAGGACAACGATCGCATCGTTGAAATGATGAAGAAAGACAAATACCGCCTTGGTCAGACCTACACGTTCAAACTGCCGAAAGGGTTCACCGGCGGTCTTGGGCCGCTCGGCCTGGAAACCGACTGGCAGGCGATCGTCCTTTCCGACGAGTTGGGTTTTCGAATCACCGCGCAGGAACCCGTTCACCAGGGGACGAAGGAAGTGAACGATGGCGTCACGATTTGCTTTAACAACCCCATTGACAAGAAGCTGCTCAAGACAGCGTTCCGCATGGTCCCTGAGATGAAGAACTTTGACGTGAGTCCGTGGGGCTACATCAACAACGTTAACTGCAACAGCGACAGAGCGGTCACGCTTGGAGGCGAGTGGAAGCCGTCGACGGAATACAAGGTGATCGTCTCCGGTGAGCTCGCCGACATCTACCGCCAAACGTTGAACAACGACGTCGCGTTCACATTCAAGACCTTGCCGTACCGACCGTCCGCCGGCATGTCGTCGTACAGCGCCACGGGCGTGCTCGCGTCGCACCTCCAGCGTCTCTACCAGGTTCGCACATTGAATGTGGACGATACGCTGACAGCGAAGCTTTGTTCCGGGACGGTGACCCAGTTCGTACAGAGTCAGCCGTATGACTGCGCGGCTCTGAACGCGTCAAAAAGCTATTCGACGCAGGGGAAACTGAACGAATTCAAGATCGTTGATCTGGACTTCGATGACATCGCCGGTCGCCGCATCCCGGTCGGGTTCTACGCGCTCACGGCCGTTCTCCCCTCGCTCCAGGAAAGGAACCAGGAGAACTGGCAATCGCGAGAAGCGGTCGTGGTTGACACGGCGCTCACGCTGAAACGCGACAAGGCGAACAAACTCCTTGTGTGGGCCACGGATTTGGAGACCGGAGACGTTGTTCCGAATCTGGACGTGACGGCATACCGCTCCGTCTATAACGGGAACGGCGAGGTGATCGGAACGGGGAAAACCGGCGCTGACGGAACGGTCCTCATCCAACTCTCCGGTACAAATCCGAATCAATTCTCCGCGACGGTCATCGCGTCTGACGGGAAACGTTTAGGCGTGGCAGCGACGTATTGGGATGACGGGATCGATGTGTGGAATTTTGGACTTGAAAGCAGCTATAGCGGGCTCAGAAAACACATTGGGTACCTCTATACCGACAGGCGTATCTATCGTCCGGATCAGATGGTGTATTTCAAAGGGGTCGTGCGACAGGACGTGGATGCCGCGCTGGCCCTTCCGGCCGTGAGGCAGGTGAAGGTCACGATTACGGACCCGGTTGGGACGCAGCTCTTCACGCACGACTTCCCCCTGTCTTCGTACGGGACGTTCAATGGGTATTTCCAGTTGAAACCCGAGATGAACCTTGGGTCGTACACCATTGCCACGGAAATCACCGCAGAGGGACACGATGCGTCGAACATCACGGGCTCGTTCGACGTCCGCGAGTACCGTCGCCCGGACTTCAAAGTCGAGATCCAGCCGCCGGAGGGCACCCAGATCGCGGGTCGTCCGCTCAAAGCGACCGTGAACGCGTCGTACTACTACGGGTCGCCGCTCGTGAATGCGAGCGTGTATTACGAAATCACCCGGAACAAATTGTACTTCCAGCCCATGCGAGACGAGTGGTACAGCTACACGATGGCGGACGCGTACGACTGCTGGTGGTGGTGCAGACCCGAGGGTGACTTTGAAACCGTCAAAACGGGCGAGGGAACAATCGGCGACGATGGGACGTTCACGGTCGAACTGCCAAAAGACCTGACCGATTACAAATCGAGCGCCGTCTACAACGTCTCCGTCACGGTGACGGACGTGAGCCAGCGGCAGGTATCGGCGAACGCGAGCATCGAGGTCCATCGCGGCGAGTTTTACGTGGGAATCCGTCCGAACTACAGCGAGGGGTGGGGCACCCCGAACGCGAACTTCGATCTTGCCACGGTCACTCCTGACGGGACCGCGCGACCGGACGTGAACGTCACGGTGAAGCTCTACAAGCGAACCTGGAGCAGCGTCTACAAAGAACAGGTGGACGGATCGTCCGCATGGGAGTCTGAGAAGAAGGATGAGCTTCTGGATACGAAGACGGTTCAGACGGATGCGCTGGGGAAGGGCGATGTCCGCTTTTCTCCACCCGGGAGCGGCGAGTTCGTCGCAATCGCGGAAGCGCGAGACAGTCTTGGAAACCTCGTCCAGGCGTCCACGAACCGGTACATCTGGCGTGGCGAGCCCGGAACCGTCCGCATCACGGACGACCACCACATGAAGATCGTTCAGACAAAGGGGAGTTACGAGGTGGGCGATACGGCGAGCCTTGCCGTGCAAACGCCGTATGAGAATGCGAAGGCGCTCGTGACGGTCGAACGCAATACGATCCGGAGCTGGAAAGTGATGAACCTTGGGTCGGCAAACCGGATCGTCGAAATACCGATCAAGGACGACGCGACGCCGAATGAGTACGTGTCCGTCCTCACGGTCAAAGGATCCAAGTCATCCGTTCCTGAATTCCGTCTGGGCTACGCGAACCTCCAGGTGAATACCACGAAGAAAGTCCTCGACCTCAAAATCTCCACGGACAAGCAGGCGTATCGTCCCCGTGACAAAGTCACGCTCACACTCGAAACGAAGCGCAGCGACGGATCACCGGTCGCGGCCGAAGTATCCGTCGCGGTCGTAGACGAGCGGGTCGTGTCGCTCTTAGGGTCCATCGACAAAAATATCCTTGGCCGCTTCTGGTTCCCGCGCACGATCGGCGTCCAAACCGCGCAGACGCTCACGATGCTCGTGAAGAAGGTCTTCTTCGCCACGGTAGGCGGTGACGGAAAAGGCGGTGAAGCGAACGTCCCGTCCATCCGCGGAAATTTCCAGGACACGGCGTACTGGAAAGCGGACGTGGTGACCGGTTCGGATGGCAAAGCGACCGTCTCATTCGACCTGCCCGACAACCTCACGAGCTGGCAGATTCTCGCGATCGGCGCGTCCAAAGACACGGTCGTGGGGAGCGCAGAAGCGAAGATCGTCACCCGTCGCGACCTCATGGTCGAGCCGATCCTGCCGCGCATCCTGCGCTACCAGGACACGGCGCAGGTGGGCGCCACGGTCCACAACAATACCGACGCGGGCATGAAGGTCGCGCTCTCGCTGGATGCGAAAGGCGTAACACTGGACGGCAGCGCGTCGAAATCCATCACGCTCGGTCCGAAGTCGCGCCAGCTCGTCAGTTGGACGGTTCGCGTGCCGTTGGACTCGCCTGAAGCGAGCTTCACGGTTACGGCAAAGGCGAACGGGTTCGAAGACGGTTTCGTCCAGAAGATCCCGGTCCTGCCATACTCGGTTTCAGAGACCGTGTCCGCGTCCGGCATCTTCGAGAAGAACGTGACGGAAACGCTGGAAATCCCGGAAGGTATTCTGAAGAACCAGGGAGACGTTCAGGTCGCGGTCCAACCAAACGTTGGCAACGGTTTGCGCGAGGCGATCAAGTATCTGGATTCCTTCCCGTATGAGTGTGCAGAGCAGCGAACGAGTCGGATGTTCGCCAACCTGATGGCGGAGGAACTCGGGAAGCTCCAGGTGAGCGACATGACGGACGCGCAGATTCAGGAGGGGAAGGACAGGGTCAACGCGGCGATCGCTGCGATAATCAGCCGGCAGAAGCCGAACGGGGGATGGGGATTCTGGCCGGAGTATGAGGATTCGAGAGCATGGCTCACCTCGTACGTGTACTACGGACTTCATCAGGCGGAGCGCGCAGGTTTCGCGGTGGATCAGAACGTCATGTCAAAGGCGGATGCGTTCATGCGCGGAGTCTTGGCGGGTAAGATCGCCACGGATGACTGGTGGTGGCGTCAGTACTGGTTGAATGAACGCGCAATGATTCTCTTCGCCATGTCCGAGCGCGATCCGAAAGGGCTCAAGGGCTACATGGACACGCTGTATGAGAAACGCAGCGAGCTTGCGACCTTCGGCAAGATATATCTCGCCATGGCGTACGCGAACGTCGAGAAGGGGACCACGTCGGCAAGGTCCACTACGCTTTTGGGCGACATCAAGAACAAGATCGTCTACTTGAACCCGAGCACGATATACCTGCACGAAGACTGGGATTGGGGCGAACTCCTGTCGAGCGATCTGCGCACGTCGAGCCTGTATCTCCAGGCGCTGCTCCGCATTGATCCGAAAAATTCCGACATAGAACGAGTGGTCCGGTACATCATGCAGAACCGGAAAGACGGCTACTGGTACAGCACGCACGCCACGGCCGTGACGCTCCTTGGACTCGTGGAGTACGTCCGGGCCAATCCGATCGACAAAACGGCACAGGACGTCCGCGTGTTCCTGAACAACGATCTCGCGGCGACATTGAACTTCAAGGACGGGGACGTCACAGGCGAGCAGTCGCAGCGCTTCGCGATCGGCCAACTCCTGAAATCCGGCGACACGCACCAGGTGGGCATCGAGAAGGACTCGGACAAGCGCTGGTTCTACGACGTGAACATGAAAGTCTACCGGCAGGCCATGGACATCGAACCGTTCGAAAACGGCTTCACCGTCCTGTCCGACTACTACGACCTGAAGGACAAAACGTACTCGAACCCGCTTCGCATCATCCGACAGGGCGACAACGTGAAGGTCCGCATCAAGCTTCTCGTGCCCAAGCGCCGCCGCTACGTGGCGCTCGAACACCACCTGCCGGCAGGCCTCGAAGCCGTGGACTTCCAGCTGAAGACGAGCGCGCAGTACCTCCAGAATCAGGAGAAGCAATGCGCTCCCACCTGGTGGGGCGAACAGGAATGCTTCTCGAACTTAAGCTGGAACTGGGGCTGGTGGTGGGAGAACGTGTGGAAGCACATCGAGCTCCGCGACGATCGCGTGTTCCTGTTCTCCGAAAACCTCGAGCCCGGCGTGTACGAGTACACGTTCATCGCCACGGCCGTGACGCCCGGCGAGTTCCGCGTCCCTCCCGCCCGCGCCTACGAGTTCTACAACCCGCTCGCGAACGCGCACAACGAGGGGAAGATTATTAAAGTGTTGGCTAAGTAGTGATGAGTCGGGTAGGGGCGACCCGCTGGGTCGCCCCGCTTCCGATTGACGGTGGTGTTTTTTTGGGCTACATTTTCGTCCGAATCATTTACTTTCCGGGATCGTCTAATGGTAGGACTGCAGCCTCTGGAGCTGCGTATCTTGGTTCTGCGCCAGAGGCGCACCCGCCTCCGGCGGGGAATCCACGGCCATGTATCACGTCTACGTCCTACAAAGCTTGAGTCACGGAACGAGATATGTCGGTTCTACTGGTAATCCAGAGAAGCGGCTCATGGAACATAATAACGGGAAATGTCGCTACACCTCTGGACGCATGCCGTGGAAACTTCTCTACCAGGAGTCCTACGGGAGTCGTTCAGAAGCGATGATAAGAGAACGATTCTTAAAATCAGGACAAGGTCGAAAATTCATTGATCTTCTCCCTCCTGTACATTCCGGGATCGTCTAATGGTAGGACTGCAGCCTCTGGAGCTGCGTATCTTGGTTCGAATCCAAGTCCCGGAGCCAATGAAACCGCGACGTACAGCGTCGCGGTTTTGTTTTGAGAAAAATATAATATCTTCCCGACCGAGGTTGCCTCACTCCAATGGGTCATCCCGACCGAGGTCGCCACTCGCGACCGGTAGGAGCACATCGTCACCTGGCGACCGAGCGGAGGGACCCCTTTCGGGCCTCGCGACCATCATATTGCATACGCTGCTTCCGAACGGAGTTTCGCGGCGGGGGGAGCCTCGACATGTGAGAGGAGCAGCACTTCGGCACACCAACCAGCCTCGCGGCCTGAAAGGGGTCCCTCGGCTCGTCGCCAGGGAGCATCGTGCTGTGGCGAAGGCCACGCGGCGACTTCGCTCGGGATGACCCATTGGAGTGGGGCGACCTCACATCGTCGCCGTCCTTCGGTAAACCTTCGTGATATACTATCGCCGGCTATGAGCCTCCTGCTTCGTTATGACGATACAAACATGCGGTCGGATGCCGTCGGCAAAACCGGCGTTTCACCGCGTGAATGGTCGCGGATGCTGCCACGGCTTCGTGCAGCGAAGAAGTCCGTCCTCAAGCTCGCGCGTTCAGGCGACCAGGGATTTCTGGACTTGCCGTTTGACCGGACGGTCGTGAAGGAGTGCGACCGCTTGTCGCGTCGTCTCACGCATGACTGCACCGACCTCGTGGTTCTCGGCATCGGCGGGTCAGACCTCGGTGCGAAGGCGCTCCACCAGGCGCTTGGTGACGAGAGCGGCGCGCAACGTCACGGTCTGCGTCTCCACTTCTCCGGTTCAAGTACGGATCCGGACGAGTTGTCGCGTCTCCTGAAGAGACTCAACCTGAAGCGGACCTGCGTGAACGTCATCAGCAAGTCCGGCGACACGCTCGAGACCATGGCGGCGTTTCTCGTGTTTCGAGATCGTTTGACGAAGGCCGTCGGTTCGAGACGGGCGTCTGAACGCATCGTCGCGACCACGGACGACGAATGCGGATCGCTCCGCGCATTGGCCCGGAAAGAAGGGTATGCCGCGTTACGCATTCCGGAGAACGTCGGCGGCCGGTTCTCCGTCCTCTCAACCGTCGGACTCTTCCCTGCGAGAGCCGCTGGAATCGACGTTGACGGGCTCCTGCGCGGCGGGCGGGACTTCGTTGATTCGTTCCACGAGTGCACGCCGGCGGAATGTCCGAGCATGCGGTATGCGGCGACGCACGTGATCGGGATGGAACGGCGGCGTCAGAACATCCACGTTATCATGCCGTATGTGGCGCGACTCGCATCGTTCGCGCACTGGGTGCGACAACTCGTCGCCGAAAGCCTCGGGAAGCGGGTCTCGCGGCACGGAACAACGATTCACGCGGGTCCCACTCCGGTCAACGCCGTGGGCCCCGAGGACCAGCACTCGCAGATGCAGCTCTACCACGAAGGCCCGTTCGACAAGCTCATTACGTTCATTGAACTTGCGCAGTTCGAAACTGACGTGAAGACGTCATCGGCGAAAGGAATGGGACAGACGATTGAACGTTTCGGCAATCGGCAATTCAGCGATCTCATCCACCTGGAACGGCGCGCCACCGCCGAGTCATTGCGACTCTCCAAGCGGCCGAACGGAACGCTGACGCTGTCGTCGCTCGATGCCAGGTGCATGGGCGAATTCATCATGTTCTGGGAGATCGCCGTGGCGCTCATGGGCGAACTCATGGACGTGAACGCGTACAATCAGCCCGGGGTCGAAGTCTCCAAACAGATCATGCGCGAGGAGCTCGCACGATAACGCCGTATGGCCGTTCCGAAAATCCTGAAGCACAAAAGCACCTACGTCCTCCTCATCCTCGCGGCGGCGGGGGCGTTCTGGTTCCAGCAGAATCGCGCGAAGCGCGCGCAGCCGGAGTATGAAACCGCAACCGTCACGAAGCAGGATCTCGCGCAGACCGTGGAAGTCACCGGAGAGATCAAGCCGGCCGACCGCATCGAGCTCGCCTTCGACCGGAACGGGACCGTCGAGAGCGTAAACGTGAAGGTGGGGCAGTCGGTGAAGAAGGGCGGCGTCCTCGCACAACTCAAAAGCGATGACGTTGGTTTTGCCGTACGGAATGCGCAGGCCGCGCTCGCGAAGGCGAAAGCGACGTTGAACCAGAGGATTGCCGGGTACACGAAGCAGGAAATCCGCATCGCGGAAACGAGCGTGCAGAAGGCGCAGGCGGCGTACAACAAGTCGGTCTCGGACCAGGAGGCCACGAATCTCACGGTGCAGGACAACCTGAAGGCCGCGCAGCTCGCCGTGGACGCGGCCAAGAACAAGCTCATCAACCAATCGGCGACGCTCGATCAGAACGTGAAGAACGCGGTCGCGACGCTGCGGATCGCGTTGCTCGCGTCGCTGGGCCCGCACCATACGGCGCTCACGGACGGCGACGCGATCGTGGGCGTGGACGATACGGCCGCCAATTCAACGTACAAGATCCTCCTCGGGATCTACGACGGGACGGCCATGCCGCGCGCGCGCGCGTCGTACCTGCTCGCCAAGCCGTCCAAGATCGCGGCGGAAGACGCGGTGCTGGCGCTCACGTCCGTTTCCACGAAAGAGCAGGTCCTGGCGGCCTCGGACAAGATCCAGAGCGCGGCGCTCCTCATCCAGGCCTACCTGGGGGAAGTGCAAAAAGTATTGAGCACGTCCATCTCCGGACCGAACCTGACCGCGGCCGAACTCGCAACGAAGAAGACCGCGATCGATACGGACCGCGCTAGCGTTTCCGCGCAGAACACCGCGGTCCAGACTGCGATTCAAAGCGTGAAGAGCGCCGACCTCACGCTGGTCGACACCAAGCAGCAGTTAACCGACGCGTACAACTCCGCCGTCATCAGCCTCGATATCGCAACAACGAAGACGACGACGGACGTCACCGCAGCCGCGGCCGACGCGGCGATTCAGAAAGCGGCGCTTGAGTCGGCCGTTGCAGACCTCGAGCTGAAGAAGGCCCCGGTCCGTGAAGCGGACCTCGCCCCCTTGCGGGCCTCTGTCCAGGAAGCGGAGGTGGCGCTCGAAAAAGCCTTGCGCGACCAGACGAAGATCCAGATTACGGCGCCGGTGGACGGCACGATCGCCGAGATCATTCCGTCTCCTGGCGAACAGATCGCCGTGAACGCCGCCGCGGTCCGCATGGTCGGAGAGCAGGAGTACGACATCGAGGCGCTCATCCCCGAGGCCGACATCGCGAAAATCGCGGCCGGCCAAACGGTCACGGTCACACTCGACGCGTATGGCGACGACGTCACGTTCAACGGAGCCGTGTCGTCGATCGAACCGGATCAGACGAAGGTTCAGGACGCCGTGTACTACAAAACGCGCGTTCAAATCGAGCCCGCAGGCCGCGACGTGAAGCCCGGCATGACCGCCAATGTCACGGTCATGACGAGAGAGTCCAAGGGCGTGCTAGTGATACCGATCCGCGCCGTGCGCACCAAAGAGGGGACGGACCGGAAGATCGTACGCGTGCTGGAGGGCGCGACGCCGCGGGAGGCGACGGTGGAACTCGGCTTGCGCGGCGACGAGGGGCGCGTGGAGGTGACGAAAGGCTTGAACGAGGGACAGACGGTCATCTTGAGTGAAAAGACGAAGTGAATGCCCGATCTCATCGTCGCGAACAATCTCACGAAGCAGTACGTCAATGAAGACGTGGTGACGCCCGTTCTTCACGGCATTTCGTTTTCCATTCCAAAAGGCCAGTTCGTGGCCATCATGGGACCGTCGGGTTCGGGTAAATCAACGCTCATGAATATTCTGGGATTTCTCGACGTGCCGTCCGGCGGCTCGTACGAATTCGCGGGCAAGGACGTTTCGAAGCTGGACGACGACCGGCTCGCGGAGATGCGCGGGAAGAACGTGGGGTTCATCTTTCAGACCTTCAACCTGCTGCCGAAAACCACGGTCCTCGACAACGTGAAACTTCCGCTCCTGTACTCCGACGTCCCGGTTTCGAAGCGCGACGCGATGGCCAAGGAGGCGATCGAGG
>MGEH01000033.1 GCA_001791275.1 Candidatus Uhrbacteria bacterium RIFCSPHIGHO2_12_FULL_60_25 | reverse complement strand
CTTCGCGACAGCGCATAACAGCGCCTATGCGAAATGCCGGTCCCCCGCCTCCGGCGGGATCCCGGCACTTCGCATCAGGCGCCGCCGTTAGGGGCGGTGAGCATGAAAAAAGGCGTCTCAATGTCGCCGTGCGCGGTATGCAGAAGCCCGCGGCGCGTCTGAATCAACGAAGGCGTTTCATCCAAGACAAAGGCTGATTTCATATCGGAATATGCATTTGCAAACCGATCATCTATTCAGTAAGGTATCAGATCCGACGTGCAAAAAAAGGGGGGGCGCGGATCTTGGTAGAGCCAACGCCCCCAGTGTTCGTTATCGCTTGTGAGACGATGCCTCATCACGCCCCTCTGGACTTCTTCCGATAGAAGATCACTATCGTGCAGTTGATGAAGAACTTCTCGGCGCTCGCGCCAGCGGCACCGGCAACGTGCCTTGCGATGATCTCGACCTCCACATTCTCCGAGAGCCAGGCATTCACCGTCTGCTCGAGCTCTGCAAACTCATCGGACGTTCCCTGGGTGAAAATTTTGACCATCTCCATCGGTGCCTTCCTTTCCCTATGTGGCGCGTGATGATGCCGTCAACGAACTCCTGTTCCGGATTCGTCCACAACGTCGGTTGCGAACTGAATCACGAGAGACAGGACATACAATGTATTACATACCCTGATATGTGCGTCAAGAGTACATACCGCGATATATAAGACGATGGACGCCGCACTACTCCTCCGACAGCTCTTCCTTCTTCTCCTTCATGAATGACAGCCAGTCTTCGAGGACATTCAGGAAGAGTTTAAATGGCGCTTCGAACAGGAAGTCGAACAAGAACACGAAAATATTCAACCGGGAGATCGTCACCGACAACCACTGACCGGCGCGAAGGATCGGAAGGAAGAGGAAGTCCGTGAGCGTGGTGATGAGACGTTCTTTCGGTTGTACCACCACGATCTCACGTGCGGATTGGCGGAGCCGGTACCCAAAGAAACTGACGATACAGAGGAAGAAGAAGAAAATGACGGTCGCAACCCAGGTGAAGTCCATGAGCCAGAGCCCGAACCCCACGAGACCGAACGAGATCCCAAAGGTGAGCGTGTAGATGATACGCATGAAGAAAAGCGTGAACCCGCTCCGGAGTCGCGGGACGCGGATCTCGAGCGTCGGGATCCCCCCTGCCACGAGAAGTTCGTCCACGGACCGGAGGATGCGTGTACGGTTATCCGCCCCCGGGGGTCGGATCAGGATACCCACAAAGAACATGAGCACCGGCGGGAACGACAGGTTGATCGCAAGCGCCGTCATCGAGACGTCGTGATACCACAACCACTCGATCGGCAGTTCAAGGACCAGTGCGAACACCATCTTGGTCACGAACAGGTAGATCATGGCACGGACGGTCCCCCGCCGAAGACGGGCGCGCGCTTCGCGTTCACCGCGGAGCGTGACGCGCTTCACGGCTTCGTGGACGTCTTCGCGGCTCTGGAGCAACTCACCGCGCTCCTTCTCTTCCAGCGCCGCTTCGATGAGCAGGGAGAACGACACGGCCCAGGGCTTCACCGCGCGGAGAAAACGTTGCGACAACGGGTGACGGATCCGTTCCTGCACGCGATGTTGGACCGCTTCGAGACGCTCGGCCGTGGCGCGCGGCGCATCCAGCCATTCATCAGGTCGGTTCCACTCGGGAAGGTACGCGCGGAGGAGCTTGTAGCCCACGGTATCCTCGTCCGCTTTCACGAGCGACCGGTAGCAGGCCACGTAAATCTGGAGACGACGTTCCGTCTCATCAAGCTTCGCGCCTTTCACCTGAATACGGTCGGAGAGCTGCTCATACAGGAACGTGACGAGGGCTTTCTCGCGCGTGGCATCCACGAGCGTCTCCTCGAGTTCTGCCGAGATGATGCCGAGCACCCAGTTCAGGTGACGCTCGCCGCCGGCTTTGCTCTTGGCGACGGCCTGATACTTCCGTACGCGCGCCGTGGCGTCGTCAATCAACGACTCCGGGAGCGTCGCGTTCGGAAGGTAGCGTGCGGCGATGAGCTCGCGCACGAGGTTGTTCGCGATTACATGCGGATCGTTCTCAAGGATGATCTGACGCTTCAGGATGCGCAGGATCGCACCCTTCCGGAGCAGGTGGTCCTCTTTGTACTCCACGGCCGTGCGGATGCGCTCGTACAACACCGAAAAACGGCTCACGGCCGCGTGGACCGTGATGCGCGAGCCCTCCGGCGGCAGCTCCGCCTTCGGCGGCGTGAGCGCCCGTATGAGTTGCTGGACCTTTCCGCGGTCGTACTGCGCGACCTTCGGCGTCTCATGATCTTCGCCCTTACTCAGGGCATTGAGTGGCATAATGCAGGAGCTAGCCTATCAAGATAAGCCATTTTTATCAATAAATACCCGCCTCCCTTGCCTGAAAACGTTTTGAGGGTTAGGTTCACACGTGGCCCGTATGTCCTGGATCACCATCGGCATCGTCGCGCTCGTCCTCCTCCTCTGCGTGGGGCTGTTCGTGCTTGGGATGCAAATGTTTGAATACGAGAAAGGCTTCGTCGTCTTTGCCTACGGAATGCTCGCCCTCCTCGTCCTCGTGGCCGTGTACCTCGCGTACGCCGTCCCGAGCGTCGCGAAACTGACACCGAACCAGCCGATCGTGACGGAGCAGGAGACAAATCTGCTCCAGGAATAAGTCACTTCTTCGTCGTCTTCCGTTCTTTGGTCTGACGCTCGGAGCCCGTGGGGTTCATGTCGATTTCACGCACGTAGTCTTCGAATTTTTCGTGGTACCGGCGGTGGACCAGGTCGTCAATGACCGAGGCGGCCGTCCGCGCCGCCAATGCGCCCAGCTCCTTTAAGACTTCCTGACGGGCGCGGTACCACGCCCACTCGTCCGTGTACGCGTACCACGCGTGGTGCCAGAGCTCCTGGTCCATCCGGTCTTCGAGGGACGTGAGCTGCGTTTCCGTGGCATTCAGGAGCTGGTCAATGCGCTCGAGAAGCAATCGCCGGTCCACGGGTTCAAGGCCTTCCTCGCGCCGTAGATCATCTTCGACCAGCGAGCGCATCGCAAGCGCCTCCTGGATTTCCATGAGTTCCTGGCGCGTGAGCATGAGCGATGCGAATTCGGTGAGCATGGGAGTAGCCTATCGAGCGATGACGGGGAGGTCAATGAATGGCATGATACGCCTATGGTCGGCCTCACCCGGACGGAACTTCGCGTCTTACGGCGCTTGGACTCGCCGCGGAAAATCCAGGATTTCCTGGAGAAACTCCCCTCAAACCACGAGCCGAACGGCGACACGTGCCGCTCCCCTCGCGCGGTCTTAAGGACGAAGACGGCGCACTGCATCGAAGGCGCGATGCTGGCCGCGCTCGCGCTCCGTCTGAAGGGTCACCGGCCGCTCTTGGTGGACCTGACCGCGGCGCCGTTCGACCAGGACCACGTGATCGCCGTCTTTCGGCAGCACGGCCACTGGGGCGCGATCTCAAAGACGAACCACGCAGTCCTGCGCTACCGCGAACCTGTCTATCGGACGATCCGTGAACTCGTGATGTCGTACTTCCATGAGTATTCGGACTCACGCGGCCGCAAGTCATTGCGCTCCTATTCACGACCCGTGGACCTGTCACGGTTCGACACGCGTGGGTGGATGACGGCAGAAGACGACGTGTGGTACGTCCCCGAGTACCTAGTCGACGCGAAGCACATCCCTCTCCTCTCGCACGCCCAGATCGCCACGCTGCGACGCATCGATCCCATCGAACACGAGGCGGGCGACCTCGTGCGATGGCCATAGCCTCGCACCAAACGCCTCCCATAACCAAAGGGGCGGCACGCGATGCCGCCCCTTCGATGTATTCCGAGCGTGAAAGACTACTGGGTGACGGTTGTCGCCGCAACGGGTACCGGCTCCGGTACGGGCGCAGGTGAGACGGTCACAGGAGGCTCGACCTTGCAGGTCTTTTTCGCGGTGCGCATGTCCTTCTCGGCCGCGCGCCGCGCCTGACGCAGGGCCAATTCGGCTTTCACCCTGGCGTCGAAGAAGGCGTCCTCGGCCGCATACATCGCTTCCAGACGCTGGTCCTCGTCCTGGATGGTCTTTGCCTTGGCCCGTGCGGCGTCAAAGGTTTCCTGAGCGACCTTCATCGCGGACTTGAAGACGGTCTGCGCGGCGCGCATCGCCTCGTCCATCTTCTTTTGGCTCACGCGCAGACAACTGTCCTGTTCTTTCTGCTTATCCCGGCAGGTCTTCATGTCGCCGCGATGCTGCAGGGTGAGTTTGCGCACGGCCTGACGGTGTTCCTGCTCAAGCTTGATACGGGCATCGTTGAATGCATCCTCGGCCGCGTCCATGGCCGCTTCGCGCTGGTCCTCATTCTCGATCTTCCTGGCGGCTTCCATGTCGGAACGGAATTTGAGCTTCAAGTCCCCCATCGATTTGCTATATCTCTGCTGCAACTCGCGTTGCGCCTGTTCACGATTCTTATTGACGACGTTGAAACATGTGGGCTCCGGACCGTTTGGCTTGCGCGGCATCATGCCCTCGCCGTTCATGCCGGGCTTCTCACCGGTCGCTGGTGGCGGTCCTCCCATCTCTTCCGTCTCCTGGGCGAAGACGGGGAGAAGTGGCTGACCGATCATGACCGCCGAAAGGAACATTACAGACAGATGTTTTGCTGTCATAAGATACGATAATGGATTAGATGACGTAATATACACGGGCTGAACTCGATTGTTACGCGTGTAGACGTGCTAGACTAATGTCAACATGAGTTACTTCGTCCTCGTCCGCCACGGCGAATCGCGATGGAACGTGGGCAACCGGTTCACCGGCTGGGTTGACGTGCCTCTGACCACGAGAGGGATCCGTGAGGCCATCCGGTGCTCCGTCCACTGCCGCGCATACGATTTTGACGTGGCGTTCACGTCCAACCTGGAGCGCGCCCAGTCAACGCTCCTCATCATCCTCTCGCTCCAGAACCGAACGGGCATCTTCCAGCACGAAGGTCAGGGTCCGCACTACCGCTGGTCCTGCACGTCGAACAAGTGCCTCCCCAATGACATTCCCATCTTTGAGTCCGAAGCGTTGAACGAGCGATTCTACGGAAAACTCCAGGGGATGGACAAACACGCGGCCGAGCGGCGGTACGGGAAAGCGAAGGTTCTGAAGTGGCGTCGCGGCTACAAGGACCGTCCCCCGGGCGGAGAAAGCCTGAAGGATACGTTCGTGCGCGCCTCTCCGTACCTCTCGCGGCGCGTGTTGTCACGCGTGAAGCGCGGCGAAAACGTGCTCCTTGTGGGTCACGGGAATACGCTGCGCGCAACCATCAAGTCCCTCGAGGGGATATCGGACCACGACATTTCGCTCATTGACCTCCCCGAGGGCATGCCGATGGTGTACGAATACCGTCGCGGAACATTCACGCGCATCAAGGGTTCGTACCGCTTCAACCGGCCGTTGCGATAATGGGCTTCGAGAAGAAGTAGCGAGGCGTCTACGACGTTATCGAATCAATGCGTATCCGCCGGGGACGCCGTGTTTTGAGTATACGATCTGCCAGAGATGGTTCTGGCGCGCGCGGAAGGATCCGGCGCAGGACAGGAGGTAGTACCTCCACATGCGGTGGAATCGTTCGTCGTATCGCGTCTTTAACGACTCCCAGTTCCGCTCGACGTTGGCATGCCACGCCATGAGCGTCTTGTCATAATCCGGGCCGAAGTTGTGCCAGTCTTCCATCACGAACAGACCTTCCGATGCCTTCGCAATCTGGGATACGGAAGGCAACAGGGAATCAGGGAAGATGTACTTATCGATCCACGGGTCCGTGGTATGGGCGGATGTGGACCCTCCGATCGTGTGGAGCAGGAACAGGCCGTCATCCTTCAAGCAGCGCCGGACGACGTCGAAGTAGATCCGGTAGTTTTTGACCCCGACGTGCTCGAACATCCCGAGCGACACGATGTGGTCAAACGGTTCGTTCAGGTCTCGGTAGTCTTGCAGACGGAACTCGACGGGAAGTCCCCTGCATAGCTCCGTACCAAGCTTGACCTGCTCTTTCGACACCGTGATGCCGACAACGCGTGCTCCGTACCGTTCGGCGGCGAATTTCGCAAAGCTGCCCCAGCCGCATCCGATGTCGAGTACGCGCTGGCCTGCCGTGAGGCCGATCTTGCGACACGTGAGATCCAACTTCGCTTCCTGCGCACCGTTGAGATTCGTCGCGGCTTCCCAGTACCCGCACGTATATGTGAGACGGCGATCGAGCATGGCCTGATACAGATCATTCCCAATGTCATAGTGCGCTTCGCCAATACGGTAAGCGCGTGATGTGCGCTGACGGTTCATGAGTCGTGCGAGCAGTGCATTTCGCAGCAGGATCACGGATGGCTTGAGTTTGGCCTGAATGTTAAAACGCAAAAACCGGGTGACCATCTCGTCGAGATGGTCACAGTCCCACCAACCGTCCATGTATGCCTCTCCAAATCCGAGCGACCCGTCCGCGAGGATGCGGGCGTACAACCGTTCATCGCGTACGCGAACATCGCACGGTCCGGAACCGTTCAGAGAGACCCCCGTACCGTCTAACAACCGTTCTACCTGTGCTTTGAATGACGTGCTCATACGCAAATACCCGTACCGCGAACAAAAACCCGCCGAGTTTATTGTTTCAACGTCGTCAGATCCTGCACCTGCAGCGCCTGAACATCACGTTTGAGCATATTCAAATCATCTTGCGTGAGGTCAACCTTCTTCCCGGACGGCGCCGCCTTCGTCGTCGTCGCGCCGGACGGGACTGGAGTGGGAGCCGGGGCTTTGACAGCAGGAGTCGCGGGAGATGTCTGCTGGGACTGGGGAGCGCACCCTGTTCCGACGAGCGCGAGGAGAGACGCTGCCGCGAATCCGATGACAATTGCTTTTTTCATAGGTTTATTCGGTCACGAGCGAATTGAAAACGCTCTGCATTTGGATCTGCGCCTGCACCAGGTTCAGCTGCGCCTCTCGGAGGTATCCGTTCCCCTCGCTGAATTTGATGAGCGGCGTCCCGGGAAGTTTGACAAGGAGGTATGCCGCCTTGGCCATCGCGACCTTGCTCTTCGCGAGCGCCACTTCCGATCGTGCGATGTCCAGCTTCGGAATGAGATCGGGACGATCCGCTGCCACGGCCCGCAGTTTGGCTTCGAAGTCTTCGGCCCGGGCCACGAGCTGGCTGCCGATCGACGACCACATGGCGCCCGTGTTGCGCGCCACGTCCGCCAGGAGCCCGGCGTACCCTCCGACGATTTTGAGGAAGACCACGAATGTTTCCGCCCGTGTTGTGACGCCGGCCACGTCGGCGCGGAACCCGCTGATCTTCTCGAGATTATTCTCGACGTCCGTATTGATGTTCTCCTTGATGTCGGAAGGGACCCTCGCGTCTTCCGAGGATTCGATCCGCTTCCATTCAAGCCACGCCCTGGCCTCGTCCAACGCGGCGTTCATGAGCGCTTTGGCCGCGTCGATCAGTTTCTGTTCCTCCGCCGGCGATTTGTCCTTACTGTAGTCAAGCTGCGCCTGCCGGTACGCCGCGTCCGCGCCTAGGCGGACCTGCTGCGCCTGGACCCAGGCGTCTTTTGCGCCGCTTTGCGAAAGCGCAAACACCGGCGCCGCGATGGTGAACGCCAATACGACCGTCGTAAAACCCGCAATGATCTTCTTCATAGATTTATTGGATTCCTGCAATAGTACGCTCAATCTCGACAGACGTCGAATCAAACGAAAAGAGGTTATATGTCCAGCAACTTTTTATCTTGCGGCTTCTTCAGATAATTTTTCTTAGACACGATTGGTCGCCCAAGTTGCTTTTCCAGTTCCTTTCTTGCAACAGCCGCGACATTCCCACCGATCTTTGCATCGTCTTTGAGAGCGGGTAACCACTTTGAATTCTTGGTGGTGTGAAGTTCGGTCGTTGAACGCTCGCCGAGCATGGTGAAGATAAGCTCGAAATCGTCCATGTGGTCGCGGAGATTCTGGCGTTTCAAGCCTTTGAGTTTCTTGTATTCGCTCGGTGTGACGCCAAACGTCGCCTTTGATATTTCGGCGGTCAGAATTTCGTAGTCTCTTTGTTCCTGCGCTCCGCGTTTTTTCCATTCGTCCGTCAATTCCTCTCGGATCGCAATGCCGCGCATGCGCTTTTCGATCCAATCCTCGCTGTAGCCTTTTAGCTTATAGAGCATTCGAGTCCGTTTTGTAGCCAGTTCGGGATTCTCAATCTCTTGCACGCGCTCATAGCCGACTTTGGCGAGCCAGCGTTTGAATGGTTCGGCTTTTAGTGACGGGATTGATTGGATTATACGGAAGATGCCCTCGGTGTTGGCGCAGTCCGTTTCGCGCATTTTGCCGTCTTGAGCCGGCAGTTTCAACTGTCGACAAAATATCGACAGTTCAACGCCAGCCTCATCTTTAACCCTGATTTTCATCTTGAACCAATAGTCGCGGGCATTCACGCTGTCCGTCAGCACTTCGCATACATCCACGACCGAAAACCACCATTCGTTGCCGTGGAGCATTTTTCTGATCTGTTTGCCCTTGAACAAGGCGATTTGCGTGTGTTCAGGATTGTTCATGCTTTTATTGTTCTATTTTTGTTCTTATACGTCAAGATGAAATTGTGGACAAAAAAACCACGGCTTTTATGTCCGTGATTTCTTCTTGGCAGGGGCGGGGGGAATCGAACCCACGTATCAGGTTTTGGAGACCTGCGTTCTACCACTGAACTACGCCCCTTCGGCGCTGTATTGCTGCGCGATGGTAACAAAAAGATCCAGGTCGGGCAAGCAACGATAGTAGGCAACAACTCAAACCTTGAGCTCACCAAGATCCAGCGTCTCCGTGACGTGGATCTGCGATACGAATTCCGGAGAGTGGCTCACGAGGATGAGTCCGCCTTTATAAGCATCGATCGCTTTGGCGATCACGGGCAAGTGACGGAAGTTAATGTGGTTCGTAGGTTCGTCCAAAATGAGGAGCCCTGGAGCCTGGAGGACGAAGCGGGCGAAACAGAGGAGACCTTTCTGTCCTTCAGACAAGGACCCGACTTTGTTACGTAACAGATCCGATGTAAGCAGGAATTCCGACGCCACGGCGCGGAGTTTTTCGTTGGACTTCATGGCCATGACACTCTCCAGCGAATCGTAGACCGTTGCATCAAAATCCAGGCCTGAAAAATCCTGGCGGTAGTATCCGACTTTAACGTCCTTGCCGATCACCGCGCCCTTGTCCTTCCCTTCGGCCAGCGTACGAAGCAACGTGCTCTTCCCGATCCCGTTCGGTCCGGTCACGAGCAGACGGTTACGTTTGCGCAGCGTGATGTTCACGGGCACGAGATGCGGTGTATGGTCTTTGACGACTTTGACGGACGTAAGCGTTGCGAGCGCGACAATGACATCTTGCGCCGGGATCACGAAATCGCGGATCGTCCGGTCGTCGCGGCGAACGTCCACCATTTCTTCTTCCGCTTCCGCGACTTGTCCACGGAGCTTGCTCGCAAGTTTTCGCATTTTTCCACCCTTGTTCGCAAAGAAGTTGACCTTGTCTTTGCGGTCCTGGATTTCTTTGAGCAATCGCGCATTTTTCATGCGTTCGCGTTCCAACCGCGCCGCAATCTCTTCCAACACGTCGAAGTAATTGCCCACGTACTGTTCCATCTTGTGCGTGAACACATCGAGGTAGAGCACACCTTCGGTGAACAGGTTCAGGAAGTCGGCGTCGTGTGAGATCACGAGCACCGTCTTCGGGTACATGATGAGAAAACTCGTGAGGTGTTCGATGCCCGCTTTGTCGAGATTATTCGTCGGTTCATCGAGCAACAAAATGTCCGGTTCCTGAATGAGCGCATAGGCGAGCAGGAGCCTGGCCTGCTGGCCGCCTGAAAAATCCTTGATCTGTTTGGTCAGCGGCGCAGTCAAATTCACGGTCTCGAGCACGTTCTTGATGAGGCCGTCGAGACTGCGTGGAACGACCTTGAACGCGCGTGCGAAGAATTCACGGATCGTGTCTGCCATCTGTTCGCGAGGGATCACCTGCAGGGAGGTCGCGATCGTTGCCTTCGCGCGTACATGGACGCCGCCTTCCTTCGGTTTCAGCTCACCGGTCAACAGTTTGAGAATCGTGCTTTTGCCAGCGCCGTTCTGGCCCATGAGCGCAATCTTCGCATTTTCGCGTATTGAAAAATCCACCTCGTCGAGAAGTGGTTTTTCTTCGTCGTATCCGAACGATACGCCGATAAACCGCACGATGACGTTGCCGTGGTCCATGGAAGAGGGGAAGTAAACCAGAAAAAATCGGTTTGAGCAAGCGGAGAAGGTTGCCATGGCGCGTCCGCATATCAAGCAACAACCCCGTCCTCGAGACGTGAGGACGGGGTTCTGCGTTGAGACACGCGTCGGCCGAAGCTACCGTGCCTCGGGAGGACGCCGGGGCGGGGGTTCCGAGGGAAGCGTCGCCCGGTCCTGCACGACTCCGTACTGCTCGGGAGAGACTCGCGCCGTCGCCTTCTCGATCCTCCGGAGTATGAGGAGGAAGGCGATGAACACGGCGGGGTACAGGAACGGGATGTGCTTGGTCAGGTCCGCGGACCCGCTCACGACTTCGTACGCGTCCATGAGAAGGAAGGCGCAGCACATGCCCGTGACGAGCGACTTCGCGACATCCAAGCTGTTCTGTTTCACGATCATCGAGCAACTCCTATTGGTTGGAAGGTCCGACAATAACAGCAGGGACGTTGATACTATTCCATTTTTCGTATTTTGTCAAGCGTCCTTGTCCATTTCCCGTGTTTCCGTTTTTCCATAAGGAAAAACAGCGCGGCAACGGCTGCGGACGCCGCAGCAACCTTCCAGAGCCACGGGATCCGGGACCACGCGGACGGAGACTGCTTCTTCCCCTTCGACGGCGGCTTCGCCGGTTCCGGAGCGGACGTGGATTCATCCGTCGTGGTCGCGATCGTCACCCACGTTGTCGTGACAACGGCGGGATCAGAGACGGTCGGGGTGGGCGCTCCCGGGACGGTGGCGGCCTGGACCTCCGGCGTCGGAGTCGGGATTTCGACGGGCGTCGGCGTTGGAGGAACGACCGGGACAACGACGTCTTCCTCCGATTTCTTCGGATCGAGCGGAAACGCGTCTTCTTTGTCGCCGACCGCATCTCCATCCGTGTCGCGTTTGAGCGGATCGGACCCCATCGTCTGCTCCTGGAAATCGTACAACCCGTCGTTGTCGTCATCGGAATCCGTCGCATCGTCCTGCTCGTCCCCGTCCGTGTCGTGCGACCGGGACGGGTCGAGCGGGAACTGGTCCTCGGTGTCCGGCACGCCGTCATTGTCGTCGTCCGGGTCCGTGGCGTCCCCGATCCCGTCGTGGTCCGAGTCGCTGTCGACGAAGACGGAGACCGACCGTGCGTTGTCGCCCGGCGTGGCATCGGACGCGCTTCCGTCATTCACGGCATCAACACGGATCGTGTACGTTCCCTGCGCCATGGGCTGCCACGGACTCCAGACCTCTTCTGCCTTGCCGCTCGATTTGGCCGAGAAGGGTTTCACGGCGATCTGCGCGCCGTTATCTGAAAAGAAGACGACCCCTTCCACGTCTTCATCGCCCACATTCACGATGGAGGCGTAGATGCGCACCTGTTGGCCGACCAACACGGGTGACGGCGTGACCGTGATGGTCGGGTCGATCTGGACGTCGAACGTGGCGGCCGAGACCGGAGCGGCGAGGAAGAATGCCGTACAGAGCGCACTGATGCGCGCAGAGCGGATTCGGGTCATAGACCCGTAGAGTGTACCACGTCCGGATATCGTTATGCCGCCAATCCTTTCGTGAGCCAGAGAACCGCGAGCCCCAGGAGGAAAAACGCGAATTGTACGGCGCGCGTCCCGATCGATTCTTCTTCCTTGATTTCCGAGAGCAGGTTCGTGCACGCCATGTAGATGAACCCGCCGGCGGCGAACGGGATGGTGTAGAGCGTCAGGTTCGCCACGTAGGGTTGCGCCACGAATACGGCCACGATGCCAAGGAGCATGGTGAGCGCGATGACAAAATTCCACAGGAGCGCCTTCCGGTTCGAAAATCCCGAATAGATGAGAATTCCGAAATCGCCGATCTCCTGCGGGATCTCATGAAAGGCGACGGCGACGGTCGTGGCGACGCCGAGCGGGATGGAGACGAGGAATGCGGAACCGACCACGATCCCGTCCGTGAGGTTGTGGAGCGCATCCCCCATGAGGTTCAGGTACCCAACGGGTTTTATGGGACACGAGCCGTGCCCATGGATCTCGCCGTGCAGCCGGTGCCCCCCATGGCAGTGGTAGACCCACAGGAGAGAATCAAGAACGAAAAAGACGACGATGCCGACGAGCGTCATGACGAACGTGGGCCCGCCGGCTTCCACGGACTCCGGGAGGAGGTTGAAAAACGCCGCTCCCAACAGACCCCCGGCCGCGAATGCGACGACTCCCTCGAGGATGCGCGCGAGTCGGGTCTTCGCGATAAACAGACTCCCGAACCCGATGAAGGCAATCAGGCCGACGAGAGTCCCGGCAATGAGCGCGGCAACAAACGGCGTCATCCGGCGTATTGAACCATGGAGTGGACCAAGAGACAACCGTTCGCGGCTCGACCGGACCGCGCCCTCGTGGTATCTTTCATTCATCTATGAGCAATGAATTACAGTCGTTCGTGAAGGAATCGCTCGAAAAAAACGTCCCGCGCGCCCGCATCCAGGACGTCTTAAAAAAGGCCGGCTGGAAACCGGATGAAGTCCGGAACGCGCTGGACGCGTACGCGGACGCGGACTTTCCGGTGCCGGTCCCCCGCCGGAAGCCCTACATGTCCGCGCGCGAAGCGTTCATGTACCTCGTGATGTTCCTCACGCTCTACTGGACCTCGTTCTCGTTCGGACAGCTCATCTACCAGTTCATCAATCGCGCGTACCCGGACCCGCTCCAGTACGGGTACATTGATTCGTCGTTCCAGACGATCCGCATGGACACGGCATCCATCATCATCGCGTTCCCCGTGTTCCTGTACGTCTCCTGGGTGCTCGGCAAGGCCATGAAGAAGGACCCGGAAAAACGCGCGTCCAAAATCCGCAAGTGGTTGACGTACCTGACGCTCTTCATCGCGGCCGGCATCATCATCGGCGACCTGATTGCGCTCGTCTTTAACGCCCTTGGCGGCGAGCTCACTCCCCGCTTCCTCCTCAAAGTTCTGACTGTCGGCGCCATCGCCGGTTCGATTTTCGGCTTCTACCTGATCGAACTCCGTAAAGAGGAGAAGGACGCGTAACCGTATGAACGGAAAAAAGATTTTCATCACCGTCATCGTCCTCGCCATGGCTTCGGCCGTGGCGGCCGGGCTGTTCCTCGCCGGCTCGCCCGAAAAGGAACGCATGCGGCGCTTTGACCAGGAACGGTTGAATGACTTGAACCAGATCAGTTACGCGATCGACAGCTACTGGAACCAGGAGAAGAAACTCCCTGCGACGCTGGAAGACCTGAAGACGAAACCGGACGTGTACGTACGGAGTCTCAAAGATACGCGTACGCAGGAGCCCTACGAATTCCGCGCAACGGCCACGTCCACGTACGAGCTTTGCGCGTCGTTCGAAACGGACTCGGACGCGGAACTCGCCCGGAGCGTCTCCCGGCCGCCCGACGTTCAGGGGCAGGACTTCTGGAAGCACCCCATCGGCCGAAAATGTTACACCCTCCCGGTCCGCATCAATCCGGACTACGTGAAACCGGGCATCATGATCCCAGCGCCGGCGTACTATCCGGACTAGGTGTGGTATACTTCTTCCATCGCCCATCCATTTCTTTCATATGCACAAGCCCATGCCACGCCGCCGGTCGTTCCTCCATGAGGAGGTCCACCCCACCCTCACCCACGGTGCGATCGCCCTTGCCGGATTCCTGTTCGGCATCCTGACCGTCGGCGCCCTGGCCGTGAACGCGACGGATGCGCCGACACCGAGCCTCGCCGCACAGGTGGAGCAGTTGAAACTGGATGTTGCCGGCATCCTCACGCGGCTCGCGAAACTCGACGGCGGCGGAGAGCCGACGCCTTCGACGACGCTCGGGCCCATCTCGACCTGCGAGTCCCTCATGGCGGCGCTGCCCAAGAAGACCGAGTGGGCGGATTCGGTCGTCGGCACCGAGTGTACGAAGGAATCCATCGTCGGCGTTCCGCAGAAAAAATTCTTGAACGTCTCCGGACGGTACCAGTACCCCGATAACTCGGAGCAGCTCCAGGAGGTGACCTTGCAGATCTTCGACCTGGACGCAGACAGCGACGCGCGCGACACCTTCCTCACGAAAGCGGCATACGAAGCGACGGATTTCAACAAGGTGAAGCGTCTGCCTGTGACGATCAAGGGGATGGACGGCTGGTTCACGTATGAGGGCCTGCCGGTCCGCACGAATCACTACATCCATGGCGCCGACTGGTTCGTCTACAAGGAACGGTTCGCGATTCTGGTGCACGGAACGCCAATGCTTCTCGCGGACAAGACGAAATTGGACGACCTCGTGTCCAAGGTGGACCTGGACGCGCTCGCTACCATTCAATAGCGCGACGACAACAACCGACGGACCAACTGTCGGTTTTGTAGTACCATAGTCGCATGTACGACGTCCTGCTCTGGATCCAGACGCACGGGGAGACGTTTTGGCTCATCGTCCTCACGGTGAATGCGCTGCTCACGGCGTTCGTGATCCTGCTTGAGAACCGCGAACCGGAACGCTCCATCGCCTGGTTCCTGGCGCTCCTCGTGTTTCCGCTCGTGGGGTTCATCGTCTACCTGTTCTTCGGCCGGGACTGGCACAAACGATCATACAAGGAGAAGCGCCTGATCCATGCGTTGACGTTGCAGCGTCGAAAAGCGTTGACGCAGGCCGCACCCCCCGGAACGGACCTTGGTGAGCGCATGCGCGCGTTTGCCGTGAACGTCACGGGTCTGCAACCGACGAGCGGGAATCGCGTCACCATCCTCACGGACGCGCAGGTGAAGTACCCGCGGTTGCTCGCGGCGCTTCGAGCGGCGAAGCAGACGATCGACGTGGAGTACTTCATCTTCCGGAACGACGCAACGGGTCGTGAGGTGATCGACATCCTGAAAGAACGTGCGCGAGCAGGCGTTCGCGTACGATTCCTCGTGGACGGCATGGGGAGCTTCGGGTTCGGGGCAAAAACCTTCACGGAGATGCGCGAGGCGGGCATCGAGTGTTCCTACTTCTCGCCGCTCATCACGGTGTTCTATTTCCTGAAGGCCAACTACCGCGATCACCGAAAAATCGTCCTCGTGGACGGGATCACGGTGTTCACGGGCGGGATCAACGTGGGAGATGAATACCTGGGGAAGTCGCACCGCGGGCCCTGGCGCGACACGTCCGTCGAGCTCGCCGGACCATGCGCGTCGCAGTTCGCCGCGCTCTTTGAGGATGCGTGGGCACGCAGTACGGGCAAACCCAAACGGACGGACCTCCCCGTTCCCCGTCCGTTTCCAGACGGTGAAACTGTGAGCGTAATCCCGAGCGGCCCGGACACGGATTGGAAAGCGATCCACCTGCACTACCTCGCCCTCTTGAATGCGGCCGACCGCCGGATCCGCATCCAGACCCCATACTTCATCCCGGATGAAAGCCTCCTTTCGGCGCTGACCCAGGCCGCCCTCCGCGGGGTGGACGTGGGACTCATGCTCCCCCGCCACCCGGACTGGCCGTACCTCCGGTGGGTCGCGCAGAC
>MGEH01000032.1 GCA_001791275.1 Candidatus Uhrbacteria bacterium RIFCSPHIGHO2_12_FULL_60_25 | reverse complement strand
CATGCGGTCGTGCATTGAGAGAAGGGTAGCAGAGACCGGGAGACTTGAAAAAATGCCGAAATGGTGATACTGTTCGCGCCCGAGGGCCGTTAGCTTAGTTGGTAGAGCGCCGCGTTTGCAACGCGGAGGTCGTCGGTTCGAATCCGACACGGTCCACCACAGAAAAAAGACGCAAACCGCGTCTTTTTTTCCGTTCATCGTCCTTAGTCGTTCTTCACGTACAGCCAGGCACCACGGATGTAGGCATGGAGGGCGTAGCGGACGGGGAGGGCGGTGACGAAGTAGCGGAGGTCGGCGAGACGGCGGACCACCCACCCGAGAAAGCCCGTGATCGTCACGCGGCCGATGCAGGCGAGCGCGTACTTCCCTCCGAGCGGGACCACGGTGTGGAATGACGGGAAGTCGTATGCGCGCCGCGTCTTCGCGAGTCCTTCGTCCGCCAGAATGTTCGCCGCCGCCACGTCCGCTTCGCGCGTAGCCGCCTGCGCGAGGGACGGGACGGGCCTCCCGGTCTTCGGGTCTGTGAGGCTCGCGCAGTCGCCCACGGCGTAGAGGTTCCGCCGGCCCTTCACGCGCATGGAAGAATCCACGATCACGCGGTCTTTCGGATCAAGGGGCAGGTTGAACGACTTCAGGACGGACGGGCCGCGCACGCCGCCGGTCCAGACGATGCAGTCTGCGGGGAGGCGTTTCTCCGATCCCGGACGCAGATCGCACACGAGTGCGCCCGCGCTTTCACCGGGCTTGAGCGGCCGTGGCGTGATCACGACCGTCCCGTCCTCCACGCCCTTGAAGCAGGTGTCGAGCATCACGCGCACGCCGAGGCGTTCCAACCGTCGCTTCGCGAACGCGGAGAGTTCGGGTTTCAGCATGCCCAGGAGCCGGTTCGTGGCTTCCACGAGCGTCACCTCCCACGCGTCGCGCTTCAGGGCGCCGCGGCGTACCATGGAACGGAAGCAGCACGCCATCTCCGCGGCGAATTCCGTGCCCGTGGCCCCACCGCCGCCCACGACGAGCCGGATCGTTCCGTTCTTCCGCCCGTTCCGCTTCGGCGCCATGAGCGCTTCCACCCGTCGCCGGATGTCGAGCGCGTCCTGCCGCGTCTTCAGCGTGACGGCGCGCTCCCGCAGTCCGGGAATGCCGAAGAAGTCCGTCTCCGATCCGAGCGCGAGCACGAGCGCGCCGTACGCGAGCACGGAGCCGTCCGCGAGCCGGGCTTCCTGCCGCGTCGCGTCCACGCCCGTCACGGTTCCCTGGGCGGATGCAATCTCGCAGCACGAGCGCATGACCTCGCCGAATCGGAACGTGGCGCCGCGGATGAGGCTCAATTCCATCTCGGCGCCCGTGGTGCAGCCGCTCGCCACTTCGTAGAGGAGCGGGGTGTACACGTGGTGCCTGTGCTTGTCGATGAGCAGGATCGGATGACCGAGCTCCTTCCGCCGCTTCGACAAGAGGCGAGCCACGCGCATGCCGCCGAAACCGCCGCCCACGATGAGGATGGGCTTGTTGGTGTTGCGGGTGACGGAGGCGGGATTGGTGTGTTTCGTCATTTTGCAGGATTGATTGGCTGCTTGCCTGCAAGGACCGCGAGGATGTTCTCCGCCGCCACTCTCGCCATGTCCTGCCGCGCTTCCACGGTCGCGCTCGCGATGTGAGGGGTGAGGATGACGTTCGGGAACGATTTCAATTCCAGGCTGTCCGTCAGGTCGCAGTCGATCGCGGGTTCGCATTCGAACACGTCAATGCCCGCGCCAGCAATGCGTTTGGTCTTGAGCGCGCGGAGGAGCGCCTTCTCGTCCACCACCGGGCCGCGCGCCGTGTTCACGAGGAACGCCGTCTTCTTCATGAGGCTGAATTCATCCGTTGAGATTAGGTGTCTCGTCGACGGCAGGAGCGGCACGTGGAGGCTCACGAAGTCGGATGTCGCGAGAAGTTTTTCAAATGGAAGGTGCTCGGCTCCGAAATCCTTTTCGAGCTGTTCGTTCTTCCGCATGTCCGAGTACACGAGCTTCATCCCAAACCCAGTGACCGCGCGCCGCGCGACCGATGAGCCGATGCGGCCCGCGCCCACGAGCCCGAGCGTCTTCCCGTACACGTCCGTCCCAAGCAGGAGCGACGGATCCCACCCCTTGTACTTCTTCGCTTTCGCGTAGGCGTCTGCTTCGCTCACGCGGTGGGCGAGCGCCATCATGAGCGTGAACGCGTGTTCGGCCACGGCCTCGCTCACCTTGTCGCTCGGTGTATTCGTCACCATGACTCCGGCCGCCTTTGCCGCCGCGAGGTCCACGTTGTCGAACCCCACGGCGTAGTTGGCGACGATTTTGAGTTGTGGTCCCGCGGCTTTGAAGAAATCGGAGTCCACCCTGTCCGTGAGGATCGTCACGACCGCATCTTTGTCTTTGATTGCGGCTAACAGGTCCTTTCGCGAGATCCCGCTCGTGTCTGCGTAGGACGAGACGGCGTGTCCGGCTTTCTTCAGAAGGTCTGCACCCGTATCGGCGAACCCTTTCGGATTGAATGTGAAATAGATGGAGGACATAGGCTAGGTTTGTTCCACGGCGTACACGCGCTTGTACCCCGATCGTTTCTCGACGGGAATGAAATGTTTGAACACGGGGAGAGCGATGTTGATCGCGACGAACATGACGACGAGCTTGGGGGCAATGCGGGTTTCCGGGAAAAACCGGTCTGCGATCCACACGGCGAGCGTCACGTTCAGGTAGACGAGGCAGAATGCGACGGTGAGCCGATCAATCTGTTTCCGCCACGCGAGGAGGGATGAGGCGAGCCACGCGATGCCCGCCCAAAAGATGAGCATGAGGACGATGATGATGAGGCCGTCTATGCCGATGCCGTAGAGATTCGCGAGTCCTCCGGTGTCATCCAACGAACTCGAGGACGTGACGGCGCCGATCACGAGCGTGAACGCGATGAGATTGACGAGCCGGATCAGCGCATCGGCCTTGCGGATGCGTGCGTCGCCGGCCAGGCGTCGAAGACCCATGGCGAACGCGAGCGGGAGCACCACGACCATCGCGATCGTCAGCATCATGGACACCGTATCCACCCGCACGGTTTCACCCAGGAGGACCTTCAGGATGACCGGGATGAAGAAGGGCGCCGTCACGGACGTCGCGATAGAAATGAGGAGGGTGAGTGAGTTTTTTCCGCCCATGATCGTCATGACTGCGGGGGCCGTGAGGCCGGTGGGCATGGCGGCGGCGAGGACGAAGGGGAGGATCCACTCCGGCGCGAAGAGTTTGAGCGGGATGGACACGAGGAAGGGCAGGACCACCATCATCATGGCGACCGTAAGCACGAGGGTGCGCCAGTCGCGGGCTTCGGCCATGAAGGAACGGAGATCGAGGCGGAGACCGGTGGCGAACATGATCGCCATGAGCATGACGCTCGTGTAGGGCTCGAACGGGCGGAACAGCCCCGGAACCACAAACCCCGCGACGAGGGCGACGAACACGATGGCGAGCTGATACCGGCTGATCGCGTCAATGACGTTTTGGAACATACTAATCGCGCAGCGTCACGGTTTTCACGCTCACGTGCGACAACTCGCGTTCCGTCGGCCACCGTTTCAGGATGCCGACCTTGGCGCCCATGTGCGTGATGACCCCGAGCGCGTTCAACATTCCGACTTTGAGGCCGACCGCGAGGTCGCACGTCTTCATGAACCCGGCCACGAAGCCGCTCCCGAGCGCATCGCCCGCACCCGTGGTGTTCACGCGTTTGCCCGGGAGTGCCGGGCAGTGCCACGTGCAGCCGCGGGCGTGGAGGTACGCGCCACGCTTGCCGTCCGTGAGGAGGAGACCGATCTTCGGAATGTCGCCCAGCGCATTGACGATCGAGCGGAGGTGCCTCGTCGGTTTGTGGGCGAGGAGCGCGGCCTCTTCGCGGTTCACGTCCAACACATCCACGCGCCGGATGAGCGGGGAGAGTCGCGCGAGACCTTTCTCGAGCTCCGTGCCTCCCGGATTCCATGCCACGCGCGCGCCGACCTGTTCCGCGCGTTCCAGGATGAGCGAGAGGAGTCCGAGGTTGCCCCCGAGCGCCGTCACGTAGAACCATCGCGGTCGCAGTTTCGTCCACGGGACCTCGCGATGGCTCACGTTGCCGCTCGCGCCGCGGAACACGAGGATGCTCCGGTACCCGATGTCGGACACGAGGATGATGCTCTGCCCGGTCCGTTCGCGCGGGTCGCGCTGGACGAGATGCGTGTCGACTCCGTCTTCGGCGAGTCGCCGCGTGAGGAGCTCGCCCATGAGGTCTGTCCCTACGCGACACACGGTCGCGGTTCGGAATCCGAGCCGGCCAAAGGTCACGGCCGCGTTCGTGGCGCCGCCCCCCGTCTCCATGATGAGATTCGTAAGCCCGAGCTTCGCGCCCAGGGGGAAACAGGTGTTGAATCCGTCCGGCGCTTTCACGGATGGCTCAAGTTCGAATGCGTGGCTCATGGCGTACTCGTCAATCACGGCCGACCCCACGGTGATCACATCGTGGGTTGGTCTGGACGTTCGAGCCGTTGGCTTCATACGGGAGCATGGTACCATGCCGGAGATATGATTTCCCAACGATTTTTTCACGTCCTTGCGGTCGCCGTCCTCGTCCTCGCCCCTGGGGTCGCGCACGCCCAGAGCGCCGAGCAGATCGCGTCCTTCGACGTCCGTGCCCGTCTCGCATCGGACCGGATGCTGACCGTCACGGAAGTGATTACGTACGATTTCGGGTCGAACGAGAAGCACGGCATCTACCGCGAGATCCCGGTGCGCTACGCCCGGAACGGCGGCACGTACCGCTATCGTCTGAATGTCGCCGGTGTCACGCGTGACGGCGAGGACGAACCATACACGACGAGCGAATCCGGCGGACTCCTTACGCTGAAGATCGGCGACGCAGATCGTACGATCACAGGGAGTCACGTCTACGCCATCACGTACACGACGAACCGGGCAATCAATTTCTTCGACGGAGAAGGTGAACTCTACTGGAACGTGACCGGGAACGGGTGGCAGGTCCCGATCGGCCAGGCGAGCTTCGTCCTCACTGGTCCGGACGGGTTCGATGCCGCGCCTGCCCGGGTCGTCTGCTACACGGGCGTCTACGGATCCACGGAACAGACGTGTACGAACGAGGGCGCGGGTACACAGCTTACGATTGCTGCCACGCGTCCGCTCGCACCAGCCGAAGGGCTCACGTTCGCTGTTCGATTCCCGAAGGGTTTGATTGTGGAACCTTCGGTCTCCGATGTTTTTTGGCAATTCATCCGCGACAACGCCATTCTTCTCCTTCCGGTCCTGACGCTCATCCTCATGCTCTGGCGGTGGTGGACCAAGGGCCGCGACCCGGAAGGTCGCGGGACCGTGATCCCGCAGTACGATCCGCCGCGTGGCATGAACCCGGCGGAGATGGTGAGTTTGAAAGATCAGGACGTGCCGCAGCGCGCCGTCACGGCGACGATTTTGGACCTGGCGCGTCGCGGGTATCTCAAGATTGATTTCGGCGAGGAGAAGGGGTGGCTTTCCACGTCGCAGACGTACACGTTTATCAAACAGAAAGAACCCGACGCGACCCTCACGGAATCCGAACGCGAGATTTACGACGGCGTGTTCGCGAGCGGCGACACGGTCACGCTCGCGGGCCTCAAGCACAAGTTCTACAAATCCATCAAACCCTTCAAGGACGGAATACTCGATTCGCTCGTTTCGCGGAAATTCTTTCAAGCGAACCCGGTGAAGGTGCGCGGCGCCTACGTGGGCGGCGCGATCGGCGCCATCGTGCTCACGTTCTGGCTCTTCGCCGCGTTCCTCCAACCTGTCACGATCGGGGCGATCATCGCGAGCGCAGTTATCGTCCTCGTGGTAGGAATTTTCATGCCGGCGAAAACCAAAGCCGGCGCCGAAGCGCTTGAGGAGGTTCTGGGATTCAAATGGTTCCTGTCCGTCACGGAGAAAGATCGCCTCGCGTTCCACAACGCGCCGGAGCGGAAGCCGGAGCAGTTCCACGCGTTCCTCCCGGCAGCGGTCGCGTTCGGCGTGGAGGACAAGTGGGCGGAACAGTTCAAAGGGATTGATATTCCGCCGCCGGACTACGCCACGGGCGCGGCGGTCGCGCACTGGAACGCGGTGAGCTTCGTGCACGGGCTCGGCGCCATGAATGCGGCAGCCGCGTCGTCCGCCTACGCGTCGCCGTCGTCCGCCGGCTCGGGTGGGTCCGGCTTCTCGGGCGGCGGGTCTGGCGGAGGCGGCGGCGGCGGAGGGGGAGGGAGCTGGTAGAAAAAATCAGCGCCCCTGCATCGAGTTTGATGCAGGGGCGTTTTCGTTGTCTCCAGAGTCCGTCAGCGTCTCCTGCCGGACCGGCGCGGCGGCGGCCGAAGCGGGGGAAGAACCCCCGGTACCATGACCTCGTCCGGGTCCGCGGGCGGCTGGGTTGAGTGCGAGCCTGGGACGACCGCGTTTTCCTCCTCCGAGAGGATGGCGTCGATGTCTGCGTCGGCTTCGGTTTCGCCGGACGTGACCACGGGGACGCTGTCCCTCGGTTTCTCGTCTTCCGTCTCCGTTGGTACGGCGGACGGAGGCGGGAGTTCCACGTCCACAGTGATTGCGAGACTCGAGGGCGGAGGATCCGCCTCGAGTGCGTCAGTCGAAGCCGCCACGGTCGGCGATGTCACGGTCGGCGCCGGCTCCGTGGCGGGCGGGACGGATGGTTTTAGGACTGCCGGGAGACTCACGGGAGGCTCCTCCTCCAGCGGGGGAGGCCGGCGCGTGGGCAGAGTGTCCGTCCAGGCGTCGTCCGGCGTAGGAGGCGGGAGTGAGGCGATGGGCTTTGGCGCATCCGAGGCGTCGCGCTCCGGCGTTCCGTCCCTCGCGTGGGGCGGGACGTCCGATGCGGACGCCTCTACGCTTTTGGGCGGTCGCCTTCCTCCGCCACGAAGCCGTGCGACTCGGCCACGAGCGGATGCACCACCGTCTCCCAGATGTAGGCGAGGCTCACGTGCTTCACGAGCGTCTCGGGCGGCACGGCGGAGAGGAACGTCTCCTCAGTGAACTTCCGTTCGTCCGCGAGCGCGGCGGCGATGAGCTTGCCCAGCATCTCCTTGGGGAGGTCCCTGGCAAGCCGATCGACGGTCAGGGCGCTCACCACCTGCGTGTGGTCCACGAGCAGGTTCTTGATCGCTACGTCTAGGATGAATGCGACGTATGCCTGCGCGCGGACGAAGTCGTCCTTGTCCTTGGACGTCCTGGCCCAGAACTTCGATTCCGTGGCGTACGCCCAGAGCTTGGTCCGTTCGAGGTACCGCACGCGTTCGTCCGGCTGGAAGAGCCGGATGATCTCGGCGCACGTGGTGTCGCCTTCGTCGAGCGCGATCTGCAGGTCGTCGCCCGCGGAGTCTGCGGACTTCTTGAGCGCCGTCTTCTCCTTCGTGCCCGTCGCCGCCACGAGGATGTTGGCGCGGAGGATTGGGCGGTCGGCTAGCGCGAGCATGATGGCCTTGGACGGGAAGTGCCGGATGAAATCCTCCGGCGTGCGCTCGCCCAGCTCCAGGCCCTTCACGATCACGTGGGCCAGGAAGCCGTCGCGTCCCGCTCCGAGATCCGTCTGGAACGGCTTCTCCACCCACTCGGTCGGGATGTTCGGCGGGTCTTGTTGATACGATGACAGGTCGGTTCCGGAGTCTATCGCCATGAGCCGCTCCTCTCTGAACTCGCACGGTTGATGGACTTTCCAACACGATCGTTGGGAAGGTGCGAGGAAGGACTTTTATCCAAAGAGATGGGATTGTCAAGAGCGTCCAGCACTTCCGAATAAACGCATTTTTCGCATCGCGACTTCGCGCATGAGGAGGTTGGCGGGCTCGAGGAGTTTCCTGGGGTCGATGACCTTGGGCAGGTCGTGGACCGCCTCGCGGATGCCGGCGGTGAAGGCGAGGCGCAGGTCCGTGTCAATGTTGATCTTGGCGACGCCGTGCCTGATTGCAGCCTTAATGTCCGCGTCCAGAACACCACGGGCCTCTCCGAGCTTCGCGCCGTATTTCTCCGCGAGCTCTTTCACGTCTTCGAGCACGCCGGAGGCACCGTGGAGCACGATGGGGAGCGGCACGAGCGTCGCGATTTTTTTCAGGCGTTTGATATCCAGGTGCGTCTTCCCCTTGAACTTGAAGGCGCCGTGACTGGTCCCGATCGCGACCGCGAGCGAGTCGCACCGCGTCTCTTTCGCGAACCGCGCGGCTTCTGCCGGATTGGTCAGTTTCGCATCCTTCTCCGCCACGGACACGAGGTCCTCAATGCCGGCGAGCGCGCCGATCTCGGCTTCGACCGAGACGCCTTTACGTCTGGCCCACGCCACCACCTTCTTCGTGTTTTGGACGTTCTCCGCGTAGGGGAGGCTCGACCCGTCGTACATCACGGACGTGTAGCCCGAGTCAATCGCGGCTTTGATCGTCTTCAGGTCTTTCCCGTGGTCCACGTGCATCACGACCGGCACCTTCGTCTTCGCGGCTACGCGGATCATGGCCACGAGGTAGTCCATTCCGGCGTACTGGATCGCGCCCTCGCTCGTCTGTACGATCACGGGCGACTTCATCTTCTCGGCCGCGGACATCACGGCTTTCAGGAACTCGAGGTCGTTCACGTTGAACGCCGGCACGGCGTACTTTGCGCGGCGGGCAGGGACGAGGATTTTTTTCGCGGTCTCGAGCATAGGGATCCGTCTACGACGCGGCGTGGTTCACCTTCTGCGGCCGTATCTTCTCGAACTTCTTCAGGACCCGCCGCATCTCCGAGGCGGTGAGGAGCCCTTTCTGCGGTCCGATTTCCTGCACCACGCTCCAGGAGTTCGCGTTGCCGGCGCGCATGGCTTCGGCGATCGGTTTGCCGTCAATGAGCGCGTTCACGAGGCCCGTGGCGTACGCGTCTCCGGCGCCCGTGCGTTCCAATGCCTTGCACGGGAAGATGGGGAGCTTCCACATATCATGGCCGTCGTAGGCCCAGGAGCCGCGCTGGCCGTCCGTGATCACCACGGTCTTCGGCCCCTCGTGGAACAGGCGCATCACGAGCGCGGGGACCGGACGCGCGCCGTCCTCGAGCAGGTGCTCGGCCTCTTCCTTGTTCAGGATGAGGACGTCGGACCGTTTGATCACTGGGAGGAGCGATGTGAGGCCGCGGCGGAGCTGGTGCGTCCCCGGGTTGAAAAGGAAGCGGACTTCCATGTGCTTTTTCAGATAGGCGAGGAGCTGTTTTTCATACGGTACATGGTGCTCGCCGAGCGATGAGTAATACACCCACTCGGTCTCCGGGAGGTTTTTCGGGAAGCGATACGTGCGCGGCTGGTGGAATGCGAGGAGGGTGCGTTCGCTCTTGAAGTTCAGGATCGTGGAGTAGTTCGTGCCGCGTTTCTTGTCGAACGTGACGAAGCGCTCGTCCACCCGTTCGGCTTTGAGCGCGTCCTGGAGCTCATGCCCGTCGTCATCGTCGCCCAGGATCGTCACGAGGCCGCTCCTGTGCCCGAGGCGACTCGACCCCACGGCGGCATTCGCGGCGTTCCCGGCCGCGCGGATCTGCGTGACGCTCGACACGGGAATCTTGTCCGCGTAGTTCAGGCAGAGCAGACAGGCTTCGGTGTTCAGGGTGCAGCTTAACGTGGCCTCTTCGATGTCCACGAACACGTCTTTCGTGGCGTCGCCGATGGCGAGGAGGTGGAGGGATCGGGGCATAGACGGTGAAAGGATAGCATACGGTTGACACAGTGCCCTGATTCCGCTATCGTCGCGCGTTCGCTCTTTCACCAAGGAGGAAGACATGCGGACCGTGTACGCCTACGATTACGCCCGTGCCGTCGCAAAGGTCATCGACGTCTCGACCGGCCTCCACCTGTGTGGCGCGCTCGTGCAGGAACGCGAGACGGAACTGGACCGCGACGTCCCGCTCGACCTGCGCCACGAGATGTTCTTTCGGGTCCTCGCGGATGCGCTGGGGTCCGAATCCGCCGAACGGCTGGCGGCATCCATGGATGCGCGGAAGACGTCTTCGGTCGCCAGCGCCATCATCGAGGCCGCCTGCGGCAAAACCCGGGAACCCGCGCCGGACGCCAGTCACTGGGAGTCGTGCCCGTACCACCGGGAGTGGCTGGAGCAGGTGTTCGCCATCTACCTCGACTGCCTCACCGGAAGAACGTTCGAGGAGATCGCCGCGCGGAATCACGATCCCGCGGAAGCGCTCATGGAAAAACTCATGCGTGAGATTTCCGCAAAGGGAGAGCAGGCCTTTGCCCGATGGGGGAAGACCATGCTCCACCCGAAGAACCTGATCCTCCTCCTGCGCGCGGTGGACGGCCTGCCGGAAGCCCGGCAATACGACGTGGTCAAAGACATCTTTCTCGCGATCATGAACTCCGGGCGCATCCAGGAACCGGACGAGTTCGCGATCCTCGTGCGGCGCGCCACGGCGCCCTCGGGCGGCAAGGACATGAACTAAAAACGCGGCGACTCCACTCGGAGCCGCCGCGATTCGTTTGTATGGTCACGATGTCTTCACGCCCCGCAGCTTCGACATGATGGTCGAGAGCGACAAGCGTCCGGCGCGTTTCCGCGCCATCGCCGTCTTCACGGCCGCTTTGATGTGCGAAACGCCCATGCCGAAGTGCTCGATGAGCTCGTTCGGCGGGCCGGACTCGCCGAAGCGATTCTGGACACCGATGAATTCGATCGGCGTGGGCCGCGTCTTGGTCAAAAACTCCGCGATCGCGCCGCCGAGCCCGCCCGTGATCTGGTGTTCTTCTACCGTCACGACCGCGCGGCACCGGTCTGCGGCCGCGAGAATCGTCGCTTCGTCGAGCGGCTTCACGGTGTGACTGTTCACCACCATGCACTGGATGCGGTCGCGTTTCGCGAGCTCGTCCGCGGCTCTCAGGGCCTTATAGACGAGCGGGCCACACGCGATCAAGGCCACGTCCTTCCCGTCGCGGAGCACAGTCGCTTTCCCGATCTCAAACGGCGTCGCGTCCGTCGTGAACACCGGCGTCTTCTCGCGCGCGAAGCGGAGGTAGCACGGCCCTTCGAGTCTGGCGGCGGCAACGGTCGCCTTCCTCGCCTCGATCGCGTCGCAGGGCGCGATCACGGTCATGTTCGGGATCACGCGCATGATGGCGATGTCTTCGATCGCCTGGTGCGTGGCGCCGTCCGGCCCCACGGACACGCCCGCGTGGCTCCCGATCACTTTCACATTCACGTTGTTCAGGCAGATGTTGGTCCGGACCTGCTCCCACGCGCGGCCTGGGCAGAACATGGCGTAGCTCGTGATGAACGGGATTTTTCCCGCGAGCGCCATGCCCGCGCCGAGCGCGGCGAGCAGTTGTTCCTGGACGCCCATCTGCACGAAACGGTCGGGGAAGAACTTCTTGAAATCCAGGTTCCTCGTGGACTCGGTCAAATCCGCGCAGAGCACGACCACGCGCGAGTCCGCCTTCGCCGCTTCGACCACGCCAACGCCGTACCCGTCGCGCGTGGGCTTCTGTTCGATCTTGGGATCGAATGGTTTCGGGATGAGATGGGCGTCTTTCCGAATCATACGTCCTGTTGGTGGTCAGCGGTCAGCTTCGCCTCGATGTCCTTCAGCTCTTTCAGCGCTTTCTCTGCTTCCCCGGGTTTGAACGGCTGGCTGTGCCAGAGATAGTTGTTCTCCATATAGGAGACGCCGCGGCCGGGGATGGTGTGGGCGATCACGACCGTGGGCCGGTCGTGGACCTTCTTCGCTTCTTCGAGCGCACGGGTGACGTCTTGCACGTCGTTCCCGTTGCACTCGATCACGTGCCAGTTGAACGCCTCGTACTTGGCGCGGAGCGGCTCGAGGGGCATCACGTTTTCCGTGTCGCCGTCGATCTGGATGTTGTTCCGGTCGATCACGCAGGTGAGGTTGTCGAGCCGGTTCTTGCCGGCGAACATCGTGGCTTCCCAGTGCACGCCTGCCTCGTGTTCCGCGTCGGACGTCAAACAAAACACGCGCCACGATTTTTTGTCCATCTTCCCGACGTACGCCATGCCCGTCGCCTGGCCGAGTCCTGATCCGAGCGGACCGCTCGTTGTCTCGCTCCCTGGGAGTCGCTCGCGTTCCGGGTGACCTTGCAGTCGGGATCCAAGACGCCGGAGCGTCATTAGTTCTTTTACAGGGAAGTACCCGGCTTCCGCCATGGCCGCGTACCGGACAGGGCAGATGTGGCCGTTTGAGAGGATGAGTCGGTCGCGGTCTTCCCACTCCGGGTCTTTCGGCCGGTGCTTCAGTTCATGGAAGTAGAGCACAGCGAATACGTCTGCCATCCCCAGCGCCCCGCCCTGGTGCCCGCTCCCTGCTGCGGCGACCATGCGGATCACATGCTGCCGGAGCTTGTTCGCGATGAGCTCCAGGTTCTTCACCTTTTCCTCATGCAAATGAGGCATATCCGACGCTATCATAGCATGAAGGACGGCCAGCGGGTCGTCCTTCTGCGATACGGTCGATCTCTTTCGTTACCGTACCCGTCCGATGAATATCTTCATGATCTTCCAGCCGAGCCAGATCAAGAGGCCCGTAAATGCGAGGAAGGGGAGCACGGCCACGAGGCCCACGAAGAAGCGGATCAGGAAGTCCACGAATCCCTGGAGGGTCTGTACGAGTTCGAGACCGGCCTGGCGTAGCGTTTCAAGCGGTTTCCAGGTTCTCGTCGGAGCCTGCACGCGCGTCTCTTCCGTGAGCGTCAGGTTGATCGTCGCGAGGTCCGTCCTATTCTCGAGGTAGCGCTTCTGGCCGTCCAACCGTTCGATGCGTCCGCGCACGTCCGCCAACCGTTCGGCCACGGCGAGGACCTCTTCGATCTTGCCCGAACGTTTCATGATCTCGAGATATGACGCCTCTTCCGCCCTGGCGTTCCGGAGATCAGCTTCAAGATCAACGAATTCCATGGTGACGTCCTGCCCGTTCACGTCCTCGCGGAGCACCACCGTTGAAATCTGTTTCAACTCACCCATCGTCTGATCAAAGACCGTCACGGGGACACGGACCGTGAGGACCGCCGTACGTGGGCCGTTGCCCGTATCGGTCATTGATGATGACTCCACGTAGCCGCCCTTGCCGGTCACGATTCCGCGCGCCGCATCCGTTGCCTTTCCCGCGTCTTCCACACGCAGCGTCAACGCTCCCGTTTTGATCACGCGTTGTTCGGGTTTGTTCGGTTGAACGTCCGGACGCGCCGCGAATTTTTGCGTGGCCACGGGCGGCATCGGAGCGATGCCCGGCGCTCCCATGAGGAACGCTCCCTCGGAGGAGACATCCGACTCCACGATACCCCTCATGTCGGGAAGATTCGTCAGGCGGTACGACGTCGTCACCGTACTGATTATCTTCCAGACGACGCCGGCACCGATCAGAATGGCGATGATGAAGACGCTCCAGGCGAGGACGCCGGGGCGTTTTTGAGAAGAGGTTGGGGGCATAGAAGGACAGTATATCACGCAAGGGTGCTTGAGTGCTTGGGTGCGAAAAATTTTCGCGCACTCAAGCACTCATGTAGGACGCAAACGCCCCAGCCGAAGTTGGGGCGTTTCTGTGATGCCATCGATCGGATTTATTGAACCACGTTCACCGTTCCCTGCATCGATGTGTGAATGCCGCAGTGGTAGTCGAACGATCCGACCGTATCGAACGTCTTCGACCACGATTGCCCGACCTGGATGTTGCCGGAGTCGATGCCCGTGCCGACGACCGTGTGGAGCTGGTTGTCTCGGTTCGTCCATGTGATCTGCACGCCCTTCTTTACGGTCGTGGAGGCCGGCACGATGCCCGAGGAAGGTGATCCGATCGAGATCGTCACTTTCGTCTCGTCGAACTGCTTGTCCTGCGCGATCGTCGTGGTGAGCGTCTTCACGTTCGCCGGGTTGTAGTCCGACGCCGTCTGGATGGCCGTGCCGACCCGGTAGTTGATGAAGAACGGGTCTGGGAGGTCTTCGATCACGTTTTTCCAGTTCAATCCGTACAGCGTGTTTGCGAGCTGTTCTGATCCCACGTGGCGCAGGATGCCGCCTTGGTCCACCACGTACGTACGCGGGTCGGTGGTGATCTTCAGCATCTTCATGCCCGGGCGGTACGTGACGTTCCCGCCGATCGCGATCACGCCGAGCTGGGCGTCGGAAATCGTTTTCACGGTCGAGAAGTCCGTGTACCAGGTGAAGTACGTCTTCTCGTTCGGGAACACGTACCGCTTCCCGTTCGAGGCGTAGTAGTACACCGAGGAGGTTGATTGACCCTTGATGAGATCGCCAGGAGAGAACACGGCGGACGGTTCGTTCGTCATGGCGGCGTGCGTCGCGGCCGGGACGAAGGAGGTGCTCATGGTCGCGATTGCCGTCGCAATGGCCATGACGCGTGAGTTGATACGCATGGGATGAATAGAGTGAATGAATGAAATTGTGGATGAATGTTACCCGCCTGAAAACAGGCAGTCAATTGTCCTCTATTGTACGGTCACGGTCGCCATGACGGTCGCGGTCGCATGGAGCATGTCGTAGGCGCGGCCCTCGAAGGTGAGGACGGATCCGGACGGGACGTTCCACGGGCCGGTCGTGACGGTGCACGGGGCCGCGCCCGCGCAGGATTTCAGCGTCACGCCGTCCTTCACGATGTCCATGGAGGCGAGTCCGTCGTCGTCGCTCGCGGTCAGGGTCATGTCCACGGTCTCATTGGGGTAGATCGCCGTCTTCGACGGAGTGAGGGTCGCCGCCGGCGTATCATTCGTGCCGATCGTGACCGTGAGGGTGTTGCTCTTGTACATGAGCGCGTTCCCGGTCGTCACGATGGCGTACACGGAATGCGACGAACCGATCGCCCCCGTGATGTAATCGGTATAGCGGCAGTCGTTCGGCGAGGCGGTGCACACTTTGACGGCGACCCCGTCGATATAGATTTCGTTCTTCGCGACCGAGAACCCATCGGTCATGAGCGACCGGAGCGACGACGCCTGGTTCGGACGGATCGTGGTCCGCTCCGCGCTCATCTGGATGAAGGAATGGATCGGGGTCGAGACGATGGCGGTGGACGTCGTCGCTTCCGCAGTCTCTCCGCTCATCGTGGTCAGCTTCGCGCGGTACGTGTACGACGATTTCGTGCCGGCGGTCGGGATGGTCCAGCTAAACGAACACGTCGCGATATTCTGACAGGTCTTGTACAACTGATCGTCAATGTAGATATCGAACGCCGTGATGCCGTTCACGTAATTGGTGGATGCGTAGACCTCAACTGATTCGTTCGCCTGTGCCGTAGGTTTGTTCGTCGTGAGCGTGACGGTCGTGCCCGACGGTGTGGGGGTCGGCGTCGGCGTTGGAGTCGGTGTCGGTGTCGGCGAGGCGGCCGTGAGCGTCGCCTGGATCGTCGCGTGCGCGTCACGGGCCGTCGTCGGGGAGTAGTCCGCGGCGGACGCGATGTCCGCACCGAGTTTGTAGTTGATGAAGAACGGGTCCGGGAGGTCGTCCACCTTCGTCGCCCAGTCGTTGCCGTAGAGTTGTTTGGCTGCTTCCTCGGTTGTGATCCAGCGGAGCGTCTTTCCGGCATCGATCGCGTACGTCTTAGGATCCGTCGTGATCTTCAAGAGCTTGACCCCCGGGCGGTACGTCACATTGCCCCCGATGGGAATCGCGGCAAGCTCGGCGTCCGTGATCGTCTTCACGTTCCCGAAGTCGGCATACCAGGTGAAGTAGGTCTTCTCGGTCGGGAACACGTACCGCTTCCCGTCCGTGGCGTGGTAGTACACGGTCGCGCCCGAGGCTTTGATGAGGTCGCCAGGGACGATCGTCGCGGCCCGTGCTGGCAGTGTCGTCGCGACGAGGACGAGGGTCAGGAAGGAGATGCGGATGCGTTGCATACCGGGCTATTCTAGCACGTCGAATACCAAACCACCCCGTGAAGGGGTGGACTGGTCTCATGTGTTCGTTAGTAGCCCGTGGATTGGGATCCTGCCGGCTGCGGCCAGCCCTTGTCGGACCAGATGGCCGGGGCCGAATCTTTCTCGGACTGCGGGCTGAAGTCCGACGGTGAGGCGATGGGGTCGCCGATCTGGTAGTTGATGAAGAAGGGGTCCGGGAGGTCGTGGACCTGTTTCGCCCAGTCGTTGCCCCAGAGGAGCTTCGCGACCGCCTCATTCTGCACCCAGCGGAGCTTGCCGCCCTTGCCCACGGCGTACGTCTTCGGATCCGTCGTGATCTTCAAGAGCTGCGTGCCCGGGCGGTACGTGACGTTCTGCCGGCCGAGCGAGTAGGACGTGAGCTGGGTCATGGCGATCGTCTTCACCGTGGAGAAGTCGTTGCCGTACCAGCTCTTGTAGGTCTTCTCGGTCGGGAAGACGTAGCGGTAGCCGCTGTAGTAGTAGTAGACCGTATCGAGGTCCGTTCCCTTGATGAGGTCGCCGTCGGACACGGTCACCGTCGCCGCGCGCGTTGCCACGGGCGCGAGGATCGTCGCCGTGATCGCGAGAGTTGTGAGGAGTTTTTTCATATAGGGGAGAGTATACATGATGGGTTACGAATTACGAATTGGATCATACGGATATACGTATTACGAATTGTCAGCGTACCGTGATCGTGATCGGGGTCGAGAATGCGCAGCGGTTGCCAGCGTCGCACGTGGAAGCCGAATAGGTGAACGTGCCGGGATCCGTGAGCGGCGCCGTCGTGAGCGTGCACCGGCCTTGGTTCTCGCACGTGGACCGCGTTCCTCCGTCCTGGCCTACGATCGTGCGGGAGATGCCCGACGGCGATGTGGCCGTGGCCGTGAGCGTGAGTTTTGCGCCGCGCGCGACGGACGTCGACGTCGCGGAGAGGCTGACCGAAAGGCCCGTCGCGGGTGCGGACGCGATGACGGAGGTCGTCCCGACTCCCACGCGCCGGCACGTGCCGTTCAGGTCACATACGTACGCGTCCACGCCCTGGGTGGACCCGGTGCGGAACGGTCCGGCCAGGCCCCCGCAGTCGCCGATCTGGTCGCAGCGCGCGAAGACCGCCCCGTTCGAGGCCATGAGGATGTTCCGGATGGACCGTGTTCCCGTGGCCGTCAGTTCAGCATAGAACCCGTCATTGATCGCGATCGTCGCCGGGGGCTTGGTCGCGCTCACGGTCGGAGCGGACGTGGCCCCGCCCCTTGTGGGCCGGAGGAGGACGTTCTCCGCCTCGCCCGCGAGGTGCCGCTCGTACGCGACGACGTAGTCGTCCGGGTCGTCAATTTCCGTTCCAATGAAGTACTGCGCAAAGAACGCATCATCCAGATCCATGATCTGTTTGTTCCATGTCGGTCCGAAGATCGCGACGGCGGTCGCTTCGTCCTTGACCGGACGGAGGATCCCCCCGCTCGCAACGGCGTAGACCTTGGGGTCGGTCCGCACCTTCACCATCTTCGTGCCCGGACGCACGAACATGACGCCGCCGAATGGGATGGACGCGAGCTCCTTCTCACCGATGAACTTCACGCGGGAAAAGTTGTCGTACCAGGTGTGGTAGATGGGGTTACTGAAAAACGTGTAGCGCTTGCCGTCCGCCGAGATCACGTACACCGTGTCCACGCTCTGCGAACGCACGAGGTCTCCCACCTTAAAATCTGCACGCGCGGGGAGAGCCGTAAAAAACATCAGAACCATCGTCAGGATTGTCGCGAGATGACGGCGCATGGGGGAAGAATAGCACGGGAACGACCCCGACCCCCGGACGTGTCAGCGTGCGGTGGCGTCCTCCAGCCACTCGCGTCCTTTCTTCGGCCAGCCCGAGAGGAAGAGGAGCGCGAGCGGGGCGCCCCAGTTTGCCCAGCGTTCAATGAAATCCCAGATGGGTTCGCCGACCAAGGGTCGCAGAATCGCGGTCCAGAACCCCCAGAGCGCGGCCCAGAGCACGATCGCGCGGATGGGTTTTACGAGCACGAAGAAGGCGACGATCAGGTCCAGGACGCCGATCATGAGGAGGAGCTGGGTTGCGAACCCCGCGTCCATGCCGATCAACTGCTGCATCCACCCGACCCACTGTGCTTTGCCCTGGAGCGCGAACACCCCGTGGCCAAGGAACTCGCCGGCCACAGCGATGCGGAGCACCCACATGGCGGTCTCAACATTTTTCTGTGTCATATGGTTCTAGTATACGTCAGGGGCCGGAGGATTTACAGCGCGCGCCGGAGGGACGCGAGGGCGCGGCGCGGATTCTTGGCTCCATAGACGGCGCTCGCCGCACAGAACCGCGTCACGCCTGCGCGCCGGAGCGCAGGGATCGTCGCCGCGTTCACGCCGATGTCGAAGCCGATGGGGAGCGTCGGGAAGCGTCGTCGCAACGTCCGGACCGTGTCGAGCGTCTTCGGGTCGAGCGTCTTCCCCGACCGGCCCGGCGTGCCGCCCATCACAAGGACGGAGTCGAGCGAACGGACGTGCGGCATGATCTTTGAGAGCGGCGTGCCCGGCGAGATCGCGACGCCGATCTCGATGCACTTCTCGCGCGCGAACCGGATGGCCGTCTTCAAGTCCATTCTGCTCTCGGCGTGGACGATCATCCGCGTGAAGCCGCGGACCCGCATCCAGTCCGTCACGATCGGGAAGGGGTTCTTCACCATGAGGTGGAGTTCGTACTCAACGTCCGCGTCAAACGACGCGACGGTCTCTGCATCAAACCACGTTGTGTTCGGGACGAGCTTCCCGTCCATCACGTCCACCTGCACGAGCGGCGCGATGCCGTGCATCAGGTCCAGCTTCTTCTTAAACTCCCGCGCGGTCTTGGCGAGGATGGCGGGGATGATTTGAGGGGTTGGTTTCATTGGGTAGGGGCGCACTGCGTGCGCCCCGAGCAGGAATGCCACCGCGCGATATATCGTTCGGGGCGCACGCAGTGCGCCCCTACCACATCATCCGAGTTGTTTCACGCGGCGGCGATGTCGCGCGGCCATGAACGTCTTTGTCGCGAGAAACGTCTTGATCAGTTTCATGGCAGCCGCAACTGACGTCGTCCACCCGCCTAGCGTGAGCACATTCACGTCGTTGTGCTCGCGGGCGTGTTTCACCTGTGAGGTCGTGTGACCCTCCACGGCGCGGGCGCCCTTCACGCGGTTCGCGGCGATGGCGACGCCGACCCCGCTCCCGCATACGAGGATGCCGCGCGTATGGTCCTTCACCGCCTTCTTTGCCACGGCGGTACCGATCCACGGGTAGTCGTCGCCGGGCATGAACATGGGCGTCAGGTCTTTGACGGAATGGCCGAGCCGCGTGAGATGCGGCTTCAGCTTCTCTTTCAGTTTCCAACCAGCGTGGTCGGCGCCGAGATACAGGGTTTTCATAATGGACAGGATAACACGCCGTTGACGATGAGCCAGAAACCCATCATCCTACGCGTCATCTATGGCAGACGAGACAGGCCAGGCGGGCGGTCGTCCCAACTTCCCCAAGATGGAGGAAGAGATGGCCGCGTATTGGGAGAAGAAGAACATCTTCGAGCGGTCCGTGGAAGAACGCCCGGAGGGGAAGACGTTCGTGTTTTACGACGGCCCGCCGTTTGCCACGGGGACGCCGCACTACGGGCACATCCTCCAGAGCGTCATCAAAGACGTGATTCCGCGGTACAAGACCATGCAGGGGTTCCGCGTGCCGCGGCGCTGGGGCTGGGACTGCCATGGGCTGCCGGTCGAGATCCTCGTCGAAAAGGAATTGAACCTCGCCACCAAGCGCGAGGTCGAGGCGTTCGGGATCGAGGGATTCACGAACGCGTGCCGCCTGTCCGTCTTTCAGTACGTCAAGGAATGGAGTCGGTACATCGCGCGCCTCGGGCGATGGGTGGATATGGAGCATGCGTACCGGACGGTAGATGACGATTACATCGAGAGCGTGTGGTGGGTATTCGCCGAGCTCGTGAAAAAGGGGCACATCTACAAGGATCGCCGCGTGTCGCTCTACTGCCCGCGGTGCGCAACCCCGCTCTCCAACTTCGAGGTCAGCATGGGGAATTCGTACGTTGACCATGAAGACCCCGCCGTCACCGTCAAGTTCAAAGTGAAAGGGAAGGAGAAGTCGTACCTCCTCGCCTGGACCACGACGCCATGGACGCTGCCCTCGAACGTAGCGCTCGCCGTGCACCCCAAGCTCGTGTACGTGACCGTGAAGATCCGCGACACGGGAGAGACCCTGACCTTCGCGGAAGAGCGGATCAATGACGTACTCCGCGAATACTTCCCACTCGAAGACCCGCATCATGCAGACGAGCATCACCACCCGCCGTTCCAGATTCTTGAGCGCCACACAGGCGATGAACTCGAAGGGATCGAGTACGAGCCGCTCTACACGTTCATCCCTACGCCGGGCTACGCTCATCATGTCGTCACGGCCGGGTACGTGAGCGCGGAAGATGGCACGGGGATTGTGCACACCGCGCCCGCCTTCGGCGAGGAAGATATGCTTACGGCAAAGGCGCACAACTTGCCGGTTTTGGAAACGGTGGATGAATCCGGCGCGTTCGTTCCGAACGTCACGCCCTGGGCCGGGATGGACATCCGCGAGGCGAATGCGCCCATCCAGGAGGACCTTGCGTCGCGCGGCCTCCTCTACCGGAAGGAGACGGTTCAGCACAGCGTCCCCATCTGCTGGCGCTGCTCGACGCTTTTGATCTACCGCGCGCAACCCGCGTGGTTCGTGAACGTGACGAAGCTCAAGAACAAACTCATGGAAACGGGGAAGCGCATCACCTGGCATCCATCACACTTCAAGGAAGGACGGTTCGGGAAGGGTCTCGAAACCGCGCCCGACTGGAACATCTCGCGCTCGCGGTACTGGGGCGCGCCCATTCCCGTGTGGGAGTGCGAACTCTGCGCAGAACGCGTCGTCATTTCGTCCATCGCGGACTTGAAAAAGCGCGCGACGCCCGAGTCGTTCCCGGCGACGCTCGATCTGCACCGTCCGGGGATCGACAAGGTCACGCTCATCTGTCCATGCGGCGGCGTGATGCGTCGCGTCCCAGACGTCTTCGACTGCTGGTTCGAGAGTGGCTCTATGCCGTACGCGGCCGAGCACTACCCCTTTGAACACAAAGACCGGTTCGACAAGAATTTCCCGGCCGACTTCATCGGCGAGGCGCAGGACCAGACGCGCGGCTGGTTCTATACCCTCCACGTCCTGTCCACGGCTCTCATGGGCAAGCCCGCCTTCAAGGACGTGATCGTCACGGGCTTCATCCTCGCGGAAGACGGCAAGAAGATGTCCAAGTCCTTGAAGAACTACCCGGACCCGTGGGACATCCTGACGCAATACGGCGCAGATGCACTCCGCACATACCTCCTTTCGTCGTCCGTCATTGAGTCTGACTCCCTCAATTTCTCCACGCGCGAATTGGACGAGGTCTCTCGAAAGCTCCTCTCAACGCTCTGGAACGTGGTGACCTTCTACCAGACCTACGTGGGCGACGAAACGGTCGAACTCGCGAAGCCCCGGAGCGCGCACGTGCTCGACCGGTGGCTCTACGCGCGCCTCCATGCGCTCACCCGCGACGTCACGAAAGCGTACGAAGGGTACGAGCTCACGCGCGCGGTCAGGCCGCTCCGCGGATTTGTAGAAGATCTCTCGACCTGGTGGCTCCGCCGGTCGCGTGAGCGGATCAAGGGCGCGGACGCGTACGATCGGAAGGATGCGCTCAAAACGCTCCGTGAAGTCCTCCTCGACCTCGCCTGCCTCATGGCACCCGCGACCCCCTTCATCGCCGATCGCATCTACCTCGACATGGGCGGGTCGAAAGCGTCCGTCCACCTCGAACGCTGGCCCAAGGCGGATGAGCGCCTGATTGATGAACGGCTGCTCGCCGACATGAATTGGATCCGCGCCGCGTGCGCGGCGGGTCAGGAACAGCGCGCCGTGACGAAGATCCCGGTCCGTCAGGCACTCGCCGGCGCTACGGTGCTCGTGAAGGATCCGACGGACGTGGGCAGGCTCGGCGCGAAGTCGGATCTCCTCGACCTCATCCGCGACGAGCTGAACGTCGAAAGGATCTCCGTCCAGGCCGGGAAAGACATTGAGACGGTCGCCGTCGAACTCGACACGAGGCTCACGCCGGAATTGAAGGAGAAGGGGATGCAGCGCGAACTCGTGCGGCGGTTCATGGCGCTTCGGAAGACGAAGGGATTGCAACTGGGCGACCGTGTGACCGCGTACGTCGCCGTTCGCGACCAGGGGACCCGCGATCTGTTCGACCGGTTCGTGCCCGCGATTACATCAGACATCAAAGCCGACCGCCTGTCCGTCGGCTCTGAACTGCCCGGGTCGCTCGAAGGAGTGTCGTTCATGCTGGACGGTCGCGACGTGGAGATCGCGATACAACAATAAGCCCGTCCGACGGGCTGACCAGTGGGCTTGAACCCGCACCAGTTCGTGACAACAAATCTGCTGCAACGAGCACCCCCTACTTTTTTAGATATCGAATGCTCATTGAAATTGATGCGGACCGAACTGGTGTGGGGTTGACGAAACCGCCGTTTTATTGTACGTTCGGACGTCCGTCCTTTTGAAATCTCAACCCAAATCCAGCCAAGAAAGGCGGGAGTCATGGATGATTATCAGCATACGGCCGGCGTCGTCATCGGCGGCCGCTACAAGCTTGTGGAGCCGGTCGGCGTGGGCGGCATGGCCGAGGTGTGGAAGGGACTTGACCTCCGCATGCAGTCGGCCGAAGTCGCCATCAAGTTCATGCACTTCCATCTCCTCCGGAGTTCGTTCATCGCCAGTTCGACGAGCTCGATCTCCGATCAGGAGGAGGTGCAGAGCCAGTTCGTCGAACGGTTCCTCCGCGAGGTGGCGACCAACGGCAAGCTCATCCAGAACTACTCGAAGAGCTACGCCGTGCGGATCCACGACACGGACAAGGACGAGTACGGCATCCCGTACTTCGTGATGGACTTCGTCCACGGCACGCCGTTCTCGAACAAGATCGAACACTACGCCTACAGGGCGGGACTCCCGCCGCCCGGACAGGTGGATGCGGAGACGAACGAGGTGCCGCTCCTCTGCCTCCCGCAGTCCGTCTACCCGCTCTTGGACCTGTACCGCATCAACGACCAGATCCTGGACTTCGTTGGGTACATGCACAAGAACGGCGTGATCCACCGGGACCTGAAGCCGTCGAACATCATGATCGTCATGGACAAGAACGGCGTGTCCATCCGGATCCTCGACTTCGGCATCGCGAAGCTGACCGAGGAGGCCTTCTCGGCCACAGGGTCGAATCCCAAGCTCACCAAAGAGTTCCAGCAGATGGGGACGCCCGACTACATGCCCGAAGAGCTGTACTTCGGCCAGTCGCAACCGGACGAGACCGGGAAGGTGTGGCACGCAGGGCCCCACACGGACCTCTACGCGATCGGGACTATGCTCTTCGAAGCCGTCACCGGCCGTCTTCCCTACGGAGGCCTGACCACACAGGAACGGATGAGGGCGATCTGTACCGACTCGTTCCCGCTGCCCGATCCGTCCGTGTTCGTTCGGGACCTGAACCCGCTCCTCGTGAACGTGATCCGGAAAGGGATCGCGAAACACCCGTGGGAGCGCTACCAGGACGCCGCCGAGATGCTGAATGACCTCCGCAACGCCGAGCGCATCGACCGGGAGCGGTCGCGCGCGGCCACGATGGCGGTCGTGGACCTGAACGAAGCGATCCCGCTCTCATTCCGGCCCACCGTGCCGCACGAGAGTCAGCCGATGACCCCGGTGTACCCGTCGCCCGCGCCTCTGCCTCTCGGGCTCCGCCAGTCAGACGGGCTCCCGCCGGTCGCGGACCGCCTCCCTTCCGGGAATCGGCCGCGGACGACCATGCGGAGCGTATCGGGGGAGGATCTCCAGTCACCGTCGTTCTCACTGGCGCTCGGAAGGGCGTCCGCGCTCCTCATTCTCCTCGCACTCGTGATCGTGGGCGGCCTCTGGTGGTTGAACCGAACAACTCCGGAGGCGCAAGTCCGGTTCCCGGACTTCCCATCCGCCACGCCGCCAGTGAGCGTGAAGCCCCCGCCGGTTGCATCGCGGCCCTTCGTCGCACCTGTTCCGGCAGGTCCGAGGAAGCGCCTGCCGCAGGCGCCCTCACGGGACGCGCAGGAAGCGCTCCGGAACGGCCGCATGATGGCGACCGGTCCGGTGAAGGACTGCCACGGCGCACTAGTGTTCTACGAAGCTGCGCGCGCGGCGTCTCCCGAGACGCCGGACGTGTACCTCGAGATCGGGGAGTGTGAGCGGAAGCTCGGACGGATCCGAGAGGCGCGGGACGCCTTCCGGACGTACCTCACGTTCGACGGCGTTCCGCCCCTGCCTCCGTCGGCGCTCGCTCTCGTCCGCTAGCTCGTTCCATCGACAGACGCCCCACTCGTGACTCACGGGTGGGGCGCTTCTTTTTTACGACGGTTCAGGTTAGGCTACTTCCATGATCGCGAGTCTCCGGGGCAAGGTAACGGCGCTCACGCCGCTCTACGCGGTCTTCGACGTCCAAGGCGTCGGGTATCGCGTGAACGCGGCGCCGAACACGCTCACGCGTCTTTCGGTGGGCGAGGATGCGCTCCTCCACATCCACGACCACGTGCGCGAGGACGCACGCGACTTGTACGGTTTCCTGTCCGCCGACGAACTCGCGCTCTTCGAACGGTTGATTGCCGTGAGCGGCGTCGGTCCCAAGGCCGGGATGAGCATCCTCTCGGTCGGAACCGCGGAGACGGTGAAGCGCGCCATCATGAGTGGAGACCTCGCGGCCCTCACGTCCGCGCCAGGCATCGGCACGAAAATCGCGCAGAAAATCGTCCTTGAACTCAAGGGCCAGCTGATCGACGTCGATGTCGCCATGGGCCCGGACCGTGAAGTGGTGGATGCGCTCGTGAGTCTCGGCTACTCATCTCATCAAGCCCGGACGGCGTTGAAAAATGTCCCGGTAGGAATTACAGATGTGTCTGACAGGGTCCGGGAAGCGTTACGAAGTCTTTCAAACTGACAATGTCGTTTTTCGAAGCAAGAGATCAGAATCAGTGGGACGGCTTTATCACGAGCCAGCCCTGGTCCCAATTCACTCAATCCTGGGCGTGGGGAGAGTTTCGCGTGTCTCAAGGGCAAATGATCCAGCGTCTCGCATTAGTTGGTCCAGATGGGGCGTGGGACGCGGCCGCGTTATTCGTCTATTATCGAAAACCCCTCGTAGGCGGGTACTGGTACGCGCCTCGCGGCCCCGTGGTCCGCTCGATCGATGCCATCGTTCACTTCATAACCGCACTCGAGTCGAAGAGTCTCCCGGGTCGCGCCCTCTTTTGGAGAATTGAGCCTCCGGTTCCCGGTTCCCAGTTCCCGGTTTCCGGCTTGGTCCGTTCCCACGCCTACATGCCCGCCTCGACATTGCTCGCCGATCTGTCTCCGGAAGAAAAGGAGCTGCTCGCGGCCATGCACGAGAAGACGCGGTACAACATCAGGATTGCCGAGAAGCACGGCGTCACGGTCCGGACCGGATCGTCGGCGGAAGACCTGGATGCATTCATCCGGTTGAACGAGGAGACGGCACGACGGGACCAGTTCCGTTCGCAGCCATCTGACTACATCCGTGCAACGTTTGAGTTTCTGCGTGCGCGCGGGATGGCGGACCTGCGATTCGCCATACGTGACGGGAAAATCCGCGCCGCGAGTTTCGAAGTGTCGTACGGCGACACGGTGACGTACCTCTACGGCGCGTCCTCGAACGCGGAACGGAACTTCATGGCGCCGTACGCGCTCCACTGGGACGCGATCCGGTCCGCGAAGGCGCGCGGGTTCCGGTACTACGACTTCCATGGGATCAATCCCGAGTCCGCGTCTTCCCCATACTACAAACACGCGTGGGACGGGATTACCCGTTTCAAACTCGGCTGGGGAGGGGAGCGCCGTGATCTCGCTGGCACGTGGGAATTGCCGCGGATGCCGGTCCTATACCGACTCTTCCGACTGATCTCGCGCTGACCCCCTGTGGATTGACACGCGGCACGTCTCTTGGTATTCCTGTAGTAGGACCTTGAAAGGAGCGCGCATGGGCTCGGTACATCCAACCGCAACGGCAGTCCGGATCAGGCCTCAGGTCACGGGTCTCGGGACCCGCGAAGGAGTGAACACGATTGCCGACGGGTTCCTGGTGGTCGGTATGGCCTCTGATTTCCTGAAGAGCGCCGACGGCTGCCCGAAAGCGTTGGCCGACCGCCTCCAGGCGATCCAGAACGAGCATCGGTTGGTCGCCCGCGGTCTCGTAGACACGTACCGCGCCACCGGCAAGGCGATCCATGCACAAGGCCTGTGTGCCGCAATCACCGAGCTTCGAAACGCGCTCAGCGCGGAGCCACACCTTGCCGACGGGCTCGATGAGGAGGATCGCGAGATCCTGGAGGGTCTCCTCTCGATTCCCGCCCGCTTCGCCCCGTACCTCAACTGAGGGCAGGGGCCGCTCCACTCTCTCGACGAACAAGACGCCTCACGAACTTTCGTGAGGCGTCTTCAAATAGGGGGGGTTTGTCACCACGGCCGGCCGTCGATGAAGGATCGATACCAAGCGATAAGTGACGGGGCCGTAAGGTCGCATTTTTTCTCTTCGGTGTGGAAGCCTTCTTGTGCAGCCAGGGCCAGCAGGTCGTCGTTCGCCGAGAGCAGCATGGCATGGGTGAGCCTGGACCCGAGGTCGGAACGCATGCCGGCCAAAAACTCCACGCCGTTCGTGTAGCGGTCAGAGGCCTGGAGGTCGCCGTCGGAGATGATTCCCACGCGCAGCGCCGGAACGGCCCCATCGTCCGCCGCTAGTTTCATACGTGCGAGGAACGCGACCGCCACGCGGATGTGCGTGACGACCAGGATCCCTCTCGCAGCGCGGCGTTCGATGAGATCGTCCGCGAACCGGAGCACCTGCGCTTCGGATGTGTCACTGATCGCCCTGAGAGACAAGGCCTCGGCGTCTTCGTGCCGCAGCACGCGCCTTGTCACGTTCACGACCATTAACTCGTCGTCGAGGTGTATGAAGATGCAATGTTCCAACGGAGTTCCTCCTCTCACGTGGAGGAGGAAGATACCGGATTTCGATGCGTTTGTCAACCGTCTCTTCCGCAAAGTGAGACATTGAGGCTATCCTGACGATCATTATCCCTTAACGTTTCTTTATGCGTTCACGTTTCATGGTCGTGGGTCTTGTCGCATTCCTTGGCGCAGGCTGCGGCACACCGTCCGTTCCTGGTTCTGGGGCGTCAGGGTCCGGTGTCGCGTCATCTCGCGTTGCATCATCCGGCTGCGCCCACCCGTATTATCCATTGCGTGAAGGGTATGCCGTGTCGTACAAGTCTTCGGTAAAGGGACTTCCTGAGAGTATATTCACCGTGAAGGCGGCGGACACGTCCGGTGACAAAGCGACATTGCAGTACACATTTACCAGGCCTGGCGGACCGGCTGATGCCGGGATCAGCATGTCGTTGGATATCGAGTGTGTGGGTGGAGACTTGAAAGCGAAGGGGCAACTGGACATGGCGTCGGCCATGAGTGGCAAGCGCGTTACCTCCACCACCAAGAAGTCATCAGGGGAACTGCTCCCCAAGAATCTCGCGGTCGGATCCGAATGGGATGGCGAGTTCCAGGTGGAGACGGTCTTGGATAACCCGACCGCTGTCCGTCTGGGCATGGGTAATGTTTCTTCGACCATGACGTTGCATCACAAGGCAGTCCGCGAAGAAGAAGTTACGGTTCCGGCCGGTACGTATACGGCGCTCGTGGTCGAGTCAGACATGCAAATTCTGACTTCATTGCCTGGCGCGACTGGTTATAAGCCGCCAACCATCCGCACCACGGAGTATTGGGTGAAGGGCGTCGGTCTCGTGAAAAGTGTGACGGAGTCATCTATGATTGAAGCGACCAGCATCACATTGCCGTAACATTTGTGTCAGTACAGAAAATCAAAACGTCCCGGTGTACACCGGGACGTTTTGCGTGGTGCGCCCCAGACGATTCGAACGTCTGACCTCTTCCTTCGGAGGGAAGCGCTCTATCCAGCTGAGCTAGGGGCGCGAGCGTGCGGACTGTATATCGAAATGTGTCAGCAATCAAGGGAAACAGACGGACGCGAGATCGTTGACAGAATACGAAAAATATTTTATTCTTGGCCGCACAAACAAGACGCGTCGCTAGCTCAATTGGTTAGAGCAGGGGCCTCTTAAGCCCAAGGTTCTCAGTTCGATTCTGAGGCGACGCACCATGGTACAACCTCGGCACCATCCGGGGTTTTACTTTACGCATGCGAACGACTACCCTATCCGCACTATGCGCATGTCTCGTCTCCTCTCGAAGACCACGAAGTCCGTTCCGGCGGATGCGGACAGCGCGAATGCGAAGTTCTTGCTCCAGGGCGGGTTCGTGCGCCAGGAAGCGGCGGGGGTCTACTCGTGGCTGCCGCTCGGGTTCCGCGTGCTCCGCAAGGTCGAGAACATCATCCGCGAGGAGATAGACGCGCTGGGCGCGCAGGAGATCCTCATGCCCGCGCTCGAACCGAAAGACCCGTGGGTCACCACAGGACGCTGGGATACGGTTGACGTCCTCTTCAAGGTGAAGAGCCAGACGGGCAAGGAGTACGCGCTCGGCGCCACGCACGAAGAGATCGTCACGCCGCTCGTCGCGTCATTCGTCCGGTCGTATCACGACCTTCCGGTCGCGGTGTACCAGATCCAAACGAAGTTCCGCGACGAGCTGCGCGCGAAGAGCGGGGTCCTCCGCGGCCGCGAGTTCGGCATGAAAGACCTGTACTCGTTCCACCGGACACAAGATGACCTCGAGTCTTTCTACCAGAAGGCGCTCGAGGCGTACCTCAAGGTCTTCGCTCGCTGCGGATTGGATACGAAGGTCGTCGAAGCGTCCGGCGGGTCGTTCACGAAGAAGTTCTCGCATGAGTTTCAAGTCGTCACGCCCGCCGGGGAAGATCTGATCCTCGCCTGTCCGTCGTGCGCGTTCGCGCAGAACGCCGAAATTTCGTCTCTGAAGGCGGGCGACGCATGTCCGCAGTGTGGCGCGCATCTCGGCCAAGTCAAAGGGATCGAAGCCGGGAACATCTTCGACCTGGGTAAGAAATTTTCTGAAGCATTCAAGCTAGAGTTCACGGATGATGATGGATCGCGGAAGACGGTTCTCATGGGCTGCTACGGCATTGGGACCACGCGGCTCGTCGGCACGATCGTCGAAGCCTCGCACGACGAACGCGGGATCATCTGGCCCAAGTCCGTGGCGCCATACCACGTCTCCCTGGTCTCCCTCATGCCGAAGGACGACGCCACGCGCGAACGCGTGCTCGAAACGTCCGAGTCGCTCGTTCGCGACCTTGAGACTCAAGGCGTCGAAGTGCTCTGGGACGACCGTGCGGACGTCTCCCCGGGCGAGAAGTTCGCGGACGCGGACCTCCTCGGCATGCCGCTCCGTCTCGTCGTGAGTGAAAAGTCTTTGAAGGAAGACAGCGTGGAATGGAAGCTGCGGTCGTCAAAAGACTCGAAGCTCGTGAAACAGCAGGACATCGTTGAAGAGGCAAAGAATTTCGTGACGGAACGGTAGCTCGGATTATTCAAAGGTATTGGGGTTCCGCGCGTGCGCTTTGGCCGTCTCCGCCGTGATGAACCCTTCGCTCACGAGCCAGCGCAGTTCCTGGTCGAGCGTATTCATGTGTTCGCCGGGCGAGCTGTAGAGCACGTTCTGGATCTGGTTCGTCTTCGACTCGCGGATGAGGTTCCCGATTGCGACGTTGTTCACAAGCACCTCGTGCGCCGCGATGCGCGTGTCGTCCGTGCGGGGAAGGAGGATCTGCGAAATGATCCCTTTTAAGACGAGCGCGAGCTGGAGCCGGATCTGCGCCTGCTGCCCGGCGGGGAACGAGTCCACGATGCGATCGATCGTCTCCGGGGCGCTGTTCGTGTGGAGTGTGGTGAACACGAGGTGGCCGGTCTCGGCCAAGGTGATCGTGGCCTGGATCGTCTCCAAATCGCGCATCTCACCCACGAGCACGATGTTCGGGTCCTGGCGGAGCACGTGCTTGAGTCCGGCAGGAAACGAGAGGAAGTCGCTTCCCATCTCGCGCTGCGCGATGATGCTCTGGTTCGACTGGTAGAGGAACTCGATGGGGTCTTCGAGCGTCACGATGTGTTCCTTCCGCGTGTTGTTGATTTCCTGGATCATCGCGGCAAGCAACGTCGATTTTCCGGCGCCGGTCGGACCCGTCACGCACACGAGGCCGTAGTTCATGTTCACGAAGTCGTACGCCGCTTCGGGCGCAAGGAGGTCATCAAGCGTCGGGATGACGGCCGGAATGAACCGGAGCGCGACGGCCGGATTCCCTTTTTCCCACAATGCGTTCACGCGGAACCGTTCACCGGTCCCGAGCACGAGCGATGTGTCGAGTTCGCGTTCCGCGCGGAAGCGCGCCTGGAGTTCCTTCGACAATACTTGGTCCAGGTGCGCGAGGAGCGTCTCCGCCGTATAGACCGGCATTGTGTCTATTCGTTTCAGTTTCCCATGCAACCGGAAAATCGGCGGCTGTCCTGCCATCAAGTGGATGTCCGACGCCTGTTCTGTGGCGGCCTGTGCGAGGATGGGATGGAAACCGGCGTTTGAGTCTACGGGCATAGCGCTCACATGGTACCACGACATTAAAAGTCCCGGTTTGTCACCGGGACTTCCTTGTTTGGTTGATTACATCGCGGGGGCAGGAGGAGGTGTCGGCGCTGCAGCCGGAGCTTTCGGTCCTTTGAGCGCGTCTTTCAATCCTTTCCCTGCCTTAAATTTGGGGACGGTGACCGATGGGATCTGAATTTTTTGAGTTGGATTTTGCGGATTCACGCCCGTGCGGCCTTTGCGCTGCTTGGCCATGAAAGCGCCGAAGCCCGCGATGTTCACCTCACCGCCTTTTTGGAGCGTTTCGGTGACGGTCGCCACAAAGGTTTCGACCATGTCCTCGGCTTGTTTCTTCGTTACGCCACACTTCTCGGAGATGTGGGAGATGAGTTCTGCTTTGTTCATAATGCGATTCGGTCGCGATTGATACCTACAGGATACCCGTTATTGGCTTAGCACTCAACAAATTCACGGATTCGGTCAAGCCCTGTCGCGCGACCCGTCTGTACGTCCACCCGGACCGCGATGCCATTCACTTCAGACTGCCCCTTTTTGGGAATGTCGTATGGCATGTCCCCACCCGTCAAAAATCGCTCAAGTACGCCCTTTTTTTCAAATCCAATGACCGAATCATAGGCGCCGACTCGGCCCACGTCCGTGCAGTATGCCGTCCCTCCGGGGAGGATCTTGGCGTCCGCCGTGGGCACGTGGGTATGGGAACCGACCAAGGCTGCCACCCGACCGTCCGCATAGTGGCCCAAGGCTTCTTTTTCGGACGTCGCCTCGGCATGGAAGTCCACGAACACGACGTTTGGGCGGTCTGACGTGTGCGACGCGATGATTGTGTCGAGCGACGTGAACGGCGACTCGACTGTTTCCGGGAACAGAACCTGTCCCATGAGGTTCACGAGGAGTACGCTCACTCCGTCCTTGGTCTTGTACACAGCCGACCCACGGCCGGGTTCACCACGGCGCATGTTCGCGGGGCGGATGAGCCGTCCGGCCCACGCTGGGTCGTCCAACATCGCCAACCCGTCCGGGTTTTCCCATACGTGGTTACCGGACGTGAACGCATCCACACCAACGTCCGCGAGGACCTGGAGTTGCTTTGGTGCGATGCCGGCGCCATGCGTCAAATTCTCCACATTCGCGATGGTCAGATCCGGTGCGTACCGTCGTTTCATATCCGGCAGGACATTCATGAGCGCGGTCCGGCCGATTTTTCCCACAACGTCGCCGAAATAGAGGATGGTGAACGGTTTCATGGGAGGATCATAGCAGAACATGAAGGAATTTCGACCCTTTTCAAGTCCGTCGTCCCGTGATACCGTCCTCCTACCGACTAACGATTGAGACCGTTCCGGACGCAGAGGCTTATCGGATGTGCCGAGTCGGATCTTCCTTTGTCATAACGAGTGGCCGGCGGATGTGCCAGGTGCAGGGCTTTACGCGAGACAGTTGAAGACCCCCCTCGACTTCACTCGGGGCAGGCTGAGTGCCTTTACGTGAGGAACGGACATACATATGTCCGCATTTATCGTTGCAATTGTGGGTGCAGTCGTAGGGCTCGCGATTGGTTGGATGGTTCGTGACCAAAAGGGAAAGAGTGACGTTGCGAGCGCCGAAGCCAAGGCCGCCGACGTGGTGAAGAAGGCCGAGGCAAAGGAGCAGGACGTGCTCATCCGCGCCAAGGACAAAGCGGTCAAGATTCTGGAAGAGGCGCGCATTGAAGAGAAGAAGGCGCTCGAAGACCTGAAGCGCCAGCAAGCGTCGCTCGTGGAACGCGAGAACGCGTTCGGCACGAAGCTCTTGGAGGTGGACGATGCGAAGAAGAAACTCGAAGCCGACCTCGCGAAGACCGAGGCCCGGTTGAAAGAGATTGAGTCGCTCAAGACCGAAGAGCTCGCGAAGCTGGAAGAGGTCGCGGGCCTCCGCCGCGACGACGCGCTCGGGCGCATCATGAAGCTCGTGGAAGAGCAGCATGAAGACACGATCCTCTCGCGCATGCGGAAGCTGGACGAGATGAGCCAGGACGAGATCGACAAGAAGGCGCGCAACATCCTCGCGGTGTCCGTGCAGCGCCAGGCCTCGAGCCACGCGCACGAAACACTCACGTCGTACGTGGAACTCCCGTCAGACGACATGAAGGGCCGCGTGATCGGCAAGGAAGGGCGCAACATCAAGGCGATCGAGGCCCTCACGGGCTGCGAGCTCATCGTGGACGACACGCCGGGCATGATTACGATCAGCGGCTTCTCGCCCATCCGTCGCCAGGTCGCGAAGCGCGCCCTCTCGAAGCTCCTCCAGGACGGCCGCATCCACCCGGGGCGCATCGAAGAGGCGATCGAGGAAGCGAAGAAAGACCTCGCGATCGACATCAAGAAAGCCGGCGAAGACGCGCTCTACGAGCTCGGCATCAGCATGGCCGGCATTGATCCGAAGCTGGTCCAGATTCTCGGCCGGATGAAGTACCGCACGAGTTACGGCCAGAACGCACTCCTCCACTCCATGGAAGTCGCGAAGATATCCACGCTCATGGCCGAGGAGCTGGGCGCGGACGTGAACGTGTGCCGGAAGGGCGGACTCTTCCACGACATCGGCAAAGCCGTGGACCACGACATGCAGGGCGGCCACCCGGAGCTCGGCTACCAGATCATGAAGAAGTTCGGGTTCCCGGAAGAAATCTGCTACCAATCCATCGGCCACCACGAAGACAAGCCGAAGACCGTCGAAGCCGTGATTGTGAAAGCCGCGGACGCGATCTCCGGCGCACGACCGGGCGCGCGCAAGGACTCGCTCGAGTTCTACGTGAAACGCCTCGAGGAACTCGAGGCTGCTGCAGCGTCCTTCCCTGGCGTGGACAAAGTCTACGCCATCCAGGCCGGCCGCGAGATCCGCGTCTTCGTCAATCCGACCCAAATGGACGACCTGGCCGCCGAAAAAACGGCGCGCGACATCGCGCAGAAGATCGAAGCCGAACTCAAACACCCGGGCGAAATCCGCGTCACGCTGATCCGCGAGAAACGCGTGGTGGAGTACGCGCGGTAATAAAAAATTCATCAAACAGTGCGAGGACGCCTCCCCCAAATGTCATCCCGAACGATGTCGCCATGTGGCGCTCGTCACAGCTCAATGTCCCCTGGCGACACGTGAGGGACCCCTGTCGGGCCACGTGGTCACAGGTGTGTCGAGACGTTGCTCCTCTCACACTTCGAGGTTCCCCCTGCCGCAAAACTTCGTTCGGAAGCGACATATAAAATATGAATGGGCGTGTAGCCCGACAGGGGTCCCTCGCAGGTCGCCTCGTAACTTCACGCTTCTGCGACCCGCTTGCGGCTACCCTGCTCGGGATGACACGTGGTGGTGGCGCGAACTTCCCCAAGCGTCACCCCGACCGAGGTCGCCCCCCTTTCCGTCATCCCGACCGAGGTCGCCACTCGCGGTGTGTAGAAGCACTACGTCACCCGGCGACCGAGCGGAGGGACAGTTTTCCGACATTCACCATGTTCGAAAATTGTCCCCTTCGGCTGCGCTCAGGGCAGGCTCTCGGTTCCGCTTCGCTTCGCTCGGGATGACACTAAAAAGAAAAACCGCCCCTGACAGATCATGGATGCGGCGCCTACCTGGGGACTCGGGGAGAGTCTTGTCCCGTTTAACGGGGACTAGCTCCAAGGCAGTGCCGCATTCGTGACCGGTCACGGGCGGGATGTTTTTTGATCGAATCTTGAGTGCGCGTTGCTTAGAACGTGATCTCAAGTCTCGAGGGTGGGGAGGATCTTGCGGTCCACCCCCACCCATGAAGTGAATGAGCTACTGGCTCCACGAGCCGTTGTAGATCAGCATCTCGCCGCGTTCGCAGTGGCGGTTCGGGTTCGGATCGTTGTAGGCCGGGCTCGGTACCATCGTGAACGTGACGGGTTTGTCGTCCGAGGTGAGCGTGAGTGTGCCGATCATGGCCCCATCACCGCCCCACGGTGAACACTCGCAGTCCGGGCAGCCCATCGTCGGAGTCTTCCAGTTCATGTCGCCCCACCAGATGAAGCCGCCAGGCGCTCCCGCGTGAGGTAGGCCGATCCAGAACAGGACCCTCGTGTCCAAGGGAAAGGTGAGGTCGCATTCGAAGACCGTCGCAGATGCGTTTTTGTCGGCGCAGAGTATCCCTGAGGGGGAACTGATGTCCCAGAAACCCGAGAGGGAAATGTTGCCGCCCGGATGCCAAGCCGGTGCTGTGTAACGCACGTGCACCGTGCGCTCACTCGGCTTCTCGAGGATGAAGGTGGTGATGCTGATCGTAGCCAGCAGCGTCACCACGAGAGGGATCCAATACTTTCTCCAGAGCGACATCGGAACCTCCTGACCAATTGGTCGGGTTGAATGTGTTGTGGGTAGGAAGGAACTTCTGATATCACGAGTATCTCATGATCTCGGAAGTTCCGTGGAGGTGGCGGACGCAGGACGTGATGTCGCTGCGCCCGCCGCCCTCCGTAGTCAGGCAGTGATCTGGATGGCGAAGATGACAGTCTTCCCCTCGAGACCGTGCCGGTCGTAGGCGCACTCGCACTTCATGATGATGCCCACGGCGATGACGCTCAATGGTGCCACCCCACGCGGCGGATTCCCGTTCAGCACGACGGCGTTCGGAGTTCGTTGGCTCCCTGGCCAGGCGAGGATCATGGCGCTGATGAGCACGGCGACGAGAGCGAACGCGAGTAGTGCGATCAATTCTTCATTCGACATGTCCGCTCCTTTTCAGATCGCGGGTTTGTAGGTTTATCTCGAAGGAACTTCTGATGTCATCAGACTGTCTGATGGCCTCGGAAGTTCCGTGGAGGGGGCAGACGCAGGACGTGATGTCGCTGCGTCCGTCCCCTCCGAGTTGATGCATCGCCTGTTCAGCAGGCGACGGCGGCGAACGGCGGGAATGCACGCATGCCGTTCTCGGTCAGGCGCGTTTCCCAGCCTGCCTGTCGCAGGAGGTCTCTCGCGCGTCGCATGACCTCTCCCGGGTCCTGGTTCAGGACGTGACTCTCTTCGAAGCCCCTCCAGGGCTTTCGGACGACGAGCCTGATGCACGTTCCGTTCGCCGTCGGATGGAAGGTGATCTCATCGAATCCGCGCTCGATGGCCTCGCGGATGAGCTGTTCGAACATCTGGATGCCTCCAATGTGTTGGGGTGGAAGGTTCTTGTTTCGTTCTCGCGCCACCATTCGGCTGCGCTCATGGCAGGCTCAAATGATGATGCAGGAATGGTGCTGGAGGAGGTTGTCGGCTCCTCCAGCGGAAGTTGTTGGATCGTTACGGCCTGCCCGACCGCAGGCTACGTTGCAACCATTTGAGAAGGTCCTTTCTTTGTCTCGTCATGACGAGGACGCGCGGCTCGTCATGGGGATCTGTGTTGGATCAGCCCGTCCGCGCGAGATCGTGTTCGACCTCGAGCATCCAGGTCGGAAGGCGGTGATCCTCGCGGCTGAAGACGCCGGAGGCTTCGATCGGTTCGGCCGTCGTCGGGTTGCTGCGCAGGAACGCGGCGGCCTGGGACGTCAGCTCGTTCTCTGCATCGATCTCGTCGGCTTCGCAAAGGCGCATAGGAGTCTCCTTGGTTGTGTATTGGTTTGGTCGCAGAGAGTGGAGTCGAACCACCAATTTCTCCAGGTTAGGGAGTTTCGGCCCATGGATAGGGCACCGGGACCAGTCTCCGGCACTGCGATAGGTCGGGTTGGATTCAGCCGACGGGTTAGGGGAAGGGGTCCGCCGCACGAGGCGACGGACCAAGGGATTCAGGTCACTCCCGAAGGAGTTCTGAATCCGAAAGGATCAATCACTGAAATGTTCGAGACGAATCCCAAACAAATCAGTGTCGAAGCCCATCCTCCATCGGTACCCCCTTGCGGGGGCCAACGGAGGGCTCTCCTCCCCGAACTCGTGGGCCGATTCCTCGCTGCGCTCGGAATGACAACGCTTCGCTTTTTCTAAGGACGGATCTGAGGGGGTGAAGGCGAGGTGGCTCCCCGAAGGGTGCTCTCGCCCATGGCGTTGCGTACGGGCAGTCCGAGACGAATCCCGGTCTAGTCGTTTGCGCGGCCTCGTCACCGTTCACCCCAGGGGTTATCGGTGACGCTCTCTCCTCCCCAGGTCTGTCGTTAGAAACGAAAAACTGACCTGTTGTTGTGGGGTGAGCGTCGAAAACGCTTATCGAACAATACGGTCAGTCAGCCTTTTCCCGGGCGTATCGGGCTCTCCCCAGAGCTATTGATTGTGAATGACCAAACACTATAACACCTTTTGATAAATATGTCAAGGGGACTAGACAGGCTCTATTGAGCCAAAAATAAAAAAGGCCTATTTAAGCCTTTTTCGCTTGTTTGTAGCGGCGGGAGAGGTCCAAGACCAGGATGATGAAAACGGCCCCGAGGAGGTCCATGAGCAGGTCGTTCATGGTGTCCGTGAGATCGGGCTGACGGGACGTGAGGAAATAGTAGTCTTCCACCCACTCGTGGAACTCCCAGAGAATGCCGATCACGGCCGTGGTGCTGAAGGCGAGGTAGTTCCGCAGCCAAGTCGAAAGCGACGGTTTCTTGTCTTTGACGATGATCACCATGCCCCACGCGATCGCGACTCCGCCCAGGAAGTGCATCAGGAAATCAACATTCTCGACGTTCGTGAGGGCGAGCGAGAGCGTGAGGACGACGAGCGATGGAAGGAGCGCGCGTGAGAGAGTCGTCAGGCGGAGCCTGTCCCGAGCGGAGCCGAGGGAGGACATGCATCGCATTTTACACCGGAATGAGATGGCTGCCGATGGTGTCGGTATTGAGGTCAGACAATCGAATTGCGTTTTCGAGATCGTATGGCCCGATGTTCGTCCTCCGCAGTTCCGTGAGATACGCGCCGACTCCCAACATCTCTCCGATGTCGCGCGCGAGTGCACGGATGTAAGTTCCGGATGAGCAGGACACGCGAAAATGGAGATTGGGCCAGGTGTAGTTGAGGATGACGAGTTCGGAGATCGTCACTGTCTTTTTTGGGAGCTCGACTTCGTGGGCGCGGCCGGCGCGGGCGAGTTCGTAGAGCTTTTTGCCGCCGACTTTCTTCGCACTGTAGGCGGGCGCGGTTTGGAGGTAGGAGGAGCGGAAAGATTTTAATGCGGCTTCCACCTCGTCCTGATCGGGGCGGACGCAGTCCGCCCGTACGGTGATAGCGCCCTCGGGGTCATCGGTGGTGCTCGTGGCGCCGAGGCGGGCGGTTGCTTCGTAGGTCTTGTCGAGACCGACGAGGCCGGTGAGGGTCTTGGTTCCTTTATTGATGCCGATCACGAGTAGTCCGGTCGCGAATGGGTCGAGCGTTCCGGCATGGCCTACGCGTCTGGTTTTCGCGATGCGACGCACCGCATCCACCGCGTCGTGACTCGTGATGCCGGGGGGTTTGTCGATGAGAAGAAGGCCGTCCATGGAGTAGGTGTACACGTGTCACGAACGATTGACAATTCGGCCCATTTTCCGTAGTCTTGGCCCACTCGCCTCCGCAATAACGCTTCGGCGGGCACAGCATGAACGTCTCGGAACTGGCGCGTCGTCTCAAAGTGACGCCTGGAGAGCTCCTGGAAAAAGCGCCAGGGCTCGGTTTTGGCATTGGCGAACGCGCGATCAAGGTGGATGACCTCGTGGCCGAGAAGATCGTCCGCAAGTGGTACGAGAACGAACGCCGCGAGCGCATGCGCACGTCGCTCCTGAAATCAGGCGCCGTGCGCGCCGCGGTCGTCACGGGCCCGAAGAAAGACGTCACGCTGCCATCCGTGATCGTGGTCCGCGACCTCGCGGGCCGGCTGAACCTCCCGGTTACCCGCGTGATCCAGGAGCTCATGCGCGCTGGCATCCTCGCGTCACAGAACGAGCGACTGGACTATGAGACCGCCGCCATCATCGCGGAGGAACTCGGATTTGCCGCCAAGGCGGAAGACGTGAAGACGGACACGCACGAACAGGTCCAGGCCCAGGACCGCATGCGCGAGATCATGGAGAAGGAAGCGATCGAGAATCTCGTTCCTCGGCCGCCCGTGATCGTCGTCATGGGTCACGTGGACCACGGGAAGACGAAAACGCTCGACGCGATCCGTTCCACGAACGTGATGGGCGGCGAAGCGGGCGGGATCACGCAGCACATCGGTGCCTACACCGTCGTCAAAAAGGACCGCGCCATCACATTCATCGACACGCCGGGTCACGAGGCGTTCACCGTGATGCGCTCGCGCGGGGCGAAAGTCGCCGACATTGCCATCTTGGTCGTCGCCGCGGACGACGGTGTTCAGCCGCAGACGAAAGAGGCGATCAATATCGCGAAAGCGGCCGGACTCCCGTTCGTCATCGCGCTGAACAAGATCGATAAATCCAACGCCGATCCGGACCGCGTGCTGGCCCAGCTCGCCGACGCCGGTGTTACGACCGAGTCGTGGGGCGGGAACATCCCGCTCGTGAAAATTTCGGCCAAGACCGGACAGGGAATCGACGATCTCCTGGACGTCGTCCTTTTGGTCGCAGACCTGAATGCCGACAAGATCCGCTCGAACCCAACGCGTCACGCGGTCGGCACGATCATCGAGTCGCACGTGGACAAGGGCGAGGGTCCGGTCGCGACGGTCTTGGTCCAAACCGGGACGTTGAAGAAAAACGACTGGATCGGCATCGCGGGCGCGGCGTACGGCCGCGTGCGCGCCATGCGCGATTGGACGGGGAAGATGCTGACCGAGGCGCCGCCCGGCACGCCCGTGAAGGTACTCGGCTTCAAAGTGGCGCCGGCCGTCGGTGACATCATGGAAGTGCCGGATAATCCGAAGACGCTCGAACTGAAGAAAGTGAAGACGAGCCGTCAGGTGGCCGAAGGGTTCACGGCGAAGAAACAGATGCCGGTCGAAGGCGAAGAAGGCGCGCCGAAAAAGGTGATGTTTCAGGCGGTCCTCCGCACGGACGTGTTGGGGTCTCTTGAAGCCATCCTGGGCATGCTTGAGAAAATTCGTCACGAGGATGTTGGCGTCGAAGTGATCCAGAAAGGACTCGGCAACGTGACGGACGCAGACGTGACCCGCGCCGCGAACGCGTCGAAAATCGTCTACGCCTTCAATGTGGTCCCGGGTCCGCAAGTGGCGGAACAGGCGCGCGACAAAGGCGTCCTGATCCGTCAGTACAAGGTGATCTACGAACTCTTCGACGACATCGTGGCCGAACTGAACAAGATCCTGAAACCCGAAGTATTCGTCGAACAACTCGGAACGTTCGAGACGCTCGCAATTTTCCGTACGGAGACGCATCGCATGGTGATCGGCGGCCGCGTGCGCGATGGGAAGATCGTCACGGGCGAGAAAGCGCGCGTGTGGCGAGGCGAAGACCCGCAAGGCGACGTCACGATCGAGAGCGTCCAGAGCGGCAAGTCCGCAGTGAAAGACGTCCACGCCGGTCAGGAGTGCGGTTTGAGTATCAAAGGCAAGGTTAAAATTCAGGTCGGCGACCGGCTCGACGTCTACCACGAGGACGTCAAAGAACGGAAGGTTACGGTCATGCGATAGTAGGGGCGGACCCATGTGTCCGCCCCGAATGCGAAACGCCGCGAGCCCGAGAGACGGGTCGCGGCGTTTTGAGTCACAGGTTGGCTTGAGGCCTTCGGTCGCTCGCAGGCGAGTCGTTGATCTTCGCGATGAGGGGTTCGACCTCTGCCAGGTCGTCCACGTTGCGCTTCATGATCTGGATGATCCTGCCGCGCGGATCCGCCATGCCGAGGCCCTTCTTCAGGGCGCCGAGCGTGGGGAAATTGTTCGCGACGAGCGCTCTCGTGATGTCTCCGGGAATCCAGCTGATCTTCGCGAGGTGCGTCTTGTTCGTGATCGGCCTCTTGTCCTGTCTTGCTCCCATTCCTGCCTCCTTGGTATGAGAAACGGGACGGCGAAGATACCAGATTTGACGCGGACGGTCAACCCCCTCATATGTCATCCCGAGCTCGTCGCCGCATACGGTTTGTAGGAGCGTGATATTGCCTGGCGACGAGCGAGGGACCCCTGCGCGCCACAGAGGCTGTCATTGCACGCGGCCACCCGCCTTCACTGACTTGAGGCGTGGTTTAATGAAACGTTACGAAGATGAAAGCCGAAGTCCAAGCCGAAGGAGGGGAGGTTCCCTGTGATGTGAGTGGCGTTTGTAGCCAGAAGGGGTCCCTCGTTCGTCGCCAGGCAATGCTGTGCTCCTTCAGATTTCACAAGGCGACGAACTCGGGATGACATGTAGGAGACTTGCCCTCTCGTCAATCCGCAGTTACGATTGCGGCCTATGGAGAAGATCTTCACGGATGCGAATTTTCAGGCAGACGTCCTTGCGTCTCACGCGCCCGTCCTCGTGGATTTTTGGGCCGCGTGGTGCGGTCCATGCCGCGTCATGTCGCCGATCGTAGAAGAACTGGCAGGTGAGCTCGACGGCAAGGTTACGGTCGGCAAGATGAACGTGGACGAGAACCCGGTTACGCCCGGTGGCTACGGCATCATGAGCATCCCGACCTTCCTCCTCTTCAAAGGTGGTCAGGTCGTGGAACAGATGGTGGGGAGCATGACGAAAGAGACCATGCGCGAGAAGATTTTAAAACATCTCTCATGAGAAACATTATTATCATCGGGTCCGGCCCTGCCGGGTGGACTGCGGCGCTCTACGCAGCGCGTGCCGACCTCGCGCCGCTCCTGTTCGAGGGTCTGGAACCCGGCGGTCAGCTCACGACCACCACGGACGTGGAGAACTTTCCGGGGTTCCCGAAGGGCGTCCTCGGTCCCGAACTCATGGAGCTCTTTGCGGCGCAGGCAAAACGGTTCGGGACGGACGTCATCCGCGAAGACGTCAAACGTCTCACCGTGAATAAAGACGGGACGTTCACGGTGACGGCCGCAGGGAATGACGAACAGGCAAAGACCGTGATCCTTTCGATGGGAGCGACCGCGCGGCGGCTCGGTCTCGAGTCCGAGAAGGCATTTTATGGGAAGGGCGTGTCGGCGTGCGCCACCTGCGATGGTTTTTTCTTCAAGGGCAAGGACGTCATCGTGGTCGGCGGGGGAGACAGTGCCATGGAAGAGGCGAACTTTCTCACGCGCTTCGCCGCGTCCGTCACCATTGTGCACCGCCGCGACGCGTTCCGCGCCTCGAAGATCATGCAGGAACGGACCATGAAGAACCCGAAGATCAAGGTGATCTGGAACAGCGAGGTCGCGGAGATCATGGGCGTCCTCGCGGGGAAGGTCACGGGCGTGAAGCTCCACTCAACCGTCGATGGGTCCATCGCCGACATGCCGATTGACGGCGTGTTCGCCGCGATCGGCCACGAGCCGAATTCAGGCCTCGTCAAAGGCCTCCTCGACCTTGATGAGAAGGGATACGTGAAGGTCACGCCGGGCACGTCGAAGACGAAGGTGCCCGGGCTGTTTGCCTGCGGCGACCTGCAGGATCCGCACTATCGCCAGGCCGTGACAGCCGCCGGGACCGGCTGCATGGCGGCCCTTGATGCGGAGAAATATCTGGCCAGCCGGGAATGATTCGCGTCTGCTATCATTCCTCCATGCCTCCCGAACTCCCGTCGCAGATCGAACGTCCGACCCAGTTCTGGCTCGACCAGGAAGCGATCCTGATCGAGCGAGCAAAGCGGCTCGCGCGAGACGAACGCCTCGGCGCGTTTCTTCACGACGCAGCCCTCGCCACGACGCGGCGCGCCGTCGATGCGTCGCATTGACTATGGACCTGGACCGCCTGCGCCGCGACCGGCCTGACCTGTTCCTCGCGAGCGACGAACGTGAACTCGTGGCCGGGTTTGAGGAACCGCCGGATGAAATCCGCGAGGCGTTCCTGGACGCCATCCCGAAACTCATCCTGATCTACAACAAGAAGCGCGACGCGTTCCGAAGGAAAGACGAGAAGCTCTGGAAAGAGGTCATCCACGAAGAAGCCGACCTCATTGGGTCAGGAATGTGATCTATGTCTTTGATCGATGAAGTGTGCGCGCGCATGCGCGAGGCTGCCCGGGTCGCGAAGCTCGACCCGGACGCGTTTGCGCTTCTCTCGAAGGCCGAGCGCGAACTTGACGTCGAGATTCCCCTCCACCTGGATGACGGGTCGCTCCGCATGTTCGAGGGGTATCGCGTGCAGTGGAACGACGCGCGCGGGCCGTTCAAGGGCGGGCTTCGGTACCATCCCAAGGTCGACATGCATGAAGTTGAAGGTCTTGCCGCGCTCATGATGGTGAAGTGTGCGGTCGTGGGGATCGCATTCGGGGGAGCGAAGGGTGGTATCCGTGTTGATCCCAAGTCGTTGTCAAAGGACGAGCTTGAACGTCTCACGCGCGGCTTGGTCCGCGCGCTTGGCGACGATGTCGGACCGACGAAAGACGTTCCGGCGCCGGACGTGGGGACGACCGCGGAGATGATGGACTGGTTCGCGGACGAGTACGGGAAGATGGTCGGACGGCTGGAACCCGCGGTTGTGACCGGGAAGACGATCGGTCACGGCGGGTCCGAAGGCCGCGATGTGGCGACTGGGGCCGGCGTCTTCATAGTCTACGACGCGCTGAAGCGTCATCTCGCGATCGACCCCGAGACCGCGACCGTCGCGGTGCAGGGGTACGGGAACGTTGGCCGCGAAGTGGCGCGACAGTTTGATCATCACGGGTACAAAGTCATCGCCGTGTCCGATTCCCACGGCGGCATCCATCGTGAAGAAGGTCTCGATCTCGCGGCGCTCGCGGCCCACAAGGAGGCGACTGGGTCGGTCCGTGATTTTCCTGGCGCCCAGAACATCACGCAGCAGGAATTGCTGACCTTGCCGTGCGGCATCCTGGTCCCGTCCGCGCTCGAGAGCCAAATTACCGCGTCGAATGCTGTTTACGTGGAAGCGAAGGTCGTATTGGAGGCCGCGAACGGGCCGATCACGGCCGAGGCCGACATGTTGCTCGCGAAAGACGGCGTGGTCGTGGTCCCGGACGTGCTCGCGAACGCGGGCGGCGTGGTCGTCTCCGGCTTCGAGTGGACGCAGAACCGCGAGAACGTCCGCTGGTCCCGCGAAGAAGTGTTGGACCGGCTCGCCGCAACCATGAAGACGGCGGCGGAGGACGTGTGGTCGTACTCCCAAAAACACGCAACAACGCTCCGGATCGCCGCGTATGCCCTCGCGCTCGAGCGCGTCACGGCCGCGGAGAAGGAACGGGGGAGGCTAAGGTAAGAGGTGGTTCCCGTAGGGGCGGACTGCGTCCGCCCCGGGCCATTTTGCGGACACGCTTGTCGTACTGATCTGGGTGGACGCAGGCTGACCTTATATTGGGTAAAAGACCAATAGACTTGACAAATTTCCTGTTTTGTGCTATATTAATTTATCGAACATTGATAAGAAAAGAGCTTGAAGGCGGCGTATTACCCCTGCCTGCATGCAGACGGGGTTATCATGCCGTTTTCAATCAAAGGCAGGTTCGATAACCCCGCAATGTTGCGGGAGTCCGAGCCAGTCGACGACGCAACGATCCGTCTTAGGCGGACAGGAAGGCAGGTCACCATGGCCAGTCTCGCATCAGAAGTCAGCGGCACGCAGATGGTCGAGTTCTTCGGTCGGTTCGGTCGCTTCGGCGGCAGCAGGGCCAAGCTCCAGAGGCTCCTCGGCGACGACGAGGTGATGGAGGCCTGGGTCAAGCGGCTCGACGAGTTCCCGGAGTTCCGGCTGGTGCACGGCGTGTTCAACACGACCGTCGACGTGCTCGCGGCCTTCAAGGCACGTTGCGCGGCGAAGGGCATCGACTTCGGTAAGTTCTCGTGGGTCGGCTCCGAGCAGGCCCCCGAGTTCGACCCGAACGACCCCGAGACGGTCGTCGTGCTCGACGCGACGCTCGATACGCTCCAGAACACGTTCGAGTTCGCCTGGGCGTGGACGGGCGACGGGCAGGATGACAAGTGGCGCTACGACGGCATGCTCTCGGACGCGAAGAAGCTCCGCCTCCTCTCCGACGACCGCAAGGACGACGCGGAGGGCGATGGACCCGAGTTCAAGCCGTACACGCTCCGTTGGGTCCGGATCAAGCTCGACACGAACGTCGGCAAGAAGCCCATCGACGTCCGCAACCCGAAGTCCACCGGCTGCGCCCTGCTCTTCATGAGCGCGGAGCACCCGGCCCGGATCAAGGCGACGGACTACGAGAAGCGCTTCGGCTTCTGGCTCCCGGGCCTCAAGTGCACGGCTCCCGACGGGGACCGGTGGCGGCGCGTTCCCTGCGTGGACTTCCGCCGCGCCACTCGGCAGGTGAAGCTCGGCTCGGGCTGGAGCGCCGGCTCCCACGACAATCTCGCGGTGCCGTCCTTCCGGGAGTAGTCGGCTCTCGGCACTTGGACACTTGGGACTTGGAGGAACCTTGGTCTTCGGATCCTTCGGCTTCGGGCCGTCAGACGGCTCTTCGCTCAGGACAGGCTCTTGGTTCCTCCGGTCCCACTTGGCCGGTATCTACAGCGCAATGCTTCGTGAAGAAGCTTGCGTCTCTCGTAGATGCCGGCTTTTTCATTTCCAAATCGGAGGTTCCTGTGCCCTTTCCAACCACCTTCTCCCCTGACGAGGAGGCTTCCTTGTTCGAATGGTTGCTCGTCTCGGTATTCGTTGGCCTCGGCTTCCTCATCGAGTTCGTGGCCGGCATTCTGAGCCTCCCGTTTATTTTCCTCGACTGCTTCGACTTCCTTTGGAGGTGATGGTGGTCGAGGATTTTTTCTCCAAAACCTTGCGCGATTCTTGCGCGATTCTTGCGCGATTCGGGAAAAGGGGATAGAATTCCCATTAGAACACTATGTTTCAGCCCGACTACAAGATCACGGATAAGATCGTGAAAATGCTGACTGATATCGCTGAAGCGCGGTCGGTCATTGAGCGTGCTCGCCTCTTGCCCAAGCAGGAATTGAAACTGCGTCGGCAAGCCTTGGTACGTATGTCGCACAGCTCGACAGCGATCGAAGGCAACGTGCTGAATGCGAAGGAGGTCGAGGCTATCATTGCAAATAAAAAGATTGATGCTCCTGACCGTGATATCTATGAGGTAAAAAATTATCTCAACGCACTCCGTTATATCGAGCAGATCGTTAAGACGAAAAAACCGATCACGGAAAAAGTTGTCCTCAAGATTCATTATTTCGTGACGGATAAAACGATGTCACCAACATCGTCAGGACACTTTCGCAAAGGACTGGTGCATGTCGTCCGAAAACATTTCGGCGGGCGAACGGAAATCATCTATACGGGTCCCGACGCGAAACTGGTTCCCGGACTCATGACCAATCTCTTGACTTGGATCAATGGAAGCGAGAAAGAAACTATCAGCCCCGTCATTGTCGCCGGTATCGTCCACCAACAGATTGCAGCTATTCACCCTTTCGGTGACGGCAATGGCCGTACCGCACGTGCGCTCGCAACCCTCATCCTCTACCAACGCGGCTATGACTTCCGTCGCCTCTTCGCTTTGGAAGATTATTACAATACCGACCGTCCCGCTTATTACGCGGCAATCAATATCGGCAAGAATTGGGACGTGCGCCGAACGGACTTTACGTCTTGGCTTCAGTATTTCGTCAAAGGGTTTAAAGAGGAAATTGCCCAGGTCAAACACAGCGTCGTGAGTCTCTCCGTAAAGAAAATAGACGCGGACATTGATTCGCAGGTTTATCTCGATAAAGAGCAGGTCACGATTTTAGATTTTCTGGATACCGTGCAAAAAATCGCTGTCTCCGACGTGATGGATATTCTTCGCTGCCCAAAACGTACCGCACAGCTTCACCTTCAAAAATTGAAGAAACTCAAAATGATCAAACAGGTGGGCAAAGGTCCGGCGTCAAAGTACGTCCTCGTCTAAACGATAAACGGCATCGGGTCGACGTATCCCTTGACTCGCCTAATTCCGCGCAGCTCTGCTGCGCGGAGGTTCATTGCGGGGGGCATAACCGGCTCTTGACGCTCCACCCTCACTATGCCAGTGTGCCCTCGCACATTCGGAGGAAGAAATGTCAGACCGACCAGATTGTTCCAGCATCAGCATGCGCGCTCCGAGCCCGGAGCACTTCAACTACCAGAAGCGCCAGAAGAGCTGTCTCCCGTTCGTGAGCTGGGAAGACGGCTCGCTCCACCAGGAGGAGGAAACGCGCATCGACGGACTCGCGTACCCCCTCGATCCGCCGGACGGAACGCCCGGTCTGTCGGATGAACCGGCGGCGCAGGCGCACGCCTTCCGAACCGCCATCTGGAAGCTCGTGGAGAGCGGGATCCCTGAAGCGTTCCGTATCACGTCGGAGCACGTCGGGCAGAAGTGCCTGGCCGCCCGGATCCGTCCGCGGCTGCACCACGGTCTCACGCGGCCCTTCTACAGCTGGGCGGTCACGGACGACGCGAAGCTCTTTGAGCTCGTGGGACTGGATTTCCTCTACGATCCGAAGGACCTCCGGCACCTCCTCGAGCCAGAGGTCTGCGACCTCCGGTTCACCCAGGGCGGCGACGGACTCGTCGGCGTGGATCCGCGCTACGTGGCGTGGCGCGCCTGGCGGCTGTACGAGCACTGCGAGCTCGGCATGCACGACTTCCTCATGGACCTGCGGAGCTTCGCGTGGTACTCGCTCCAGCACCCGATACCCCACGAGCGTCTCATCCTAGGCGGTTCGCATCTGGAGAAGGACCACGCGCGCCTCGTCGTCGTCTCACCGAAGCCCGCGAACAAGAAGGGATGGATGGTGGACGTCCTCCCGCACGGCCGCGCTGACTTCTCAGACTACGCCGTCGCGATCATGTCGTAGGCAATTCGTCTGAACCCCATCTACCAATCACTCGGTAGGTGGGGTTCTTGACGTATTGGCCTCTTTTTATTATCCTTCTGCCACTTATGTTGAGCATCCGATTAAGTCGCGTCGGCAAGCGGAAACAGCCGTTGTTCCGGTTGATCGTGACCGAGAAGTCCAAAGACCCTTGGGGGACGTTTTTGGAGAACCTGGGCACGTACAACCCGCGCTCCAAACCGGCGGCCATTGATTTTAAGAACGACCGGATCAAGGACTGGATCGCCAAGGGCGCCCAGTGCTCGGACACCGTGTGGAATTTGCTCGTGGACCAGAAGGTCGTGGCTGGCGACAAGCGGAAGAAAGTCCGCATCTCCCGCGAACGACGCGCGAAGCTCGAGAAAGAAAAAGTGGCGGCATGACGTCAACGTCCCTTTACAAAGAGGGACGTTTGTGTTATCCTTTCGTCACCAATTCTTAATATCGGGCCGTCTGACGGCCCCAGTCCGTTGATATGGCTGCAGCCTATAAGGATCAGGAGTTCGTCGAGTTCGTTGTGAAGTCCATCGTAAATCACCCCGAGGACGTGAAGGCCGAGCGCACGGTCGACGACCGGGGCGTGCTCATCACCCTCCACATCAACCAGGAGGACATGGGCTACGTGATCGGACGCCAGGGCCAGACCGCGCGCGCCCTGCGCATCCTCTTGAAGACGGTCGGCGCGAAAGACAACGCCCGCGTGAACCTCAAAATTTACGAACCGGACGAGATGCGCCGCGAGCACCAGGAGAAGAAAGGCTCGAGCCCGAGCCTAAGCTCCAGTCGTCCGCCCGCCCGCCGGAGTCACGGCGAAGCCGGCATGGTGTCGGATGAAGACCTAGCAGACCTCGGCATCTAACAATCGACAAAAAGCGAAAACCGTGGGAACATCACCCACGGTTTTCGTTATGAAGAAACGTCCGTTACGCGTTGACGTCATCACCATCTTCCCCGAGGCGTTCCCGGGGTATCTTGAAGCGTCCATTCTCGGGCGCGCGCAGAAGAAGCGTCTTCTCGACGTCCGCGTCCACCAGTTGCGACGCTGGACGCATGACCGGCACAAGACCGTGGACGACAAGCCGTTCGGAGGCGGGCCCGGCATGGTCATGAAGGTCCAGCCGTTCCATGAGGCGCTCGTTAGTTTGGGTCTGCGGTCGAAAAAGTCGGGTCGCAAGACGTCGAAGGCAAAAAAGACACGCATCATCGTCACGTCCGCGTCCGGGAAACTCTTTACGCACGCGGACGCGGTCCGTCTCTCGAAGTACGACCGACTCGCTTTCCTCTGCGGACGGTACGAGGGCATTGACGAGCGCGTCCTCGACCGTCTCGCGGACGAGGCCTTGTCCATCGGCCCCTACGTCCTCACGGGCGGTGAGCTGCCGGCGCTCGTCATGTTGGACGCGATCGCGCGGCAACGCCCGGGTGTGCTTGGGAAACAGGAATCGCTCGCAGAAGAGTCTTGGTCCGACGGCGGGAGAGAGTACCCGCATTACACGCGACCGGAGGTCTACCTTGGGATGAAGGTCCCGTCCGTTTTAATGGGCGGCAATCATAAGAAGATCGCGGAGTGGCGGAAGGAACAGAGAAAGAAGTGAGATGTTAGGCAGAATGGACAGAATGGCTGATCTTTGTTATATGAATACCGCCGTTTTCAAGTTATTGGCCAGTTCGATCACAATGGTGCGTGATCGTGCCAGTCAAGCGGCGTATGAAGGGAGCCAGCCACCATGGCCAGCTACTTCTCGTGTTCGATAGGTGAAGAACAGCAATTCCGTGTCGCCCTTCAGAACGGCGGCATGACCGCAGAGCTCGTGAGGACCGTGGGGAATGACGCGGCGTTGGGGCGTTGCATGGTCGAAGCGTTGAAAGCACGCCTGCAGACCGGATCGGAGCCCGATCACTCTCCGATCACCCACGTCATCTCCCTCGACAGCACCATCTCGCTCGAAAACGCGATCGCGGCCGGGAAATACGACTGGGTGAATCCGATCATCACTTCAGAACGCTTTCCGGACCTGGGACAGGGCGAGGTCCTGCTCGTTGTGGAGGTCGAAGTCATCCTGATCCACCTGGGCAAACACAAAACCGGGGATCGGATCAGTGCCGAGCTTGACCGTCGCGGTTTGACGCCCGGTGACATTCGGCATCTGCTTGCCTTGGGTGCGATGCATCCAAAGCTTCAGCTCCAGTTTCCGATCATGGCACTGGGATCCTCATGGCGCGATCCGCACGGTACCCGGTCCTTTCCGGTTCTCTGGAAAGACGACCGGGGCCGGACGCTCGGTTTGCGCAGTGAAAAGCCCGACCTCCGGCGAAGCGTGGAAGACCGCGTTCTCGCCGTCCGCGCATAGTCCTTTCTTTCCTTCAACGCCCGTTTCGCACTCGCGGAACGGGCGTTTGAAATATTTTGGGATCGATTATGCTGAGCGTACTCGTGGAGACGGTCCGTGTAAACGCGTACCCCAAGGTTTTCGATGAATAAGTTTCCAGATTTCATCAACGACGACGACAATTGCGCCAAGCGGCACCACCCAGAGCCACACGGACAAGGGGAGTGGCTCGATGCGCAATAACGTCGAAAGCGGCGGCCAGTAGAGGGCGGCGAGCATGAGGCCCACGACGGTGACGGTAGACCCGATCAGGAACGGGTTGCCTTTCGGATCGAGCGTCACGATCGAACGTGTGGCGCTGCGCGCGCTCCAGGCATTCCACCACTGCATCACACAGAGAGCGAGGAGGACGATCGCATACCGTGAGGATTCATTACCCCCGTTCAACGTCCGTTCGTACACAACGGCACCGATTACTCCCATGGTCGTGCCGAGTACCATGATGCGCTGCCACGCGACGCGTGAGAGCAGGCGCCCGCGAGGCGGCTTCGTGTGTCCGCCGTGGGTTGGTTCGGATGCGAGTGCGACGTCGAGGAATCCATCGGTCACGAGGTTCAGCCACAGAATTTGCGCCGGGAGGAGCGGGGTCGGGAGCGAGAACGCGAGTGCCGAACCGATCACGACGAGCTCCGCGACCGACGTTGAAAAGAGGTAGGTCACGACTTTCTCCACGTTTGCCACGACGGACCGGCCTTCCTGCACGGCCGCGACGATCGTCGCGAAGTTGTCGTCGGTGAGCACCAGGTCCGCGGCCTCGCGCGCCACGTCCGTTCCGGTCTTCCCCATGGCGATGCCCACGTCTGCCGCGTGGAGCGCGGGCGCGTCGTTCACGCCGTCGCCCGTCATGGCCACGAGGTGGCCTCGTTTTCGCGCGGCTTCAATGAGCACCACTTTCATGTCCGGCGTTGCGCGCGCCACGACCGTGATCGTGCCCATGACTTCCGTGAGCTTGGCCGGCGAAAGTTTCATGAGCGCCTCGCCTTGCGCCACCCGGTTCGGTTTGGTCGCGATGCCGAGGTCTTTCGCGATTGCGAACGCCGTTTCCGGGTGGTCGCCCGTCACCATCACGACCCGGATGCGGTGCTCGAGGCACCAGGCGATGGCGCCCTTCGATTCCGGACGCGGTTCGTCGCGCAGTCCCACGAACCCCTCGAACGTCCAGTCACCGTCCTTCCGTTCCAGGTCGCGACCATTCGCGCTCGCGAAGGCGATCACGCGGAGTCCCTGCGCAGCCATCCGGCTCACGGTCCTGGAAGCTGTCGGCGGTACGGTCGCGCAGGCCGCGAGCACGTTTTCCGGCGCGCCGGCCAGGACCGTCACTGCCATTCCGTCCTGGAGCGTCGCCGCGACGGCTCGCGTGCGGCGCGATGTGTCGAACGGCCGCTCGTCGTGACGAACCGGCGTGGCAATGTCGAGCGCCTTCGGCAGGTCCGTGAACGCGCGGTCAATGGGGTCCACGCTCATGAGTTCTCCGAACCCGTGCGCGTGCGGATCAGCCACGGCCGCGAGGAGTTCCGCGAGCCGTCGAACGGCTCTCTCGTCTCCGTCGATCGTCACGCGCGATGCCTCCCCGTCATGGAGGCGTGCCCTCGTCCCGTCCGGCAGCACGGCCTCCACGAGGCGGAGGCGGTTTTGGGTGAGCGTCCCTGTCTTGTCCGTGAAGATGATGTCAACCCCGCCCAGAGATTCTACGGCCGAGAGCTCGCGGACCACGGCGCGCCTCCGGCTCATGGCGTACACGCCGCGTGCGAGTACCAGGGTGAGGACGATGGGCAGTCCTTCGGGCACCACGGCGACCACAAGCGCAAGAATGAGCGGAACGGTCAGCGTGAGTTCCTGCCCGGTTGCCGTTGCCGCGAGGAGGAGCGCGATCGCGACCGCAGAGATGCCGATCAGGACCTGGTGCGAGAGGGCTCGCACACGCGCGACGAGCGGCGGTTCCGGCGACCGCTCCGCGAGGCGGAGCGCGATTCTTCCGATCTGCGTCTCCGTCCCGATCGAAGACACGAGGAGGGTTCCCGAACCCGCCACGACGAGCGCACCTGCGTACCCGGCATTCCTGATGTCCGCGGCGATGGCGCCCGGCTTCACCGCAACGGCGTCCGCGGTCTTCGACACGGGGACCGATTCTCCCGTGAGGCTCGATTCGTCCACGCGCAGGTTCACGGCGTGAACGAAGCGGCCATCGGCCGGGATCCGGTCGCCGGCCGAGACCGTGATTACGTCGCCCGGTACGAGATCCTGCACGTCGCACGTGATTGACGACCCGCCCACGAGGCATCGCGTCTTCAAGACGACGGTATGTTTAAGCACGGCGAGCGCCCGCGAGGCGCGTGCGGTGTAGAACGTGCCGATGGTCGCGTTCAAGGTGAGCACCGCCCCGATCACGATCGCGTCCTTCGTCTCTCCGAGCACAAGCGCGATCGCGGCGACCGCGAGGAGGAGGAACACGAACGGGCTCGCGAATTGCCGGAGGAAGCGGAAGACGAGGGGGATGGGAGGCCGCTCCGGCAGCTCGTTCCGGCCGTACCGTGCGTTCCGGTTCTGTCGTTCCGAAGCCTCAAGCCCGCCGTCGTTCGAGTCCAGTTTGTCGAACACCGCCGCTCGGTCGAGCGGCGCCAATTCATGCGGGTGGATTTGGCGGGTCACCATTGGTGTTTTCAGGACGGCGCGTTACCCGCGCCATGCGACGTACGAAAGATACGTTACGTACAAGACGAGGAACATCACGCCATGCAACCGACGGAGCGCCGGCCTGGGTTGGACGGCCAGTACGAGCCACAGCACGAAGCTGGCGGCGCCGACGAAAATCAGATCTTCAAACTGCGCGTTATCGAACGGCAGCGGGTTGACGATTGAACTGACACCGAGCACAGCCAGCAAGTTGAACAGGTTGGAACCGATGATATTTCCAACCACCAATTGGTGGTTTCGTTTCATGACCGCCGTCACCGTTGTCGCCAGCTCCGGGAGCGACGTTCCAATCGCCACCAAAGTGATGCCGACAAGTTCCTGGGAAAGATTGAACCGAGCGATGATCGATCCTGCGGCGTTCACGATGAGGTTGGCGCTTACGGCCAATCCGATGATGCCGGCCAGCACCGCGATAAGCGCAAGAGAAAAACCGTCTTGGAGCCGCGACTCCGTGGAAACGCGCGCTTCACGTCCTATTCCGTATTCGTAGAAAGCGTACAGTGGAAAACCGAAGAGAAGCATGACTCCTTCGAGTCGCGCGATTCCTTGGAAGGCCGCAGGATCGCCCCAGTGTTCTTGCCCGAGGAGCAGCACGAAGACCGTGGCGAAGAGGGTGAGCGGAATGCCGATACGGACCGTGGCACGTATCACGTGGATGGGGTATATGAGCGCGCCTATCCCGAGAACGAGGAGGATGTTCGCGATGTTGCTGCCCAACACGTTGCCGACGCTCAACCCCGTAAGGCCTCTTGCAGCGGCTGTAATATTGACGGCGAATTCGGGAGCCGAGGTGCCGGCAGCCACAATCGTCAGACCCAAGAAAAGCGGGGACAGGCGATAGCGACGCCCGATGATGAGCGCGCCGTCGATGAGCCAACCGGCTGACTTCGCAAGGACGAAAATGCCGGCGACCAGCAACAGGAGACTCTGCATGCGTGAAGTGTATCATGCCGAGAAACCAAAAACGCCCATGCCCGGTTTTCCGGAGTCCATCGCCAATGACCGCGTTCGTGGTATCATCCAATCCATGCTTAACGGCTTCACGCAGCGAATCGGACTGACGAAACACAAACACCCGATCGATCACCTGGCGGAACTGAACGCCCTGGTGGGCGGGATTGCGCTGTACCCACAGCTCTCAAAATTAGTTTCGACGCATGACGTGGACGGACTCGCGCCGACAAGTTTTTTCATCATGTTCGCGACCAATCTCGTGTGGCACGCCTACGGCTGGCATCGCAGGGCCCCGCCCGTCATCGTTTCCTCCGCACTCACGGCTCTCGCGGCGGCAATCATTCTCGCGCTGATATTCGTTTGGAAATAACGCGACGGTACTTGCTCACGACGCCTCCACGTCGAGTTCCACGTTCGTCTTGACGCAGGTATACTGCGCAACATGAGGCGGCTAATGCGTATCGCGCTTCAGATTGCCGTTCCGGCCGTAGCCGTGTTTCTTGCCGCCCAACCCGTCTTCGCCTGGCATCCCCAGCCCGTCCCGACCAAACCGGAACACGCACGTCCTCCGGCCGTCACGCTGTGGGGGCCAGACTTTCAAAAACGCGCCACGTTTATGGCGTTCGAGAAAAATTTTCAGAACGGAGGGGAGGTGGCGGCCGGCGACCTGGACGGCGACGGCCAGGCGGAAATCGCGGTTGGCGCCGGTCCCGGCCGCCAGCCCGACGTCCGCGTGTATGCGACGGACGGCAAGCTCCTGAAATCATTCCGGGCGTATCCCGTGTGGTTTAAGGGCGGCGTGCGAGTCGCCATCGGGGATGTGGACGGCGACGGTCGCGCGGAGATCGTGACGGCGCCCGGCCCCGGCATCGAACCGCAGATCAACGTTTTCAACGCGGACGGGACGCGCGTCTCGAAGGATGACGGACTCGCGTACCGGAAGGAGTTTCAGGGCGGCGTCCATATCGCGGTCGCAGACCTGGACGGTGACGGTCGCGCCGAGATCGTCACCTCGCCGGGGCCGGGGGGCGGTCCGCATGTCCGCGTGTGGAACGGGAAGATGGAAAACCTCGGCAAGGACTTTTTTGCGTTCGACGCCGGGATGCGGGACGGCGTGACAGTCTCTGTCATCCGCACGCCAGACGGCGCGCACATCGCCGCGGCGCCGGAAAGCTGGACCGAGCCGCTCGTCCGTCGTTTCAGCGTGAAAGACCAACCCCTGCTCGCGCAGGAGTTTTACGCCTTCGCCACCTCGTCGCGGGCCGGCGTGTCCACCGCGGCCTTTGACGCGGACGGCGACGGCGTGGACGAGATCCTGGCCTGGCGGAACGGAGGCGGAGCAGCCGAAGTCCGTCAGTTCGGCTTGTCCGGCACGGAGCAGCGCCGCGCCTTATTCATGGACCCCGCCTATCACGGCGGTTTGTCCCTCGTTCGCGCGGGCGCGGATGTTGCGGTCATGCCGACGGCGCCAACGGTCACGGGCCCGCTCGACCAGGAGAAGTTCATCGAGGTGGACTTGTTTCGTCAGCGTCTGTACGCCTACGAGCGGGGGAGAACGGCGCGCACGTTCCTCGCGTCCACGGGCGTGGGCAAGTATCCCACGCCCATCATGGAGACCGCGGTGCTGCAGAAGATTTTCAAGAAGGATTACAAATGGAGCTATGGCAAGGGCAATCCGGACAACTATTTCCTGCCGAACGTGAGGTGGAATCTTCAAATCCGCGGGCCGTTCTATATCCATTACGCCTATTGGCACAACAACTTCGGCCATCGGATGAGCCACGGATGCATCAATGTGGGCAGGGTCGACGCCGAATGGATCTACAACTGGGCGGACGTGGGCACGAAGGTCGTAGTGCACGATGGGAGTCTTGCCGCGGGAGCGTCCACGTTGGCGAAGAAGTGACGTGAACGTCACCCGCGCACGAACCGTTCAAATTCTTTCTTTGCGTTTTTCTTGTCAACCACCACGCGTTTCACGGTCATGAGGAGCGGGTACCGCGTCTTTGATGACCCGAGCGACCGGAGGAGCGACGGGAGCGCCACGAACCCTTCGCTCTGAGCGGTCACAGGACGTCCGGAAACGAGATCGCGCCCCACGCGATAGTTGCTCGAGTAGGAACTGAATCCTGTGGCCACGAGGTCACCGAGTCCGGCAGCGCCGTACGCCGCGTCCCCATTGCCGCGGTTCAGTTTTTTGATGATAGCGGCCATCTCGGCCGTGATCTGTTGCACGAACCACCCTTTGGCGTTCCCGCCCATTTCAAGGGCGCTCACGATACCGAGTGATATGGCGTAGACGTTTTTCAAGACGCCTGCGAGGGCTGTCCCGTGCATGTCTGTCGAATGCTCAAGGCGGAGTTTGGTCTTCGCGAAGAGTAGTTGGATCACGTTGAACGTCCGCCGTTGTTTCGTCGCCACGACTGCCGCGCCCATGAGCCCGACGTCGAGCTCTTCGGCGAGCATGGGACCGGAGATGAGCGCGAATGGTTGGCCCTTGGGAAGAGCATCCTCGAGGAGGCGCTCCACCGTCAAAAGCGTCGCCGCTTCGATCCCTTTGGAGAGCGACACCACGACTGTGTTCCGTTTCAGGTGGGGGACGATACTTGACGCCGCCGCTCGCAGGTTCCAGGAGTTCACGCAGAGGAAGAGAACGTCCGCGGACGCCACGACTTCGTCCAGCGCTCGCTGGTCCGGGACCTTTGTGACGTCCTTATCCCATCGCTCGATTTTGGCGCCGGAGGTCTTCACGAGCGCGGCGACGGCGCTGCCGATCTCACCGGCTCCGATCAAGGTGACGCGTGTTGGCATATCGGACAGGGATTGTAGCACATGCACGGCGCCGCGCGTCCATGTTTTTAATGAAACAAAACCGACGCGGTGAAGCGTCGGTGTAATGGAGTCTGCCGCGAGGGCAGACGGGAGATGGGGCCGTCTAATAAAAGACGGATGGTGCCTTGAGCGGAGGCGTGGAGCTCGAATGAGAATCGTTTTACGACAGGCACTGCGGACGGTGCGAGCAATGTCCGCGTGTCGGTCGTGAACCAATGGCTTCACGGGGTGCTCAGTCCCGATTCGCCAGAGGGTACTACGGGGGGCAGTATCCTACGCCGGAGGCCGACAAGGGAACGGAGGGGCGGTACACAGAGCTGTACTCATCCCAGCAAACGAACGTGTTGTCGGTCACGTCCGTACCCTGCACGCAGATCTGCGAGAAACCGGCAGCCTTGATCGTGACTTGGGGCCAGTCACCGGTCTTGAGCATGCCGTTGCACTTCGTCGTGACGTAGGCGTATCCGCCGGGCCACGGATCACTGATCGTGAGCGGTTGTCCGGGATCGGACTCCAGCGTCCAGCCGTTGTCGTCCCACGTCACGATCTCGAGCGTCGGGCAGCTCGCGAGAAGCGAGGAGCCGGCCGTGATCTTCACGCCCGTGCTTGGGCAGCCGTTGCTCGGCGGCGGCGGCGGGGGCGGAGGCGGAGCACAGACGCTCGCGTTATCCGTTGTCCCATCGCAGTCGTTATCCAGGTTGTCGCCGCAGACTTCGTTCGAATGCTGGACGTTCTGGACGCAGATCAGCGAGCCCTTTTGGCACGACGTCGTCCCGGCTGAACAGACACCGAGCTTTCCGGTGGAGCAGCTTGCGCCGCCGCCCGGATTGCCGTTGTCCTTCTGGCCGTCGCAGTCGTCGTCCGCATTGTTGCAGGTCTCCTGGGAAGGGACGCAGATCGTGCTGATCGTGCCATCGCAGATGGTTGGAGCGCTCGCTCGCGGGAGCGAGAGGCGGATGGACCCGGTAGTGCAGCTCATCCAATCGCTCATCGAACCTTCGATGACCGCTTTGTTCCAGGAGTCGGTGCGGAAGTCGATGCCGATTTGTCCCTTCGCGTCGCCTGTGGTCGAGATGTCGGCCGTGGCGAACGCATCGACGAATCCCGTGAGGTCTCCACCGTCGTTCCCCATGTGGAGGATTTGCGTGGTCGACTGGACCGTGAACGTAAAGTTCGGGGGGACCGGGAGGCCGCTCTTTTTCTCCGACTCGGCTTGGTACCACGTGGCGCGGTCGTTGGTTTCGAACCAGGTAATGGTCGAGTCACCCGCGTCCGTTCCCGCGATGAGTACCAGCGTTCCATCGGCCCGCACGCCGTAGAGATTCAGCGCGTGGATTGTCACGGTGGAGTTAGCGGTATCGGCCGTGAGCTGGATCCAGAGTCGGCCCCAGGGCCGCGGGATGCCGGACACGTACTTGCACGAGATGTCGCCCGGGTCAATCGCCTTCTGTTCCGGAGGCGCGTTGACCTTGCCGCAGATGTTGGTTTGGGGCGGGGTTTCACCGTCGCCGTACTGATCCCAGATCCGGTTGACGCACTTGTAGATAGTGACGTCGTTCCGGAACCCGGCGCAGTGGCTCTGGTAGCACCCGACCGATCCGCCCACCACGCACTCCTTGTAGGGTGCGCACTGTGCGTCGTTCGAGCAGGCGAGCGTCTTCAGGTCGTCGTTCGACCAGCTGACGGTGCCGTCGTCGGCGTTGTCCGTCATGGGGATGCGCTCTCCGCATCCCATCATCATCGTCACGAAGATGAGGATGATGAGGATTCCGTAGCGAAACCGTGTCTGCATGGCTCTATCCCTTGTCTTTCTTTTGGGAATGTCCGAATAGCCCACCATGAGGGTGGGAGGGGGATATGAAATCCTCCTGTACCCACTCATACCGCAGCGGATCGGCCATGTCAAAACACCGGCGGCGAAGGCCGGTGTGCATTGATATCCCACCGCCCGTTACTTCACCTTTTGGTACTTCGCCTTCTTGGCATCCGCTTCGGATGCGACGCACGCTTTGTTCTTGAGTGACATGGTTTCGATCGCCGTGTGACCGCGGAGCCAGTATCTCTTCATTTTCGTATCGGCGACGACTTTGCAGTTCAGGATGTCCGCTCTCGATCTCGGCGTCCCCAAGAAGTATACGCGCGCCACGCATTCGTTGTTCAGGTTCACGTAGTCCGTTTTGCACTCGCAGTTTCCCGTCCCCGGATTGAACACGCTGTTCTTCCGCACGTTGGCATCGCAGTACGCGTCGTTGATCTCAGCCGGAATGATGGTGACGTCGGTTGATGTTGATGTCGCACTCGGTGCGCCGATGGCCATGTTGAGGAAGTCGTTGATGACGGGGAGCGAGATGATGTACCCGATGTTCCCTGGTCCTCCGGCGACGGCTTCCGGGACGCCGATGAAATTGTCGTCCGAGTCGAACGCCGCGCCGCCCGAGTTGCCCGGATTTACCTTCGCGTCCGTTTTAATGAGCCATGGGAGCGAGGTGCTCGCGGTTTGGTATTGTTCGAATCCGCTTACGATCCCCTTCGTGTACGTGATGCTCGACCCGCCGGCATCCGGGTACCCCAAAATCTGGAGCGTGTCGCCGAGTGCGATCTTCTCATCCTCCGCGAAGCGGTCGAGCTTCACGTGGTTCACGTAAAGTTTGTTTTTCGCCACGAAGTCAGAGAAATCCACCCAGTTCCCGGATTTGTCCTGTAACTTCGAGAATTGCACGAGTGCGAGGTCGAACGTTTTGCTGTATCCGATCAGTTTCAGCGTGAGCGCGACCGTGGGCGGCTTCTTCGGGTCTGTCGTGAGGAGCGCCATGGGATAGTACCCCTCGTTTTCGATCGCGTCTTCAAGCACGTGGTGGTTCGTGAGGATATTGCCGTCTTCGTCGATGATGGAGCCGGACCCGGATGTGATCGGTTTCCCGTCCGCGTTGAAGATGATGATCTGGACCGCGGAGAAGATTTCGTTCTCCGTGACGGCCAGAGCGGAATACAATGAAACGAACACGGACGACGCGATGAACGCCGCGATCACGAATTGCGTCGGTCGGTTCAGTCCGTGATGTTTTTCAAGCCACGTGGAGTGCGGGAGGAAACGGAGCATGGGGAAAGTGTACCATGATAACAAAAAGGTTCCGCGAAGCGGAACTTTTTTGTTTGGTAGCCCCAAGGGGAATCGAACCCCTATTAACGGCTTGAAAAGCCGCTGTCCTAACCGTTAGACGATGGGGCCACGGTCATTTTTTTGTGCGGGGAGAATACGTGAAAAAAGGCCGATTGTCAACGTCCTTCCTTGCGAACGACGTCACTCCACGCCCCTTCCGCCGCGCGAGACGTCCCGTCCTTCGCCCGGAGTCCGATCCCGTCGAACGCCGTCGGGGCTTTGTCGAGGTCATGGAGGAAGAGCCAGACCGCGTAACGCACGTCGAGGCCCTTCGTGAGTTCGAAGAAACGGTTTACGAACGACGCCTGGTCTGCCTCGTTCCCGCGGTATGGTCCGGAGTTTTTCGCGAGCCAGCCGATTTCTGTGAAGACGACCGGACCCTGCCAGCGTTTCGTGATTTCGGTGTAGTAGTCGGCCGGGATGTCGCCGGGCGCGTCGTACTCGAAATAGGGGTAGGACGTGAAACCGATCGCATCGGTTATCCCTTTGAAATCATCGAGTGCCTGCCACTGCGCGGCGTTCTTCCAGCCGTTGTTCCGTCCAAGCCCTTTCATCCGTTCCAGCTGGAACGTGGTGAAGACGAGCGTGTTTGGGCTCACGGCCTTGATTGCGTCATATGTTTCTTTGAATTCCGAAACCCATGCCGCCCATTCGCCTTTCGTAGCCCGCATGCGATAGCCGTTCGTCTCGTTTCCGAGGAACATGAAACGCGGCTTGTAGGTTTTCGCGTAACTTGTCGCCATCTCGCGGTATTTCCGTCGTGTCTCGGCGTTCGTCCAGGTGTTGTTCTTCGGTTCGGACGCGCTCGTGAGATCCGGCGCGTCGCCGACCGTCCACCCGAAACCCACGGCCGGGACAATGTCGAATTCTTTTTCTGCCGCGTGCGCGAACTGGGTCACCTTTGGGATCTCGCCGGCCGTGTCGCGGCTGTCCCGCCAGTTCGTGTGGAACGCGACGATCCCTCCCAGGTCTGGAACGGATTTGAAAAACGCCCGCACGTCCGCATCTGTTGCCGAGCTCGGGTACCCGCGCGGCGAATACGCGACGCCGAAACGGGCGACGGATGCGGGCGCTGGGGCGCAGCCCGCGCCGATCATTGTGATGGCTGCAAGGACCAGAATCGCGTGCCGCATAGGAGACTGGGAATGGGAGCCTGAGTAGTGTACCCTCATTCCGACTCCGATGAAAAAGCTTATTCGTATATTGGGCCTTGAAACGAGCTGCGACGAAACGTCCGTGGCGTTATTGGACGTCGGGGTGCGTGGAGAGACGGTCCGGCTCGTGAAGCACGTCATCTCGTCGCAGATTGACATCCACGCGAAGTACGGCGGCGTGGTGCCCGAAGTCGCGGCGCGCACGCACGTGGCCGAGGTCGTGTCGCTCCTCACGTCCGTCCTCGGACGCCGTCCGCTCGAGGCGAAAGGCCGTGCGACGGCCTTTGACGCCATTGCGGTCACGCGAGGCCCCGGTCTCGCAACGGCGTTACGCGTTGGGATCCAGGCCGCACAGACGCTCGCGTGGATCACCGGCAAGCCTGTCATTGGCGTGAACCACCTCGAAGGCCACCTCGCGTCCGCGTGGTTACTCCCGGAGAACCGTCGGAGATGGACGTTCCCGGCGCTGGCACTTCTCGTCTCCGGCGGACACACGGAACTGGTTGTGATGCGCGATTACTGCCGCTACGACGTCATCGGCTCCACGCGCGACGACGCGGCAGGGGAGGCGTTCGACAAGAGCGCGAAGCTCCTCGGTCTCGGCTACCCGGGCGGTCCGGTCATCTCACGGTTCGCGCTGAAAGGCCGCGACGACGCGTACAAGCTCCCGCGCCCGATGCTGCACGATGCGTCGCTCGACATGTCGTTCTCGGGTCTCAAGACAGCGATCAGACGGGAAGTCGAGATCGGGAACCGGGAACCCTTCGGCTTCGCTCAGGGCAGGCTCGGAACCGGGAACCGGTCTATCAATGATCTGTGTGCCTCGATCGAGGCGGCCATCGTCGCCGTCCTCGTCGCGAAGACGATTCGGGCAGCGAAACAGACCAAGGCGAAGACGGTCCTCCTCGTCGGCGGCGTGTCGGCGAACACCCGTCTGCGCGAAGACCTGACCCGCGCGGTCCGCCGCGAGCTGCCGAAGGTCGCCATGCTGAAAACGCCCGTGAAATACGCCACGGACAACGCGGCCATGATCGCCGCGGCCGGCGCGTGGCGCCTGCTGCGCGGCGAAACGCACGACTGGAAGAAGCTCGACGCGGAACCGGAGCTCTCACTCTAACGTCATTCCGACCGACCCCGAGTCTGCGAGGGGGAGCGGAGAGCCTGCCCCGAGCGAGCGAAGCGAGCCGAGGGGAACCCTTGTCGAAATTTCAACCTATGAAACGCAAGATACACTCGTTGTCCAAAAGCGGTTCCTCCGCTCGGCGCGTCGAACGCGCCTCGGTCGGAATGACCCGTGTGAGGAACGTCCACGATTGGCCGAGCGTCGCCCGCGACATCGCGACGAAACTGCGTCCCGGGTCGGTCTTGGCGTTGCAGGGACCGCTCGGCGCGGGGAAGACGACGTTCGTTCAGGCGCTGGCCAGTGTCCTCGGGGCCACGCGCGTGCCCAAGAGCCCGACGTTTTCCATGTTGCGGACGTATCGCGTTCACCGCGGTCCAATCCGTCGTCTCCTTCATGTGGACGCGTACCGCATCGAGCACGAACGCGACCTCGCGCCGCTCGACCTGGACGTGGAATTGTCTGAGCCCGGCACGGCCCTCGTGCTTGAGTGGCCGGAGAACGTGAAAAAATGGCTTGCTCGTCGTCCGCACGCCACCCTCGTCATCCGCATACAAAAAGACGGACGTACGGCCCGTCTCTCGCGGTGAATCACTTTTCGATCTCCGGCGGCGGGGT
>MGEH01000031.1 GCA_001791275.1 Candidatus Uhrbacteria bacterium RIFCSPHIGHO2_12_FULL_60_25 | reverse complement strand
GGACGATTACCCGGACGAGTTCTTCGAGCTCCTCCGGACACACCGACTCATGAGCCAGATCGCTCGAAAGGAAGCCCGCGACTACGAGTATCAATCCAACATGCTCCGCCGCATCTGGCTCGAGCACGATTACCAAGACGTTGACTGGGATGCAGCAGTCATGAGCGTCACGCGCGACCAGATCGCAGAATCCGCACGACGCTGGCTGAACCCGGAACAGGCCGGTTGCCTGCGCTTCATGCCAGTCCCTCACTGAAACGCTCCTCATGCCCCGCCCGTCTTCTCGACCGGCGGGGCGTTGACGTTTCAGACGAGCGGTGGTAGCGTCTCCCCACTCATTCATTACGTCATGCCAGGTTTCGACTCGGTGTGACGCGTATCCGGAGACTGACAGGCGTGCACGATTCAAACGGATCGTTCGACCGCGCCAGTCCCCGACCTCACACATGTTGTCTCCAGAGAAAAAGAAGCGCGTCATTGAGAAGTACAAGACACACGCCACGGACACGGGGTCTCCCCAGGTCCAGATCGCGATCCTGACCGAAGAGATCAAAGACCTGACCGAGCACCTGCGCGGACACAAGAAGGACTTCTCCTCGCGCCGCGGTCTCATCAAGAAGGTCGGCGAACGTCGCCGCCTCATGAAGTACCTGAAGCGCGAAGACGCGAAAGCCTACGACGACCTGATGGCGAAGTTGAAGGTGTAAGAACAACAAAGCCCCTCGCGACCCGAGGGGTTTTTGTTCTTAGTAATCTTGGTACGTCGTATCTGACCGGCGTTCAATGTCGAGAATACGGATCGACTCGCGGCCGCTCATGAAAAAAATGATGCGAAACGATCCTTGACGTACACGATACACATGTTCCGTCGCCTGTAATTTTTTCAGATCGAGTAAAGAGACGTCGCCCGATTTTACCCGTTCAAGAATATCGAGAACCTGCTTACGATCCTTGGCGGACATCTTCAACAACGCCTTGTTGATCCGATCGACCATATCACGCGAGCCGTTTCAATCGTGTGATGAGTTCATCGATCGGAATCCCCTTCTTTTTGAATGTCATAAAATCGATGACCGTTTCCCAACCGCCATCATCTACGGGATTGATCGTAAAGATCGGCCTGGAGCGTTTCATCACGATAAATGACCTCCCGGCTTTGACCAGCTTCTCATAGTTCCCAAAATTTTCCCGCAATTCTTTGACTCCAATGAGGTTATCCATAGGGGAAGGGAGGTTAATCTTAAGATTATTCTCATTGTATGCGCGCCCATCATGAATGTCAAGATGCTCGGTCCGTTCTTTTCATTTCGATCTCACGGAATATTTCTTGAGCCAAGCAGCGATCTCCTCCATGGACTTCTTCTTTACAGCGACCGCCATGATGAAGGTGTATGCCTGTGCGGTTGAGACCGTCAGTCTGTATCCGTTCCTGCGTAAAAAATAATGCGTAGCGGCAATGGACGTACGTTTATCGCCGTCCGCGAACACATGGTAGGTCGCCCCCGCTTCAAGATACGCGGCGGCTTTGAAGAATACGTCGGGATAGAATTCCCGTCCCATCATCGCCATCTTCGGCCGTTCGGCAATGGAATAGAGCAATCCGACATCACGGATCCCTTTGACCCCGCCGATGACCATCACAATGCGATCGTGGATCGCCAGGATCTCTTCCGCCAAGAGATAACGCACATTAAGAATCGGCCAGCTTCAGCAAAAGCGGCTTGTATTCGGCAATGAATTCGTCCGTCCACTGGATCACTTCGGGGTCAATGACCGGGTGCGCCGCCGTCCCTTTCTTTGAAAACTCAACATGGATCGTATCGCCGATCTTCATCCGTTGATCATCCATCACCGCCTTCGGGATCAACACGGCCGCCGATGTACCGACTTTGATGAGTTTGCGTTGCATAATAATGGCATTATAATGGATGGAACGGATGAGGTCAATTGTACATGCCTCATTGACATTCTCACATTTTTCGCGTATGGTCCACGATCGTTCTTTCAACAAAGGGAGATGATCATGCAACTGGGAATGACTCTTCATGTCGCTCAACGGATGTCGCAAGAACAGCGCCTCACGCTGAAGCAGTCACTCGAGCAGATGCTGAAGCAGGAACTTCGCCTGGAGCTCAAGCTCGCCATCAAGCAGATCCTCGCGATCATGCAGAAGCTGGAACAGGCGTTGAAGCTCGGGACGATGCTCGACGTGTCAGACCGCGATATGCGGAAACTCGTCGATGCAGTGTCCCAGGTCCGAACGTCAGAGTGGATGATGGTGTCCGATCGCATCGGCCGTATGCGCCACGCCGACGTACTCGCCAGCATCTTCGAGACGCTCGGCGACTGGGACAAGCGTTACGAAGATCTCGCGTTCATGGGACGCATGATTCGGCGGCGGCATGAAGATGCGCAGCGCGAAGAGCGGGGTCAAGTCCTTGCCATGCGTATAGTGCTGCGCGACCCCCGATGGTTCGGAGGTGGCGGCACACACCCCTATGATCTGTGGTCGCTCTTGCGATCGATCCCACAGCTCACGGGGAAACCACCGACCATCCGATGGGTGCTCGCAGGCGGTTGGGCCGTGGAACTGCTGACGGGAGCTCATCTCCGACAGCATCACGACATCGACACGCTTGTCCTCACGAAGCGCCTTCTGCGCCTGGACACGGACGTCGTGGTCCCCACGAACTACTTCGACGTCCTCTCCTGCTCCGGGACGTTCGTCCGTGACGAATGCATAACGACGGTCGCGTGGTCCTACAAGAAAGGGACGCGATTCGTACACGTCGTGAAACCGGAGTTCTTGTTCGCGTCCAAGTTCTTGCGGGTGCCGCGCCCCCAGGACTGGGAGGACGTGAAGCTCCTCGTGCATCGTTTCTGTCATACGTGGGATCGGGTACTGCTTCAGAAACTCTGCGGCAAGCAGGCCTGCGGGTTCCACCGGACGCCGGATCTCATACAGATCCTCTCCATGCGCGACTCGCGCGCGATCATTTCCGCGCTATCGACCTTCCACACGGAACGCGCCTACGACATCGCGTCGTAGGTCAGAACAAGAGAACAGAACGCCGAGCGAATCTCCGCTCGGCGTTTAACGTATCCGTAGAACTTGCAAAATTCCTCATTTTCCCGTAGTATCCCCGTAACGTTTCTTTCATTCATCAGTCATCCTTTCATGATCAAGCGTCCGGAACAGCGTGTTGCGATTTTCATCGACACACAGAACATGTACCACTCGGCCAAGCACCTATTCGGTGCCCGGTTGAATTTCAGCAAGCTCGTGGAAACCATGACGGCGGGCAGGACCTTGGTCCGCGCGTTCGCCTACGTGGCGCGATCGAAGACTGGCGAGGAGAAGGCGTTCCTGGAAGCATTACAGGCGGCGGGCATCGAACTCCGCATCAAGGACGTGATCGAGTTCTCGAGCGGCGAGCGCAAGGCTGACTGGGACGTTGGCATGGCGATCGATGCCGTGAAGTTCGCGGAGCGCGTGGACGTGATCATCTTGATCACGGGCGACGGCGACTTCGTGCCGCTCGTGGAGTACCTGAAAGCAAAGAGCATCATCGTGGAGGTCGCCGCCTTCGGAGACTCGACCGCGAAGGCGCTCCGTGAGTCGGCGGACTACTTCTTCGACATCGCCGACCAGCGCCGCACGCTCCTCATGGGCTCGGGCATCCTCCGGAGTTTCCGTACCCCACGACCGATCAGTCATCCGGCGCCCCGCGTGACGGATGAGGGACTCCACATGTCCCCGCATAAAGAGGCGCCGACCGAACGACACGAGAAAGAAATTGAAGAGGACCTCCAGCTGAATGGACCCGCCAAGACAGGACGGCGTCCTGCAGCGAGTGGTGGACGACGCAAGATCAGGGTAACGATCTGACATTAGAAATTAGACATTAGTAATTAGAAATTCCAAATTTCTAATTCCTAATTCCTAATTCCTAAAATAATCGCTCCTCCACAGACATGGATCCGTTCATAACGGATTGCGTCTGTGAAGGAGTTTCCACTGGAGCCGCGAGACGGCTTCCGGCGTCATCAATCATATGGAAGCTCAAAAAGAATTTTCGATAGAGTGGGGCGGTCGTACGTTGACGATCGGTGTGGGACTCTTGGCCCAGCAGGCAAATGGTTCATGTACCGTGCGCTACGGCGACACGGTCGCCCTCTGCACCGCTACCATGGGAAACGTCCGCGAGGGGTTGGACTTTTTCCCGCTCCAGGTGGACTTCGAGGAGCGCCTGTACGCGAGTGGCCGCATCAAAGGATCGCGGTTCATCAAACGTGAAGGCCGACCCACGGATGAGGCGGTCCTGTCAGGACGTCTCATCGACCGCGCCATCCGGCCGTTGTTCGACGGTCACATGCGGAATGAGATCGCGGTCGTCGCGACCGTGCTCTCGCACGACCAGGAGAACGACGCGGACGTGCCAGGCTTGATCGGCGCCTCGTGCGCCCTCACGATGTCCGACATCCCATGGGACGGCCCGATCGCCGCGCTCCGCGTTGGGCGGATCGGCGGACAATGGGTCTTGAACCCGACGTACGCGCAGATCGAGGCCGGTGGCGTGGACATCGTGGTCGCGGGCGGCAACGGGAAGACCATCATGGTCGAGAGCGGCGCGAACCAGATCTCGGAAGACGACGCGTACGCGGCCATCGCGTGGGCGCAGGACCGGTTGACACCGGTCTTGGATTTGATCGAAAAGGTCCGGGCTGCCGTCGGCAAAGAAAAGAAGGACGTCATGACGCCCAAGACGGACGAAGAGAAGCAGGAACGCGACGAACGCGAGAAGCTCCACGAGCTCGCGCGCGGGTTCATGACCTCGCACGCGGCGACGACGCTCTTTGCACAGCCGCTCAAGACCAAAGCGGACCGGAAGGACGCGGTCGCTCGTCTCAAAGCAGAGACGGACGCGTACCTCCAGACGCAGAGCGTCTCAAAAGAGAACCGGAAGAAGGCCATGGAGATCGTGGACGAGTTCGTGGACAACCAGGTGACGAAGATGATCCTGGACGAAGGCCGCCGCGCAGACAGGCGGGCGCTGGACGAAATCCGCAGCCTCGACTGCACGGTCGGCAGTCTCCCGCGCACGCACGGGTCCGGGCTGTTCCAGCGCGGATCGACCCAGGTCCTCTCCGCCGTGACGCTTGGTTCCCCCGGCATGGAACAGACGCTCGACACCATGGAGTTCCAGACCACAAAGCGCTTCTTCCACCACTACAACTTCCCGAGTTACAGCGTTGGAGAGACAAAGGGGAATCGTGGACCAGGGAGGCGCGAAATCGGCCACGGCGCGCTCGCAGAACGCGCGATTCAGCCGGTGCTGCCGACGAAGGAACAGTTCCCGTACACCCTGCGCATCGTGTCTGAGGTGTTCGGTTCGAACGGCTCGTCCTCCATGGGCGCGACGTGCGGATCAACGCTCGCGCTCATGGACGCGGGCGTGCCGATCACTGCACCCGTCGCAGGCATCGCCATGGGCATGGCATCGGACGAGGCGACGGGTCGCTTCCGCGTGATCACCGACCTCCAGGACCTGGAGGACGGCGCCGGCGGCATGGACTTCAAGGTGGCGGGGACGCGCACGGGTATCACCGCGATCCAGATGGACACGAAAACGCACGGCATCCCGCTCGAGGTCGTGAAGGAGACGCTCATCCAGGCCCACAAAGCCCGGCTCCAAATCCTGGATTGCATCGAAAAGACAATCCCCGCCCCGCGCGCAGAATTGTCCAAATGGGCGCCACGGATCATCAGTTTCCGCATCAATCCGGAGAAGATTCGGGACGTCATCGGCCCGGGCGGTAAGATGATCAATGAGATCATCGCGCAAACCAAGGTAGAAATCGACATTGAGGACGACGGCCTCGTGATGATCACGGCCGTGAACCCGGAAGGCATGCAGAAGGCGGTGGACTGGGTGAAGCAGCTCACGCGCGAGGTCAAAGTGGGCGAAATCTTCACCGGCCCCGTCACCCGCATCATGGACTTCGGCGCGTTCGTAGAAATTCTCCCGAAACAGGAAGGGTTGGTCCACATCTCCGAGATGGCGCCATACCGCGTCGCGACCGTGCATGACATCTGCAAGGTCGGCGACATGGTGACCGTCAAAGTCTACGAGATCGACTCCATGGGTCGCATCAACCTCTCCATCAAACGTGCAGCGCAGGACTATGTGGAACAGGTAGGTGACACGAAACCGTTGCGTGACCGGAAGAGTGGTGGAGGCGGCGGTCGAGGGCCGGATCGTCCTCGCTTTGGCGGAGGTGGAGGTCGCAGAGATTTTGGAGGTGGTGGACGAGGCCCGCGTCGTGATCCGCCACAACACGACGGCCCGCGACCGAGTGCGCCTACAGCGCCCCGACCGCCGATGCCGGACGACCCGTTCGACGTGAGCATCTAAATGGACCACTTCGTCGTTGATTCGACCCCCAAAGGCAGCGCGATCCTCGCGTACGGCAGGGCGCGCGGCCCGCGGTGGAACGGAAAGCTCCTCGCACTCATTGCGGGGAGCTTTGCCGTGATTGGCATATTGGTCTATGCACTGATGAGCACAAAGCTGACGCTTCCGCTCCCCATCGACCGTCTCCTCATGGTCGCAATCCGCCCAAAACAGGCGGTTTCCCGATTGAATACGGAATTGCGCCAGTCCCTCCCGCCAACGTGGCGCACGGCCATCGAGACACGATCGTCGTTCCCCGCAATTCTCGGCGTCGCGCTTGATGCTGATAACAGACCACGCGCGTTTGCACTCATTCTGCGGACGACCGTGATCGTTCCGACGGAGACGGTGCAGGTCACGGACGCGGGCGCATACCGACTCCTCACGAACGGAACACCGATGAACACAGAAGACGTTCCGCTGTCCCGCGTGTGGTCGCTCTCCCGTCGTCTTCGTCGACACGACCTTTCCTTCACCGTGAACGGCGCTCTCCTCTCGCGATACGCGGAGCTCGAGACGAAAGAGGATGATGATGTCACGGGCGTGTGGGATGGAACGCAGGGAACGATCAACGTCGCTTCGACGAACGACGGTGACGGTGACGCGTATGATGCTCCGATTTTTTCACGACTCGGTGATCACCGCGACGACGCTCTCCCGGCCGTCGCCGCACTCACGAGCCAGGGTATCGACGTGCGCATGATGACCGCACGACCAACCCTCGTGTCCGTCCGTCCGGACGCGGCAGGCGGTGTCGTCCTCACCTGGCCCGAGGCGCTCGCGGCCGACGACCTCCTTGCTCTCCGCGCGGCACTCGGCGTCACGGACAGACGAGTACTGGCACTCCCCGATGAGACGGGTGTGATCGAGCTGTTCCCTTCTTCCGCCACGGCAACCGTACCCATGTCGACCTCGACCTGGTGGCTCTCGGAGACCATTCTTCGTACTTCGTCCTGGAACCCAGAGATAACTCAATCTGACCCCGCGTGTCCCGGTCAGACCCGCTTTCTCATCCAAGACCAGGCGCTTCAGAACCTCCTCACCGCATGGAATGTACCGATTATTTGGCAAAAGACCCTTCAACGCGTCCGACTCCTCGATACCGGAGACTCTGTCCGCGTGTGTGTGAATTGACAGTGACGAACCCACGATACGACGCCTATCCACATGGCTGTGGATAAGTAGATGGCAAATCAATTATTTTGCTTAAGTTCGCTCATTTTTCATCCATCACCTTTGAAGTCATTGCCATGATGAGGTACAATGAGTCTACGGACCTTCTACCGGCGCCTAAACGGCTGCCGGCTGAACGGTTGGCGTTGCGGCTCGCGAAACGCGGCCACCCCCTGCCCTCTGGCAGGCACATCGCCTCCGTACGCACCTTCATACCTGCAACGGGACGGGATCCCATTCCTGTTCAATGGGCCCCCGATCCATGCATGGACTCTCTCCCCGATCCCACGACACGTGTGGGGTTCATAGAAACCAAAAACCACAACGTAAAATTACTTCGGCAACTCCAACGCGGGTCAATGATCTGCACGGGGCTCTGCCAGGAGCGGGTCCAGGCAGCAGTACCTTTCTACAAAGGCTTCGACGTCAGCCGTATCAGCCATCGTCACCGTGTCAGCGCGGGCACCCCATGCATCGCCAACACGTCACGACGAACCTGATCAGCGTCAGAGCCTGGGGGCCTCGACGCCACATTTGCGCACTATGCATCTCGGGCGTGTCAGAGGCCCTCTTTATTTTACGTCGGTTTTGGACGTTGGGCCCAAGGCTTGCCTGGCGGGGTAAACATGGTTACACTGGCCTTTATCCCTATGATGACGGCGGAATTCATTGCAGGGCAGAAAAAACGCCTTGAGGACGAACAGGTCCGGCTTCAGCGTGATCTCGGCGACATCGGGCGCAAGGATCCGAAGAAGCCGAACCACTACGAGACGACCTACCCGGAATCCGGTTCGAACTCGGATGACGACAACGCGATGGAAATCGCGGAATTCACGGACGACCTGAGTCTTGAAGCGAAGCTTGAGGCGGAGTTGCGTGATACGCGGAAAGCGCTCGAAGCGATCGAGAAAGGGAAGTATGGGATCTGCAAGTACTGCGGGAAGGAGATCGACCAGCGCCGCCTGGAAGCGCGCCCAACTTCGTCGTCATGCATTCAATGCAAGAAGGCACTCACACAAGAGGTCTAGGTCTGACCGCGTTCTGGAACGCCGCCCAAGGGGCGGTGATTATTTTTTTCATTGATCGTTTCACAAAAATATTTCTCATTTCGAATATCGCCATAGAACGCGTGCCGACGCCGAATGGTCTGGTCACGCTCATTCATCATGAGAACTACGGAATCATCGCCAATTTTCCGTTACCACTTGCAGTCACTGTCCTCGTGACGGCATTCGTCATCATCCTCGTCCTTGGCGCCACATGGACGGCGATCAAAGACAATAAACCTAGACAAGCGGGTGCACTCGGCGTGCTCCTTGGCGGTGCGATCGGAAACTTGTTTGACCGAGTGACGCAAGGGTACGTGTTCGACTGGATTCTCCTCTTTGGCCGGTCCGCGATCAACCTGGCCGATATCGCAATCGTCACTGGCGCACTCTGGTATTTCCTACTCCGACGAACTGACGATCAGCGGGACATTGCGAATGGGACAGGTGAGCGTACGCCCTGACGGATCCGCATACGACTCACCCCGCGACGAAGATGCCGCGGGGTGCTCTGTCTAGTAGTTCTTGGCGTCGAACGCCTTCACGACGTGCGAAAGGACGTCGACCTGATCCTGCAGAAGACGGGCGTAGTCGGTGAGAAACTCGTGCGCGTAGCGCAGGAGGTCCATGGTAGCCCCTTCCCATGACGTGAATGTTGCGCCCTGTGACGGATTGGAGCCGCTATGCCATTCGGCGGCCCCATCTGCCCTGAAGACGTAGCTCCGCGCCGCTCTGCCGAGGCTGTCGGCGTTCCAGAACAGGACGCATGTGACGAGTACCCCATCTGCAGACACTTCCATTGGCGGCGCATGGAGCGTCTCTGTCCACATTTCCTCGAGCTCGAGCGTGATGACGTTCCCGAGCGCGGCGGACAGACTCTCCAGATCTTCGTGCAGCTCCTTCGCCGCCTGCTCGTCATGCCTACGGGGAATCCTGATCCTTACCATGGCTCTTCTCCTTTCAGAAGGTGCTGTCTGAGAGCGAATGGATACCAAATTCGCACGTCGGTGTCAACGAATCGACTATCAGCTATCCACACCGTACACAAATAATCGCTCAACCAGCACCCTTCCGACACCTCTTGCCATGCGGACCGTCCCGTGAGACTGACTGGAATATGTCTTCCAGGACACTCACCGGGTCCGTGATCGGACTCGACGCCCAGTTGGTCGAAGTCGAGGCGAACCACTGGATGGGGCAGTACAAGTTCCATGTGGTCGGGCTTCCGGACGCCATGGTCCAGGAGGCGCGTGAGCGCGTGAAGAGCGCACTCCGGCAGAGCAGGCTTCCCTACCCGCACGGTCACATGGTAGTAAACTTGGCGCCAGCAGACCTCCGGAAAGGCGGGACGTTGTACGACCTCCCAATCGCAATCGCACTCCATGCCGCGACGCGTGGCGGGGGGATGCAGGACCTGGACCAAACACTCCTCGCAGGCGAGCTTGCGCTCGATGGGTCACTGCGTCCGATTACGGGCGCGCTCTCGCTCGCGGCGCTTGCGCGCGACCGCGGTCTTCAGTCAATCATCCTCCCCGAGGCGAACGCCGCCGAGGCGGCGCTCATCCCCGGCATCACGGTCCGCGGCGCGACTTCTCTCGCGCAGGTTGCCGCATACCTCCGCGGTGAGATCGACATTCCCGTCACGCCCACGCGCAAACTCACGGTCGAGCACGTCGAAAAAACGCCGGATGCGGATTTCTCCTGCATCCGCGGACAGGAGCATGCGAAGCGCGCGCTTGAGATCGCGGCTGGCGGCGGTCACAACGTGCTCATGCAAGGTCCGCCCGGATCCGGGAAGACGCTCCTCGCGCGCTGCTTCCCTTCAATCCTCCCTCCGCTTGAACCGAGTGAGATGCTCGAGGTGACGAGAGTCTGGAGCGTTGCCGGCGCCCTCGGATCAGACGGGCTCGTCACTGATCGGCCGTTCCGTTCACCGCACCACACAGCCTCCGGCGTTTCCCTCGTGGGCGGCGGAACGTTTCCGCGGCCTGGAGAAATTTCGCTCGCACACCGTGGCGTGCTGTTCCTGGATGAATTCCCGGAATTCGGGCGGTCCGTGCTTGAAAATCTCCGGCAGCCACTCGAAGACGGGACGGTCACCGTCTCCCGCATCCAGCAAACGGTGAAATTCCCGGCGCGCTTCATGCTCCTCGCCGCCATGAATCCGTGTCCGTGCGGGTATGCCACGGATCCCGGCCGTACGTGCACGTGTTCACCGCTCCACGTATCGAACTACCGCAAACGATTGTCCGGACCGCTCCTGGATCGCATTGATCTCTTGATTGAAGTCCCAAAAGTTCCGACCGAGAAGCTGCTCGCGCTCGAACCCGGCGAACCGTCATCCGCCATCCGCGAACGGGTCATCCGTGCGCGCGACATCCAGAAGACGCGCGCGCAGGAAACCGGCGTCCTCACGAACGGAGAGTTGTCCGGTGAGATGATCCGTACGCACATCCGTCCCAAAGAGGACGCGAAAACGCTCCTCGAACACGCCGTGAACCGATTCCAGCTCTCTGGTCGGGCATACTTCCGCATCCTGAAGGTTGCGAGAACGATCGCGGACCTTGCAGGAGTCGAGACGGTCGAGGTCGAGCATGTCGCGGAGGCGTTGCAGTATAGGCAGGTCATCGAATGATGCGTATATAGCATTAGCCCATTTCCGCTCAACCTAGCGACCTCATATTGAAAATTAAGCTCTATGAAGCCAAAAACCATCCAAAAGTCCCTTGACCAAAGACCTCTTTTCGCCTAACCTTGTGCGACTTTAATGGACCAACAACCCACCCCTTTCCAGACGCTCGCGAGCCGTATCGCACTCAAGATTCTCCGAATCGTGGGGCGATCAATCAAGGTGATCTGGCCCTCCGTGACGCGCGTATCCACCCTTGCCGGGCGCGTGATCGCGCGTGTTTTTATACTCCCCGTCTACCAGCTCCTCATGCTCGCGAAGATGCGTTCGCGGCGCGTCATGCTCCCGGCGCGCGGCCTCGTCCTCACCCTCGTCACGAACCGCTACCTGTTTCATGCCATGATCGCCGTGATTTCAATCACGACCGTCGTTCTGAGCGTCACCGGTGTTCAGGCGAGCGCGCAGCATGCCGGGCAGGAAAGCATCCTCTACGCCCTCGTGACCGGGGAAGAATCGCGAAACACGGAGGAGGAGGTGAAACCGGAACTGGTCGTCCATGACGCGCGATACACGGGCCCCTCATCACTCATCGCCTTCCCGGATATTGACTACGACTACGACGAATCGGAAGCCGCACCGATCACGGCGTTGGCCGTCCCAGGGACGCTCGTCGCAGGCATCATGCCTCATGATCCCGATGAACCGACGGGTCCCGCGGAAACGCGCACGAAGACGGAGACGTACGTGGTGGAAGCCGGCGACACGCTCTCCACCATCGCGCGCCGCTTCGGCGTGAACGTGGGCACGATCCTGTGGGCGAACAGCCGGACGGAGTTCCAGTACCTGCGCCCAGGCGATGCGCTCAAGATCCCTCCAGTCTCCGGCGTGCTCGTGGCCGTGAAAAAGGGCGATACGCTGCTCGCGCTCGCGCAAAAGTTCGGGTCGGACGCGAATGAGATCATGCGCGTGAACCGGCTCGTGCCCGACGAAACCTTGCCGCTCGGGCTCGAGATCGTCCTGCCCGGCGGACGCCCGCCGTACGCGGCGCCGATCGCCGTTCGTGAACCGATTCCAACGCGTCCCGGAGGCCCGCGACCGCCTTCCGCGGATCTGACGCGTACGCCGCTCGCGAAACTCCTCTGGCCCACGAGCGGTCGGGTGATCACGCAGTACTACGGATGGCGACACACGGGCCTCGACATCGACGGCGACTATTCGAGCCCGATCTACGCCGCGATCGACGGGGTCGTGACGACGGCCGGCTGGAACAAGGGCGGATACGGACTCCAGATTGTCATGCAGTCGCCGAATGGCGTCAGCACACGCTATGCCCACTCGTCGAAGCTGTTCGTGAAAGTCGGTGATCGGGTGAAGAGAGGCGAGGTGATCGCCATGGTCGGTACGACCGGCCGATCGACAGGCACCCACCTCCACTTCGAGGTGTACGTAAACGGCAAACGCGCGAATCCGTTATCCTATGTCCGATAGTGACGTATGAACAAGCCGACCGTCGAACACCTCCACGGATCCAAGGTGAAGCTCTCCTTCCACGTGACCGTGGAAGAGGCGAGGCCGTTCCTGGACGAAACCGTGCGCGCCATGAGCGAAGCGAACCCCATCCAGGGATTCCGACCGGGCAAGGCTCCGTACGCGGAAGCCGTGAAAGCGTACGGCGAGATGCGCGTGTGGCAGAACGCGCTCGAGCGGATCGTCCGCTCGCGGTACCTGCGCGCGGTGTTGGACCAGGATCTAGATACGGTCGGTTCCCCGGAGGTCCGCGTGGACAAACTCACGCCAGGCGCTGACATCGAGTTCACGGTGATCGCGCCCGTCGCCCCCAAGGTCACGAAGCTTGCAGACTACAGCGCGCCGCTCGTGGACTTCACTGCTCGTACGGTAACAGACGGAGACGTCCTGAAGGCGCTCGGAGACTTGCAAACCATGCGGCGCAAAGAGGTCCGTTCCACCGAACCAGCGACGAAGGAAGATTTGGTCGTGATCGACCTCGACATGAAGAAGGACAAGGTGACGCTCGAAGGCGGGACCGGACGCGACTACCGCATCTACCTCACGGAGGACAGCTACATCCCGGGATTCGCGGACAAACTTATGGGTGTGAAAGAAGGGGAAGAGCGGACGTTCACGCTCACGTTCCCAGAAGGCCACTACCAGAAACATCTGGCCGGCAAAGACGTTGACTTCACGGCGAAGACCAAGGGCGTGTTCAAATTCGAACTCCCGGACCTCGACGAAGCGTTCGCGGCCTCGCTCGGTCAATCGTCACTCGATGCGCTGAAGAAGGTCCTGCACGCGAACATCGGCACGGAAGAAGAGGAGCGTGCCCGCCAGAAGAGCGAGGTTGCGCTATTGGACAAGCTTGTGGATGCCTCGAGCTTCAGCGACATCCCCGACCTCCTCGTGAACGACGAGGTGCGGAAGATGCTCTCGGAGATCGAGCACTCGGTCGAAGAACGCGGCATGAAGTGGCCGGACTACCTCGCGTCCATAAAGAAGAGCGTGGACGAGCTCAAGCTCGAATTCGTGCCCCAGGCCGTCCGCCGCATCAAAGCCGCGACGATCGTGAAGGAAATTTCGAAGCGCGAGAAGGTTACGGTGACGGATGCGGAACTGGACAATGAGATTGACCACATCCTGGAAGGGATCAAATCAGACGATCGGGAGACGCGTGAGCGCGTGAGTTCACCTGAGTACCGCGAGTACGTTGCGATCCTCCTCCGAAACCAGAAGACGCTCGAAGCCGTGAAGCAGAAGGCGATCCGGAACTACGTCCCGCGCACGCCGCACCATCACAGCGAATAATTTTTTTTAAAAAAAGAGCCCCGTGGGGCTTGAGAGAAGGTGCGACCGCCGGTCATGACGGCGTGAGCCGTCATACCGATCTGTATTGTACGAAAAATTTCCTCACAAGAATAGGTTTTGAAGACGTGTCAAGGGGTTTTGAGCGACGGTCGTGAGAGGCGCTTTCGTGCTCGTCTCCGAGACTCGATGATGCGACGCGACCGACGCAAAAAAATATTTTTGTCGGGCTCGTTGGAACGCGCTACGCTCTCACTCGTCGCCCACACGTGACACGCCGCGACGCGTGACGACGAACATACGCTCACAAAAAAATATTTTGCTTTGTTAATACGAAATTCGGCGCTCACGTGTCCGTTCTCGGCGGCGTGTACTACGCTCCGTTGAATACCGCGAAGATCGGTTGCGTGGTGTCCCAAATGTTCACGCGTTCGCCTCAAGGAGGACCCGCTCCGTAGCTCACGCCGGACATCAGAAACGCCTTCAAAACCAGGTGCAAAGACGTCTACAGGACCAGGTGAGTTATCCACACCCCCCCATACTAC
>MGEH01000030.1 GCA_001791275.1 Candidatus Uhrbacteria bacterium RIFCSPHIGHO2_12_FULL_60_25 | reverse complement strand
CTTCACAACCCCGGAGACGACGAGGAGGAGCCAGAGCGTGGTGCCGACCAACCCCAGCATCGCGAGGAGCGTGAGGAAACTCGATAAGCCGCGCTCAAACCGGACGTTCCAGAACTGCGACGAGTTCACGCCAACGGACCGGTACTTCGCGTAGTCGTAAATCCACGTCCCCGGACCTGAGCCGAAGAGCGGCGCGTCGCGGAGCACCTGCTGCGCGATCGTCCAGCTGTGGCGCGCGGACGGGGCCACTTCGGCTGGAAGCTGGAAATTCACGGGCGTGCGGAAGAGGAGGAGCAGGATGGAGAGGAGACCGATCACCGTGGGGACGGCGAGCGTCACCGGGTGTCCGAAGCGCCGGGTGCGGAGGAACGGGACGGCGACCAGGAGGACGGTCCCGAAGAGCATCCCGGCCCAGACCACCCAATAGTCCACAACGACCGCGGTCATGAGCCCCACCACGAGCATTGCCCAGATCACGGCTTGCCAGAACGACGACTGCCAGTTGCCGCGCGCGAGAATGCAGGTCCGCTCTTTGCATCCTAAGACGGTGAGCGAGGCGGCGATAACGGTGGGGACGACCATGTACACGCCGAGCGCGTTCACGGTCCCCACGGAGTTGAACGTCTTCGCGGCGGTCACGCTCCACGCGCCGAGGACGTACACCCCGCCCATCTGGAAGAGTCCGTAGACGCCAGCGAGCGTGGACCCCAGGAGGAACCAGAGCACCAGATCGTAGACAGCACCGGCCGTGCGGTACCGGTTCACGATCACGAGGTACATGAGCACGAAGGCGGCGATCGTAACGAACGCCCACTGCATCTGCCCGAAGTTCCCCACGAAGGACAGGTACCGGTCGAGTGAGAAGAGCGAGGTCACGAGGTAGCCCCCGAGGAACGCCACGACCGCGAGGTGGAGCCACGACCGCGTGAGGGTGAAGGTGCGCTCAAGGAGCGCCTTGCCCACCCAGGCGATGACCGCGACCATGGTCAGGATCACGAGGAGCGTCTGCTTGTTCAGCTCGAGGATGTCGAGCGTAACCGGCAGGAACCAGAGCGGCATGAGGACGGCGAGCAGGATCACGCACCAGTCCGTGACCTTGCCCAGGAACACCGGGAGGTCAAACGGGCCCCGGCGGGATCCGAAGCCGGCAAAAGGGTTGGGAGTTGAGAATGGCATAGTGTTGGGCGGAGTATAACACAACGGGGAAATGCATTGAAAACGTAAAGCCCCCGACGGCGAGGTGATGCCGTCGGGGGCTTACGATGCGTATGGTGAGGACCGTCAGGCCGCCGTGACGGTCATGGCCGCGTGAGACTGACCGATGAAGGACCGAGGTACGGGACGTAGAGGTCGGTCGTCCAGTCGGCGGACGTCGTCGGGTGGATGCCCGAGGGATCCGATGGTTCGGATTCGTCGCTCCACAGGAAGAAGTTCGGGTGCGACGACGTCGGAACGAGGAGCGGACCGGCGCTTGTGAGGACGCCGGTGTACGGCACGGCGTGGGCGGCGTCACGCGCGAACTCCCAACGGATGAAGGATCCGGCCGCCGTCCCGCTCACGGTCCCTTGCAGACGATATTCGGTGCCGGAGGTCGAAAGGCGTTCGTGTTCCACACGGACGTAGAGCATGCCGACCGTCGCATCCGCGGGGAGGAAGGGTTCCCCGGACGCGTCCAGATACGCCTCATCCGACTCCGTGAGTTCACGGTCGTCCGCGAAGAAACGGAACCCCGTGACCTCGACACCGGCCGACTTCTCGAAACGGATCGCGATCTGCCTCCAGGAGGCGGGCGCCGTGAAGGCGTCTGCCGCGACCGCGAATACCAGAAGATCTTGTTCGCCTTCGGCGAGCGGACCAGTGTTCGGACTCCGCATGATCACGTTCGCGATCGTGCGGCGCATGACCATGATGGGGCCGGGTTCGAGGCCCGGAGGAACGCGGATGTGCGTGCCGTCCTCGCGCGTCGCGTCGAGGTTCAACGCGTGCCGGTACGTCGCGTCCCACGGCTCCGCCGTGCGGCCGCTCGCGATGCCGAGCGTAGACGCGTGACCGGACCGCGCGACGCCGTGTTCCGACGGATCGTCGGCGTACGGGACGGGCGCGTTCGGCGCAACCCAGAGCTCGATGATCGTTTCGAGCCCCGGCACGACCCGGATGGGCGATGTCGAAACGTCGAACGTCCATGACCGTGACCCGGGGGCGGGCGCGATCTCGGCGAGAATCTCGCCGTTGTTCACGACCGCGATCGAACGGTAGTCCGCCGCATCGTATGTGGCGCCGTCCGGAGCGGCCATCTCGACTTCGAGCCGCTCGACCGCCATGGCTTCGGTCGAGGTCAGGATGTAGGTGGCGTGCGCCGCCCACTCCCACCTTCCCGCGAGCACGACGCCCGGCTCCCGATGGGAGGGAGCGATCGTGAGTGCCGGTTGGATGGAAGGGTCCGCCGGATCGTGCGCCGGGTCCGAATCATCGGATGAAGCGGCGCCGGAACCGCCGCACGCGGCGGCAAGCAGAGCGAAAACAGAAACGTACGTAATGGTCGCGTGGTAAACGCGCATGTGATACCTCCTCTGGATTGTGTAGGTACGTGACCTCCTTATAACAGAAAAGGTCTGTCCTGTCAATTCTGTTTGGCATAGGAACGCCCCCGACGAATGTCCCGTCGGGGGCGGTTGAGCTAGGGCAGACGAACGATGAGTGGCACGTCGCAGCCCGGCGACGTGCACACGGCCTTGCCGAGAAGTGGCTTGATCTGAACCGAGTCCACGTGAATGCCGTCGTTCTCCGCCATGTAGAGCTGCGGGTACTCGACGCATCCGTCGCGCGTGCACATCCAGCGGTCCACGTACTGTCCGGTCGTCTCTTCCGGCGCTTCGAAGAGGACGTTCAGGACGACTGCACTCCCCGAAGGCAGCGGTTCCTGCGTGATCTGGCAGTCCCAGATGTGCGGACCGACATTAGTGTCGCTGCAGACGCCTTCGGTCCACGGCGTCACGACCGTGACCTGGTCCTGCGCGAAGATCATGGCGTCGAGCCGCTTCAGGTTCCAGACGGGCTGGTTCATATCCGGATCCCATCCGAACCTGGAGAACCACTCGAAACGAAACCCTTCGCCCGTTCCGGCCGTCTGTCCCGGGTCTGCCGAAGTGTCTTCCGCGTCCGTGGGACCGGAAGGAGCTCCGCATGCCGCGAGCGCGAGAACCAGACCGACAAAAGTACTTAGGATGTGAATGTTCACGGTTTCCTCCTTAACTTACCGCTTTTTTATAACAGAAAAACGCCAATATGTCAAGCCCCATTGACTCGAACAAATTGATTGTTACGGAGTTCCACTCTCCGTCGAGCTTCCCGATGATCCGCCATCCGGAGGTGGCGGTGACTCCGGCGGCGAAGACGGCGTCTGTGGTTCTCCGGTGCTCGGGTTATAGGGAACGCTTGTCCCGTCCGAGAAGGACATGACGGGCGCGGACGGCGACGGCTCGGCCGTCCAGGACAGGACCAGATCGAATGACTGGGACTGGAGCAGGACGATGGTAAAGCCGCGGTCCGTGACATTGTGGATGCCGAATCCGCCGACCGGGATCCCGTACGGCGTGACTTGGATGATCGGGTAACTGTTCAGGCTCTCGAACGTCACGTCCACCTGCATGTCCCCGGACTTGATAGTGGCAAGACCGGACCGTGGTGATTGGGACGATACGGACGAGCCGCCGCTCGCAATGGCCTGACCGTCAGGGACGAAGTACGTCACGTTCACGTAGGCGACAATGGACGTCACAGAAGCCCCGTCCCAATCCTGGAGCGCAACGCCGACCGACGGGCCTGGCGCGCTCGCCCGCATGGCCACGCCGGGTTGGGATGACGCCACGAGCGCGTCGCCGGACTTGATGGCCCCGTTCTCGGTCGAGACTTTTGTTGGCACGCGGCCGGCTAGCGCGACCGGGTAGTCGCCCGCGTTGTTCTCGCCCGCGAGGAAGCCGGGTTTGGTCGAAATGATGCCTACGAGCCTGCCTTCGTTCGCGGACGTCGAACGCTTGATCTTTTCGGGCGATGACAGATCCACGACCACGATGTCTCCGGGTTCGAGCGCTTCGTTTGACGGGAACATCTCAGCGAAGTCGTACGACCCCGTCCCCCACCCTGAAGCGTTCGTGCGCATGCGGTCCCCGCCGGCACCCGGCGATCCGTCGTAGAAGATGTACTTGTTGAACTGCATGCTGCCGCTGTCCGACGGGTAGAGCTTTCCGGCAATGGCCAGATCGCCGATCTGGTTTACGGTGAGGAGAGACACGGACGTCGCGGAGGACAGGAGCGTGAACCGGGAGGTGGAGGTCGAGACGACGTCATTCGTCAGGCTGAAGCTCGAGGTGATGGCGGACGAGGACGCGCTGTCCCAGGCCGTGCCCTGGAACGAGAAGAGCGGCGAATCCACGAGGGTCGAGGTGGCGTTCGCCGTCGTTGTCGAAGCGACCGCAAGATCGGAGACGAGGAAGGATCCCGATTCATTCGAGACGAAGAGGTCCCCGGCCCACCAGTGAGGACGGACGAACACGCTGATTGTCGTGGTCGCGGAAGACGTTGCCGACTCAAGCGCAGTACCAAGAACCATGCCCGGACCGTGTGCGCGGACGGCATACCCGCCAGATCCCATCATGACCGGATCGCCGATCGTGATCACTGATGTCGCGAGATCAACCTTCGTTTTGAGCACCCCGAGGAGCCCGACGAGCGTGGAAGAAGGGTGGCTCTCGAGCCCGCCGCGACCGATCACGACTCCACCCTCCGACACGACGCCGAGCGTCTGCTCGCGCAATACGGCGGATCCCTTTGTGACCGTCGTGGTGGCGTTCACGTCGATAGCGATAACGTCTCCCGTCCCAAGCGACGGATCGCTCGAGATGAAGTATTCCGCGTAGTCGCCGTTGCTCCCGATCGTCCCACTGTCGGCAAACAGCTGGCCATTGCAACGAATGGAGACCTTCAGGTCGCTGAAAGACCCGAATGACGCGATTTTCCGGTTCACCGACGTGTCGTCTTCGCAATCCTGCCTGACTTCGAGGGTGCCGACGGAAGAGCTCGCGCGCGACTCGATGATGAGTTCGTCGTGGAAGATGGATGCCCTGGCGACCGACAGCGACCCTCCAAGATTGACCGCTTGCTGGAAGTAGCCGTTGCCCAAGACACTCAGATCGCCCGTTTCAAGGGTGGCGACATTCAACGCGTTCGCGTCAATGCCGCCCGTGTCGAAGATCGCGATGCCGGCGGTCAAGGGATCAAAAATGCCGGCGTAGAGGTAGCGCCCGCTCGCAACGAACGAAGACGGGTGGAAAAATCCATACGGCGTCGCGACCGTGTCGACCAAAAGGGGCGCGGTCGAACTCGAAATGTCGTAGGCCAAAATATCATACGTGCCGCCAACAATGGCATTGATGACGTACATATATCGTCCCGCCACGTCGATCGCGATTGGATCGTTCATGCCCCCGGTCACGCGCCCCACGAGCTGGGGACTTGTCGGGTCGGAGATGTCGTAGATGGCGACCTCGCCACCCGTGATGCTGTTCACCAAATAGGCGTAGTTCCCCTGGATCTCGACGGCCGTCAAATTGGTCAAACCCGTACTAGTATCTGAAAGGAGCGGGTTCGCGTTTGTCCGCGGATTTGAAACATCATAGATCTGGAAATTGCCTACATGACCTACAACGTAGGCATACTGACCTTGGACTTTGATATTCGGATTCCCGATCTCTCCCGTGGTGACTGTCGTTGCGCTCACCGGGGAAATCGGGTCTTCAATATCCACGATCCTCAAACGATTCCCCGTAGCATCCACGATGTAGAGGTACCGTCCTGCAACATCGAGCGAAGCGGTTGAGCCGGTGAACGACGTCGTGGAGATGAGCGTAGTGCTCGCAGGGCGGGACGTGTCAAAGATCTCGAGCACGTTGCTGCCAAAAACATACAGATACCTATTGTCCATAACCATGTCATTAATCGAGGACACGCTGAAAATCGTCGAAGATGCGACGAACGACGGGTACTTGGGATTTGCCACGTCATATACATACACCCCGGCCGCACCGGTGCCACCGTCATCAACCGCATACAGGTACCGGCCGCGGATCTGAATGGCCTCGGGCGCCACCATCGTCGTACCTGTTACGTTCCCTAAGAACGCGAGGTTCGGAGACGCCGTGATCCCGCCTCCGGAGCTGATCGGCCCGTTCGACTGGATGCCGCCGATGCCCACGTTGATGCCACCACCGACCGAAAGGTCGTTATGGATGTTCACGTTCGTGCGAACGTCAAGGCTCCCGAGCTCTGCCGAATGTGCGATGAGTCCGTTCACTTCGGTGCCATAGACATCGAAGACCACGACTGCATCCGTTGTCCCCTGTGCGGCGGTCCACAGATGTCTGCCGTGTACGAAGAGCGCGGTCGTTTCGTCTCCGGCCGTTGACGTTGAAACAAGAGTCGCATCCGACGGATCCGAGATGTCAATAACATTGATGGCATCCGTTGATCCGCGGATGGCGACGTATGCGTATCGTCCCGATACGCGCAGGTCTTCCGGCGTACTGGACAGAACGACGTTGTCGAAGTTCACCGGACTCGCGGGATCCGTGATGTCATAGATACGCAGCCTGTTCGACGTCTGCGTCGTGAGATACATGAACCCCCCCTGGACCACGATGCCGTCCGGCGAAAATCCGGACATGGTGATCGTGCTCGTCACGATCGGATTGAACGGATCGGCCACGTCGACGATTTTCACCTGCTGACTGCTGAAGTCCGCGACATACGCATATCGGCCCTGCACGTAGACATCTATTGCGACTGTCGTACCGATGTTCGATGAGGTCACGACCCAGGGCGCGTCCGGATTTGAAACATCAACGACGACAAAACGTGAGCTTGCGGCAACGTACGCATACGGCCCACGGGTATACACGCTCCGTGGCGCGTCCGGCATGCTCGTTGTCGCCACGGTCTGAAGATCGCCCGGTGCATGAATGTCGATGACCTGGAGCGAGGACGATGTCTGGTTTACGACATAGGCATACCCATCGGCAATGTGAAGTCGACGCGGTTGGCCGCCAACAGCGACCGTTCCGCCTTCGTTCAGGCCGAGCGTTTCGCCGAGGATCTTGGATGCCCTCAACGTAGGCGGCGGCCCTTCCTCCAGGACGTAGAGAATGTCTCCGTCAACCCATATGTCCTCTGGAGACGTAAAGGAGGTGCTTCTGATCTGTTCAAGTGACGCGCCGGACGCGATGACATTCCGAATATTCCCCACCACCGTGAGTTTCTCCGACGGCGCGGACGTCCCGATACCAACGTACCCATTGATACTCGGCTGCAGGATGATGTATCCATTCGTCGTGGATGCCGTGATATCCCCGGATATCATAGAGAGTGATTGCGAAACCGTGAAACTCGCATCGCCTCCCGATACCAACGTGAAGTCATCGGACGATGAGACATTGATGAGACCGGTCGAAGAACGGATGTCGAGGTTGCCGGAAGAACGGATGTTGAGACTGCCATCCGTTTTCGTAATGAACCCGTTCCCGAAGAGGGTGGACCCTGATCCGGCGACAAACGCCCCGTTCGTGTAGACGGATGACACGGATCCTATGTTGCCTGCCACGAAGAGGTCGTCCCCATTCGGCTTGAACGCGCTGTTCATGCTGTAGTTCGCGGTACTGGTGGTTCCAACGAACACGTTCGCGAAGAAGGTCGTTGTCGCGGCGACGGACAACATTCCCGAGGTCTGGATGCCCGAGCCTTCCACGTGGAGCCCTTCCATGATCTCAACGCGACCATTGAGCTTTGAGTCGCCGTCCACCCAGAGCGAGTCGGTTTCGAGCGAGCCCAGGGCGGCTCCTGGAGCGTCAATGCCCGATACGTCCGCAATCGCCAGGTAACCGGTGACCCCGCCCGCGATGTAGAAATACTTGCCCTTCATGACGACCTCATAGGGAGTACCGGAGATTGTCGGATGCTCAACGGTCCCCATGGCGATCGGCGCGGTTGACGATGAGACGTCCACGACATCCACGGTGGTACCGACACCCCCTTCGCCGGCCACGTACGCGTAGCGTCCCGCGAGCTCGAGGCGCCTCCCGACCGAGCTTCCGTTCGCAAGGCTCACGCTGCTCAGGATGAGCGGAGCGGCCGGATTCTTGACGTCAAACACGTAGAACGGACCGCCACTGGCGCTCACATTAATGCCATACACGAGGCTGCCGCGCGCTCGGACGTCGCCCATGCGTTCCTCGTTCGGAATCAAGACGGACCCCACGGTCGTTGCCGTGTACGGATTCGAGATGTCAACGACCACGAATCGTTCGACGCCAGCGTCGCTCACCGCCGAGGTATAGAGGTAGTTGCCGTCGAGGTCGAAATTCAGATCGCCGTCGCCGGCCCCGAAGATTGCGGAGTTGTCAATCGTGCGGATCAGGGACGGCGACGTTGGGTTCGTGATGTCAAAAATGAGTATGCCTTTTCTCGATCCATTGTTACGGACGTATAGGTAATTGCCCTGGATGCGCACGAACTCCGGATTCGTGATGTTCGTGTGCGTGATCGAGTTCACGATGAAGGGCGTAGAGGTTGAAATGTCCACGATCGTGAGGGCGGGGGATGAAAACGGTCCTGGCACTGCCACATAGGCGTACTTCCCGTTCACGTCCACGCCCTTGGCGCCGTCCAGGCGCGTGGCGTCCATCACTTGCGTGACGCCCGTAGGTGAACGGGGGTCGTTGATATCAATCACGATCAGACGGTTGGTGTTCGCGGCCGTCACGTAAGCGCGCTTGCCGGCGATGGCGAGCCCCTGCCAGAGCTCGAACGCGGGGGACCCCGTCGTCGTGGATCCCACGAACGTCGGAGTAGCCGGCACGATCCGCACGTTCCCGTTGTTCACCGTGAGGCGGTCCACGGGCGTACCATCCCCCACCATGAGCCGGTCGTACGCGAGGAGGAGTCCTCCCACGGTGGATGTTGCGGTGCTCGTGATCGTTAAGGGTCCGGTCGAGAAAATACCGCCGCCGTTCACGGTCACCCCGCCCCGCACGTTGAAGAGCCCGCCCACGTTCAGGTCGTCGCCCACGGTGAGGGTGTCCGCGGAGAGCGATCCGATGTTGGCCGCCTGGAGCGTGATCCCGGACGCCTTGAGCGCGGTCACGCCTACATTCCCGCTGGTATTATCCAACACGACGAAGACGTAACGGCCGGAGACGGCGATGGCTTGTGCCCCGTCCAGGTTCGTGGCGTCCGTCACGCTTGCGACCGTGAAGGGCGCCGTGGAACTCGACACGTCCACCACCACCACCTGGTCGCCTCCTTTATTCGTGAGGTACGCGAGGTTGCCTGCCACGGCAACGGATACGTCCCCGAAGAAACCCGGGACGCTTAAGTTTGCAAGAACACTGGGTCGGGTAGAGCTCGAGATATCCAGAATCGTGAGGCCGAGGAAACTGCTCACATAGGCTGTCTGGCCGGACACCGCGAGGTCAGTGACCGAAGCCAGGTTCGTCGTGTCGTACAGGACGCCGGTGCCAGTTGGCGCGGTCGGATCCGAGACGTCAACGATGCCGAAGATGCTGGATGCGAGCGTGTACGCGAAGCGGCTCTGTATCTTCACGGACATCGCGCCGCCGAACAGGGTCCCTGAGGCGAATTGACCCACGACCTGCGGATTCGTGGAGCTTGAAACGTCGATCACGGAGAGCGCGGTGTTCCCGCTGCCCACGGTGTAGGCATATTTTCCGGATACGGCCACGTCCTTGAGCGCAGCGCCTGCCTGGACCTCGCGGCTGCCCTGCAAAATCGGGTTGCCGGGATCGTGCACGTCGAACACACGCAGATAATCTCCGCCCACGGCGTACGCCATGGTCCCTTGGGCCGCGACGTCCGTGAGGCTGAGCGTGTCCGCGCCCACGCCCACTCTCTTCATGTTCGTCGGATCGCTGATCCCCATCACAATCAGTTTCGAGTCCGCCACGTACGCGTAGTCGCCGGACACGGCGATGTCGCGGGGGTCCGAAAAGACGCCGTCGTTCATCACGGTGCTCGTCACCACGGGGTTCGTGGTGGACACGCTGAACTCGCCCGCGATCTGCACGTTCTGGGTGGAGGTCGTGGTCACGAGGAGGCCGCGAGTCGCGTCGTACGTCCAGTTCGCGTCCGATGAAGAACAATTCGTCCCATTCGCGAGACACACGGAATACCCCCCCACGGAGAGCCGTGAGGTGGAAGTGAAACCGGTAATGTTGAGGTTCGTGCCTGTGGCGTTCGCCCAGACGAGGGGGCCTGTCACTTTCAGTGCGGATCCCGTCGCGTTCGTGAAGTTCAGGGTGGTGACGGTTGAAGAACCGGCGGAGAAGTTCCCCGTGAGCGCGAGGGTCGTGCCCGTGGCGTTCGTCCAGACGATCTTGGTCGAAATAAGGCTCGTAAGGCCGAGGGCGGTGCCCGTGGCGTTCGTCCAGACGAGGGGGCCTGTCACTTTCAGGGCGGATCCCGTCGCGTTCGTGAAGTTCAGGGTGGTGACGGTCGAAGAACCGGCGGAGAAGTTCCCCGTAAGCGCGAGGGTCGTGCCCGTTCCATTCGTGAAGGTGACGTTCTGGAGCTGCGAGAGACCGAGAACCGCGAGGGCGCTTGACGTCGCATTCGTCGAGCTCACGTTCACGGCGAAGACAGTGCCGGAGGCATAGACGTTCGCCCAGGAACGGGTGGCGCTCCCGAGATCCATCGTGTTGTTCGCATTGGGCGTGATCTTCGTCGCGCCGATCACGAGGTCCCCGTTCGTCTTCGTGATGAACCCGTCTCCGTAGAACGTCGTGCCTGCCCCAGAGATGAACGCCCCATTCGTGTAGACGCTCGAGGCAGAGCCGATGTTCCCGGCGACGAAGAGGTCGTTGCCGTCCAGCTGGAAGAGAGTGTTCGTGATGGTGGAGGTAGGACCGCCGAGGACGAGGTTCGTGGAGCTCCCAAATGCCCCCAGGTACATCCGACTCGATGTCGAATCGATCTTGAACCAGAAGGGCGCGTTCGCGACGGTACTGGCGCCCAACACGAGACTCGTCGTGTTCGTGTTGGGACGGACAAAGTCGTTCGTGGACGAGTACGACCAGTCATCGGAGCCGCCTGACGACGGGCAGTTCGTGCCGTCCGCGAGACAGACCGCCTTGTTGTTCACCGTGACGTACTGGCTGAAAATGCCGCGGGTGCTTGAGACAGCGAACGTGATCGTGGAGGTGGTGTTCGTGGCAGAGACCGCGAGGGAACCCGAGGAGAGGATGCCGCCTGATCCGACGGTGAGCCCTCCGCCAACCGTGAACTGATTGGCGACTTGGCCATTCGTGAGGACCTGGAGCGAGCCGACCTCGGCCGAGTGCGCAATGAGGCCGTTGGTTTCCACACCATGTACGTCTATCGTCCCCAGGGTGTCGTTGCCGTTATTCGCCACGTGCGCGTAGCGGCCGGAGACGAAGACGGAATAAGGGCTAGCGCCTGAAACAAGGGTTGTTGTCGCCACCTGGACAGGAGAAGTCGGGTTGCCAACATCCACCGTGGCCAGGGTGTCGTTGGCATTGTTCGCCACGTACGCGTAGCGGCCGGAAACGAAGACGGAAAGTGGGCCGGAACCGGCGTTAAAAGTCGTGGTCGCCACCTGGAGCGGGGCGATCGGGTTCGCGATGTCCACCGTTGCGAGGGTCGCGTTGCCGTTGTTCGCCACGTACGCGTAGCGGCCGGAGACGAAGACGGACGCGGCATTGCTTCCTCCGTTAAAAGTGGTGGTCGCGACTTGGACGGGCAATGTCGGGTTCGTAATGTCCACCACGGCCAGGGTGCTGTTGCCGAAATTCGCCACGTACGCGTAGCGGCCGGAGACGAAGACGGATCTGGGAGCGGCAGAGGCGGTCAAAGCCGCGGTCGCGATCTGGACGGGAGAAGTCGGATCCGCGACGTCCACCGTTGCGAGGGTCGCGTTGCCGTTATTCGCCACATATGCGTAGCGGCCGGAGACGAAGACGGAGAAAGGCGTCGCGCCTGCGGCAAGCGTCGTCGTCGCCACCTGGATCGGCGCACCTGGGTTGGATACATCCACCACTGCCAAAGTGTCGTTGCCACTATTCGCCACGAACACGTAGCGGCCGGACACGAATAACGAGTATGGGCCGGAACCCGACGTAAACGTCGTCGTCGCCACCTGTGCAGGAGATGTCGGGTTCGTAATGTCCACCACGGCCATGGTTTCATTGCCGTTATTCGCCACGTACGCGTAGCGGCCGGAGACTACAACGGCGTTCGGATCCGCGCCTGCGTTAAAAGTCGTGGTCGCGACCTGACGAAGCACGTCTCCTGTCTGCAGGATATTCGTAATGTTCCCTTCCACCGTGAGATCGTCGTATACCGTCGCGTCCTGGGTAAAGACGGTTCCGGACGCATAGACATTCGCCCACGAGTTCGTCGCGCTCCCGAAATCAATCGTGTTGTTCGCATTGGGCGTGATCTTCGTCGCGCCGATCACGAGATCCCCATTCGTCTTCGTGATGAACCCGTCTCCGTACAGGGTCGTGCCTGCCCCAGAGATGAACGCCCCATTCGTGTAGACGCTGGACGCGGAGCCGATGTTGCCTGCCACGAAGAGGTCGTTCCCGTCCAGCTGGAAGGAGGTATTGGAAATGGAAGACGTGGAGGCGCCGAGGACGATGTTGGTTGAGGACCCAAACGCGCCCAGGTACATGCGAGAGGACGTGGAATCGATCCTGAACCAAAACGGGGCTTCGGTGGCGTTTGAGGCGCCGAGGACGAGACTAGTCGTGTTTGTGTTGGGACGGACGAAGTCGTTCGTGGACGAGTACGACCAGTCGTCCGACCCTGTCGTGGGGCAGTTCGTGCCGGAGGAGAGACAGACGGAGTAGCCGCCCACGGACAGTTGGCTGGTCGAGGCAGAACCGGAGACGAACAGGTACGTTGTCGTGGCGTTCGTTGAACTCACGTTCACGGCATTGACCGTGGCCCACAACAGCGAAGTTGAACCGAGGTCGTATGAGTTGTTCGCGGCAGGGAACAGAGACGTATTGCTCCTGTTCCCCGCCGAACTGTTGAATGAGAACGCCGTTGCGCCGTTTGTTGCGACATAGAGGTAACTCGTATCGGCGAAAAGGCCGGAGTTTAAGCTCGACGTGAGCCTGAAACCAGGCGATGCCGCCGATCCTCCTGCGGCGAAGACCGTCCCGGAGGCATAGACGTTCGCCCACGAGTTCGTCGCGCTCCCAAGGTCTATTGTATTGTTCGCGTTCGGCGTGACCTTAGTCGCGCCTAGGACGAGATCTCCGTTCGTCTTCGTGATGAACCCGTCTCCGTACAGGGTCGTCCCTGATCCTGCGATATACGCCCCGTTCGTGTAGACGGAGGACGCGGAACCGATGTTTCCGGCGACGAACAGGTCGTTCCCGTCCAGCTGGAACGCGGTGTTTGTGATGGTGGAGGTAGGACCTCCGAGGACGATGTTGGTTGAGGACCCAAACGCGCCGAAGTAGAAGCGCGTGCTCGTCGAATCGATTTTGAACCAAAGCGGTGCGGACGTGGCAAAGGTCCCGCCCAGGACTAGATCAACCGACGAGGTGTTGGGACGGAGCCAGTCGTTCCCCAGGTCGTACGTCCACCCCCCTGCGGTCTGACTGCAGTTCGCTCCGTTCGCGAGACACACCGCAGACCCCCCCACAGTGGTCTGTGTGGGGAGGTTTGCGACGGTCGCGACATACAGGGAGGTGGACGATACGTTGGTGGAGGTGACGTACGTGAAGTCGGCGTAGGTGCTCGTCACGTTTTGGAAGAACCCGTTCCAGCGGAGAGCCGTGGTCCCGAGGCTCCGCACGTTCGTCTGGTCTGGAACGAGGTTTGAGACAACCGATGCGTTCACCACGAGCGTGTCGGCCGACGCGTCGCCGAGGATCGTGTTGGTACCGACCGCGAGATTTCCCGTCGTGGTCGTGTGACCCTGGCGTGAGATGGTGAAGACGTCTCCCGCAGTCTGGTCGCGACCTTTCAGGAGAAGGTCGAAAGCGGCGGACGTCCCGGACGTCGTCAAGATGAGCGTGGTGCGATCACTCGTCGCTGCGTCTGCAGTGGTCTGCGACAGACGCAACACGTGCTCGCCGCTCTGGACGGATGACGCGGTCTTGTATCCGTCCCAGCGTTCGGAATTGAATGCTTGTGAAGCGGCTCCCAACCGCTTCCGCGGAGTCATTTCTGAATCTGATCCAATCGTCACTCCGAGGTAGAGCGCCGTCTGATTCCAGTCGACGGAGTTGAGCGTGTTCTGATCGCTGTTTCCGAGCAGGACGGAGAAGAGACCGCCATTTGAGACGCCGACGGAGACGGCTGCCGGCGCAGCGAGCGACCCTGAAGCCGTCCATAAACGATTCCCTCCGGTCTCCGCGTCGTAGAGCGAGAACTTGATGCTCTGCGCGCTGTCGGCAATGGGAGCCCCGGCGGAGCTTAAGAGCTTCCCCTGGTAGTTGATCTGTTGGTTGATGCCGCTCGCAGCGTTCGCGATGGACTGGGGCGCAACGAGTGATACGGCGAGTACGCTGAAAACAGCCGTACACCATACGGCTCCTCGGAGGAACGAGTGCGATAAGAAGACAGTCCTCCTGGACATGATCGTCTGGTCCGCTGATCCCGGAGTTGCTCTAAACCAATCACACCACTCCGGAGACGGGCGGGCGCGAGATCCTGCCTACAGTCCCGTGGGAAACGGGACGCAAAACAGGTGACGGATTGCCACGAAGGGTGACCCCAGGATTAGGGGTCGCGCGATTCGGCTAAGACCACTTTCTGCTGTGTCGGTTTCGTAAACAGGTCAGGCGGGAGTTTGTTAAGGCTCCCACACCCAACATACCTATCGAACGACGACCGGTCAGCAGTAGCCCAATCACGAAATGTGACATATGTGACCATGCCCACCAGGCATGATTTTTTACGTCAACGAAGGGACAAAACCGTCATTCACTATTATACGTTGCTCTGATTAAAGAACTTCACTTTGGCTACATAGAGCCAATCTGTCCGTGTGTATAAGATGTGTATATCCCAATAATCAGCTACTTTGGTCTATCAAGAAGCTGCTTTGCTTCTAAACCCAATTCTGGTGCTTGAACAGCTGGCGACGATGATGGTGGCGTGACAGGGGCAACAGGAACCGTTGGCGTGGGTGGTTCGGGTGGTGTAGGTACCGACAGGGGGACGGGCGTGGTCGGAGCGCCTGGTACCCCGCGTTCGAGTACGATGTTTCGGGCGATCACGCCTTCGTCAGAGCTCGTGAGGTCAACGGCCGGTAATCGAAGCGTACGGTACCCCGGCGCTTCGGCCGTCACGTAGTACACGTTCTTGCGCACGAGGAAGGCGTACCTGCCGGCCGCGTCCGTGAGCTGCGTCTCAAGGAGCTTGTTATATTTCGATTCGAAGATGCGCACGATTGCACGACCGAGCGGTTGACGCGTTGAACCGTCCGAAACGATGCCCCAATTTTTCGGCTTCGTCGGAAGATTCAAGCGTCTGAACATCAGATAGATCGCGATCTGGACGATGACGAGGAGCGCGAGCGGGACCGATGGAGCAATGAGGAGGGCGACGGCAGCAAGAACGACACCGGAGAATGCAACTCCGTGTTGGAGACGACGAAGCGTCCTCCGGATCAGCACTTGACGCGGCGTCTCCTCCGCAACCACGGGATCAATTGGAACATTCGGAGTGAGGACTGATATTTCCGTCGCCTGAATCAGCTCCGCGTGATAGACATCCACGTAATCAGCGTCAATCGTAGCTCCTTTCACGTACTGTGACGGGAAGATGTACCCGGGTTTCACGGCTTCGATCCGATATGTCCCCGGTTGCGCCGTGAACGCGAACCGACCGAACTTATCCGTCACACGCGTCTGAACGGTCAATCCCGTTTCGTGGTGGACGAGACGCACGATCACGAGATCGACCGGAACTTTCGTGAGCGAGTTGTACACAATCCCCCAACGCTTCCGCTTCCGTCGTCCAAGGAGCAGGATCGGCTGCGTGAAGAGGTATTGCAGGTACGCAAGGAGGTTAAAGAGGGAAATGGCGGAAGCCGCATTCACGAGCGTCACCGCGAGGACGGCGGGAGCTACCACATTCTTCGTCGCGCCCTGCACGCCTGGCGACTGCGTGAATGCGCGCAGGAGGTTCAACCCGTAGGTCACCTGCTCGCCGAGGTTCTGGGTGACCGCAATGATGTTGGCGATCGGCGTCGTCGTCGCCTGGATGACCTCCTCGGGCGGTGGTGGGATCTTGATCATTTCGATCCGCACGCCGAACACGTTCCCGTCAATGTAGACGGGCGCCGTCACCGCCTTCTCATACCCGGACTTCGATGCTTCCGCGTAGTACCGGCCGGGGGGGACTTGGAAGACGTACCCGCCGTCGGCATTCGAAAAGACGGGGTTCGCTTCACCGTACGCAGCTCCGTTCCAGGGGATCCACCCGCCCTGATCGACGAACAGGATCACGGTTGCGCCGGCGACCGTAGGGGCTGCGCCGATGAGCGTCGCTTCCACGACAATCCCTCCTCCCTGGACGTCGAGCGTGACCGTGACCTCGGCCGTTCGTCCGTCCGTGAAGATCGCCTGCGCGGTCGCCTGGTAGACCCCGGGAGCGGATGGCATGGGCACGCTGCCCCGATAGGAGTCGTATGCCGCGTCGTACGCGAGGTTGTACGTGTTTCCGGCGACCGTGAACGCCACGATAGTAGCGGTCCCGTTCATGGACGACGCGGGGACGACGGCGAGAACATTCGACCCGGCAAGCACGCCGATCTGACCGTTCGATCCTGGTGCGAGCGGGAGCGTTCCCCCTGCCCCGTAGAGGTTCACCGTGATGGTCGTTCCGGGCGATGGCGGACCGGGAAGAATACCGGGACCGGGAGTGACCGGGACGATCGGCGGTGGAGGTGGAATCGGAGGGGGCGCGGTCGGCGTTGGTGTCGGCGGGACAGGTGGCCCGGTCGGGGTCGCAGACGCGAGGGCCCCGGACGCGAAGTTCCCGTTCGTGTCATAGGCGTACGCGCCGTAGTAGTACGTGGTGCCGTTCGTGAGTCCTGTGTCGAGGGTCTGCGTCCCCGTCCCTTGGTAGACCGGGGTTCCGTCATTAGGCCCTGTGGGGTACCCGCCCGTCTTCCGCATGATCTTCACCCCTGCGTAGTCGGGATCGGACGGAACGGTCCATGTGAGCTGGATCTGCGTGTCGCCTGCTGTCGCCGTGAGGGTCACGTTCGCCGGCGGAGTGACGTCCTGCGTCGTGGTGAACGTAAAATCCGCGGACGACGCACTGTTCGCCGACGCGTCCGCAGATGTCACCTTGAAGTGGTACAGCGTCCCAGGCGTGAGACCGTTGATCGTCACGCTGTGGCTCGTCACGAGTCCGGGAACAGTCGCCTGGCTCCCGTAGGACACGGTCGTGCCGTAATCGACGAGTGACGTTGCAGGCTCGTCCGTGGTCCACGTGATCACGACTCCCGTGTCCGTAATGTTCACCGCCTGGACGTTTGAAATGACGGGTGGCGTCGTATCGCAGGGCATGGTGAACGTCCCATCACCGGACGATGCGCTGTTCCCCAAGAGGTCCGCGGACGTCACTTTGAAGTGGTAGGTCGAACACGGGATGAGGCCGGTCAGGTTGATCGTGTGGCTCGTGACCTGCGTCGCGTCGCTCACGGTCCCAGACGCGTAACTCAACGTGTGGCCGTAGTCGACCGTGGAATTCGAACTCACGTCCGTCTGCCACGTGATCGTGGCCGTGGTGGGAGACGTCGTGGTGGCTTGCACGTTGAAGATGAGCGGTGGATTCGTGGGCTGTGGCGGGCCTGACCCTGGCGGAGGTCCAACGGGAGGCGTGCTCGAGGTCGTCGTGGCTGCGACGGTCGCCGTGACCGCAATCTGGTCGTCATCGAGGATTGGGACGCCGATCCCGCCCGTGTCGCCGAACGACCCCGCAATGGAGATCGTGTACGCGCCCGACGCGGCTGGATTCATGATCTGGTTCACGCCCCCCGCCGCGTTCGTGCCGACGGTCACGATCACGAAATCGTTCGCCGTAATTTCTCCAAGGGCGGCATCCGTGGGAGACGTGAGCGTAATCGTCGTGCCCGCAATCGACACGCCCCACGTTCCGGCCGCGGCCGCGGCCGCGAGCGCCTCGCTCGTCTCGGCGCCGGTCACGGCGCCATGGGTCAAGTCGAGATCCCCAAATGCGACCAAACCGAGCGCGAAGCTTGGGAAATCAACCGTGATCGTGTCGGCCGGCGCATCAACGCCGGTCGGGGTCCTGAACCTGATGGTGTGGTTTGACGCGGTGCTCACCTTCTCCCGGCTCATCGTGTCGCTCAAGCTCGTGAGCGTTGCGGCCTGGGCGCCGGATGCGTACAAACTCAAAACCACGATCAGGAAGATCGCGGTTCTTGAGAGCCAAGTCTGAGAGTGACGGTTCAACATTGGCTTCTGGCGTATCCCGCGCGTTACGTCTTCCCGGAACGTTTCAACGCCGCGCGAACGATCATCGCATTGTAGAGGCGGAGGAGCGCGAAGATGAGGACGACGCCGACCGACGCAAGGATCGCCAGCCTCCATGGGAACACCCAGAACGCAACCGACTGGACCTCCAGCGACTTATTCTGTGAGCCGTACGTCATGTCCACAGACGCGGTGTACCGCCCGAACGCGAAGTTTCTCCACTCATTCGTCACTTCCGTCCAGAACCCGCCGCTCGGGATATCCATCGTATTCGCCCAGACCGCATAGATTTTCCGTACGCTGTTCGGGAGCACGGCGGAATTTTTCGGATTTGCCGGCACGCGCGCGACGACGCTCCCCAGAAGGTTTCTCACGACCAGCGTCCCACGCGGTCGGAAGTGCGTGTTCCCGAGGTTCCGTAGGCGCAACTCGAAATTCGCCGGGAGTCGGCTAATCCAGCCGCCGCCGCTCATCCTGAACGTCTCAACGCGCGCATCTTCCCGGATATCGCCCGGGACGTTGACGAGAAGCAGCACGCCCGTCTTCGCCGCAACGCCGACGCCCGTCCGTTCGGTTCCGCCAGGGCTGCTCGAGAAGAAAATGGCCGCGTAGTGACCTCCGGGTTCCGCGTCACTCGGGATGTTGATGGCGAACGGAAAATCTGCCGATTCGCCCGGTTGGAGCGTCACGGCCGGTTTGTCGACAATGACCCACGCGGCGAGTCCGAATGGCTGTTCTTCCTCCACATAGGTCTGGGCGCCCTCTTCCCCCTCTGCCACGAAATTCTGGACCGTGAGCGCGTACGTCTGCACCCGGTCCGAATCGTTACGAACCGTAATCTTGTCTTGTTTGCTCGAACCCTTGGCGATTTCAAGATCCATGACCACGGGCGAAACGGTGATCGCCATCGCGGCATGGATCGGCAGGAACAATGAGCTGACGAGCAGGGGTAACGCTAAGACGTATCGTTTCATAGACGTGGTGTGGGATTCAATCATTTGAAATAACGTTGCTGGATATCAGGGTCCCCGCATCCGTCCCCTGACAGATGCGGGGTACCGGGAGGGTCATCGAATACGTTACCCTCCCCTTCGAATAATTGCTAGAACGAGCCCGTCACGCGGTACGTCACGGTCTGCGTGTAGTTGCCGGTCTCCGTTCCCGCATTGATGGCCGCGCTGTGCGTGACTAGCGTCGTGTCCGTGAGCGAGGGGGCTGCGGCTGGATTGACAGCGCTCGTCGCGTAGACGAACAGGATTGCGTCATTGGCTCCGGCCGTGCTCGTCGGAACGGGGCTCGAATCCGTGTCGAACGTGGTGGTGGTGTACCCTGCTCCTCCGGTCTCAACCATACCGGCGACGAAGAGGCTTGAGGTCGTGCTGCGGACGCCACGCGTCGCCGCTGTGAGCGTTGAAATGCCATATGCCTCCGTTCCCGCTGCGAATGCCACATCGTTCACAATGTTCGTCATGGTTGCGTTGCCGCTCGAGTTCAGATCCGCATCAGCCAAGATGGTGGAGTTGAACCCATTCGACGCGTTCGTAGCAATGCGCAGACGGTAGGAACAGGAGCTGATGGCCGTCGTCGACAAGACGCCGAGCGCGCACGTGTTCGTGTTCGCCGTGTCTGCGCTGTTTCGGATCGCGAACGACAACGTCGCCGGAACGGTCGCCGATATTGTCACTTGGTTGGCACCGAGGACGTAGTAGAGCGCGGCCCCGAAGTCGTACGTGGAAGTCGAGGTGAGGATCGCGATCGAGTAGTTCGTGACAGACGTTGCCGAAATCGGGTAGAGGGCACAGAGCGATCCGGCGGTGCTCGTCGGGACAGACTGGGTGAACACGCCGGTCGCCGTGGAGCTCGTCATGGTGCTCGTAGTGAACGAGAAGTCGCATCCGACGGCCGCGGGATTGAACTTACAGTCAAACGTCGCGCAGTTTAAGATCGTGTCCTGCACTGCGGGCGATATTGTGATGGTGAGCGCAGAGTTCGTGGCGTAGATTCCTGAGGACGTCCATGAAGTTGTAATCTCCGTATTGCCGCCATTTCCCGCATCGACAGTGCCGGTCAGGTCACTCAATGTGACGACGACACCGCCAGCAACAGCTGGGAACTGGGCAAGACTCAATATGAGGCTCGCGATAAGGCCGGCGGAACGGAGGGTCATGCCCTGTTTCATATAATTTGGCGGCATGGGGGTTCACATGCCTTTGTCATAGTATATCAAAAATTCGCAGTCGCAGTGTACGTTATGACCTGTTGATAATTCCCAGATGGGGTTTCAGGCGCTACAGATAGCTTATAGACCAAGCCAATTCGATCATTCGAGGCATATGTGGATGATTCCTGGACTGTCCGTGTGCCTGTGGATGAAAAGGCAAAATCGCTACCCGTACCCAAACCGAGGCTCCCAACAACCTCTCCTCCGTACTCCTCGGACCCTACGGTGACCGCTCCATCAGACACATTGATGAAGAATGTGCTGGTTGAAACGCGAAAATCACCGTCTGTTTGAACTTTGATCGTATACCCACTCTCCG
>MGEH01000029.1 GCA_001791275.1 Candidatus Uhrbacteria bacterium RIFCSPHIGHO2_12_FULL_60_25 | reverse complement strand
CAGAGTGGAACACGCGGTCGCCCGCCGTCGCGCGGACTCGAATTGCGTCGAACGTGGCACGATAGGCGTCGAATGTATTTGAGGCGGGCCGATGGAGCTGAGTCCACGTGAGGAGCGCGTGGTGCGCAGCGAGCGCGAGCGCCAGGACCACGAGAAAGGGGACGATGATGCGACGGGCGAGCGGCGCAAGGTCGCGGCGCATGACGGTCAGCTCTGTCTTCAGCCGTTCCACGTCCACGAATTGCCAGAGGCTTGCAATCCAGAGCGTGAGCGCAGGGACCAGGTACTCCACGAATCGGCGGCTCTTCAGCGTCAACACCACGGTCATGGCGACGGGGAGCGCGAGCATGATGGAAAGGCGCATCCGGTCTAACAGGGAACCGGGAACGGGGAACCGGGAACCGGGAGCCGGGGACGGGGAACCGGTTTCTGACACGGTTCCCAGTTCCCGGCTCCCGGTTCCCTTTCGTGCGACGAGCATGCCGAGGATGCCGAGAAGGAACGCAATCATGAGCGGCGCGAGCTCACCCACGAGCACGCCCGGCACGGCCGGCAGCCACTCATTCCCTTGGATCACGGCAGAGGAGGGTACCAGTCCCGCCTTGAACGTCTGGACCCACAAGAATTGAACAAGCTCGAGGCGATTTGGATGGATCACGAGTCCAAGAGCAACCCCGGCCAGGAGCGCCCGAAACGCCTGCCACGGCGCATCGCGGATGGCGGTTTCCCACGCGTCGTCCTCGATCAGGCGCCGCGCAAGCATGTCGCCAAGGACCATGGCGAGCGCGACCGCGAGCGCGATGATCCACCCGCCGTGCGCGAGCGCGAAGATCGCGCCTGCGAAGAAGGCGGTCATCGGTCGGCGGAGCGCCACGGCGCCCATGACGGCCACGAACGCGCCGATCGCGAGCGGCGATGCTTTGGCGAGGAGCAGGCGGAACGAGAACCCGGGGATGAGGAGCGCGAGCAGAACCCACACCCACGCGGACTTCACGTGCATTGCCCGTAGGACGGTCCAGAGCGCGACTGCGGTCACGGTTGCGAGGAGCGGCGCCATGAGCTCTGTCGCCCACATCTCGGCGAACGGGACGCGCGCGAGGTCGAAGGCCGCGATCGCGGGACCCAGGATCAAGTGGTAGAGGTAGTGGTGGTCCGCGAAGTTGCTCCCGAGCGACGTCATGTCCAACCACGGGAATGCGTGGAGCGCGCCCCGGTCGAGCATGAGATTTGCGAGGTGCGCGTGGTAGAAGGCATCCGGGTCTGGGAACCGGCCCCAGGGTGTCTGGACCAGGAACCAGAGGAGGGAACCCACGCCTACGAGGAGACCTTCATGTCGTTTCAGACGGTCGAGCATGGAGGCAGGGTAGCAGGTTCTTTACATGTCATCCTGAGCGAAGCCCCGTTCGACGGGGCGGAGCCGAAGGACAGTTTTCGAACATTCATCATGTTTGAAAACTGTCCTTCGGCTCGCTTCGCTCGCTCATGATGACCACGTGGAGAGAACGAACAATCCCCCTCACGGGTCCTGAACGCCTGTTCACGTTCAAGAAGATGAGGGGGATTCGTCGCCTGGAGGGAGCGACCCTGAAGGCGAATCCGTCCCATGTCATCGCCAAGCATGGTGGCGACAACGCGAGGCGGCAAATGTGCTACACATTTTTTACGCGAGACGTCCGGACGCGTCAATACGCGCGGGTGGATAACCGACGCGGTGGTCGCGCGTGAGAGACGCGCGATGACTCCACCCATGATGCGTCGTGGATGCGCGACGTGTTCATCACGGCAACGGCGAGCCGTCTTTCGGTTTTTCTTCGACCGGCCAGAGATTCAAATCACGCAATGTTTTCTCCGTGACGTCTTCCGCCTCCATCACGTCCATCATCTCGTCCAAGATGAGGTGATTGATCAACGCCGACCGGCATTCCGGTTTGGTCTTCAGCCCGCCGCGGTCGTCGAAGCACAGGGCTTTCAGTTCTTCAGGGGAGGCCATATGGAGAAAGTCTAGCAGGGGTTCAGAAGAAGGTAAAAACCGCGGATCACGCGGGACGTGTGCGTCCTTTGTTGAGAAAATGCTCCTTCTGCGTACGTGCCCATCCCTTGATTCGCGCTTCTCGTTTCATTGCGGCAGATGCCGATGTCGTTCGCTTGGACCATACGAGCACCACGGGCCTCCGTGACCTCGTATATTTCGCCCCTGTCCCGTCGTTATGCTTCTCGATGCGACTTTGAACGTCTTTCGTGATCCCTGTGTATAGCGATCCGTCAGCGCATCGGAGTATGTAGATGAACCAGGGGGACATAACTATTAAGTCAGGGTATCACTTGGTTATACACAGAAAAACAGACCCATGCGGGTCGATTTTTCATGGCGGAGAGGGTGAGATTCGAACCATGAGGGTCGCCCCTCATGCATTTGTTGGGGTTTTTGAAGGAAAGTTTCAATTTCCGGTAAGTGCCTTGACTGGTCAGATTTTATCTCATACAATCTCATATAATCAACATATGAGATTGAGCGTCTATCATCGTGATCCACGGATCAAGAATATTCCTCAAAACCTCTGGTCTCTCATCAATCACATCGATGAGCTGAAGGGCCGTTGGGTTGGAGGAGCGTCTCTCAATCCTCGGGCATTGGGACGATTAAAGCGCTCGGTACTAATCACCTCCGCTGGCGCGTCAACGCGCATCGAAGGTGCAAAGCTTTCGGATGAGGATGTTGAAAAACTCATGCGCGGTCTTTCCGTCAAAAAATTTGCAAATCGTGACCAGCAAGAAGTAAAGGGATATTACGAATTATTGGAAAATATTTTCCATGGCTGGAAGCAAATTCCATTTAACGAAAGCGCAATCAAACATTTCCATAAAGAGCTGTTGAAATACGTCTCCAAAGACGAACGTCATCGAGGTGAATACAAAAAGACGGAAAATTCGATTGAGATGTACGACGAATCCGGCAAATCCATCGGCGTCGTATTCGAGACGACTCCTGCATATCTCGTACCCAAGCAGATGCAGGAACTCGTGGCATGGGCGACAGGTGCCTTGGCTCAAAAAGAATTCCACCCGTTGCTCATCATCGGAAATTTTCTTGTTGAGTTTCTCGCCATCCATCCGTTCCAGGACGGTAACGGGCGTCTTTCACGCATCCTGACGAACCTCCTCATGCTGAAAGCCGGATATGAATACGTACCGTACGTCTCGCATGAAAAATTGGTCGAAGACAATAAGGCTGATTATTATCTCGTGCTCCGAAAAAGCCAGAAGACGCTTAACACGGATCATGAAGATATTACGGAGTGGCTGGAGTTTTTTCTCACGATCTCGCTTGAGCAAGCGAAACGGGCCATCAAACTCCTGTCCCAAGAAAACATTGAACGACTCTTGTCTCCCAAACAGCTCGCCGTCTTGAGGTATCTCGCATCGGTTACCGAAGCAACTCCCGGTGAAATTACAAAGGCGACTGGAGTCGCTCGCCCCACAGTTTCACAGGCGTTGGATGTTTTAATGCGCTTAAAGAAAGTCGAGCGCATCGGACAGGGACGGACGACGAGATATCGAAAGGCGTAGTTCTGAACTGCGATGATCAACTACGTTTGGCATGAAGGAAATAGCCCCGAAGGGCTACATCCTGTCACCCAGGCATACGGTGTCTGTTTTGATAATGCGGGTCGTATTCTGCTTCTGCGACAACAGGGCAAGTCATGGAACATCCCTGGCGGTACACCAAAACCTGGAGAAATGCCAAGCCAGACGCTGATGCGTGAAGTCTACGAAGAAACGACAGTCCGGATCGGCAAATGTGGCATGATCGGGTACCAAGAAGTGCTTGGAGACAAGAACTCGCCCTATTACCAACTTCGGTATGCAGCTTTAGTGGAACGTGTTGATCCGCAGCAGCCGGATCCTGACAAAGACGCAATCCATGAGCTGTTGTTCGTCACGCCAGAAGATGTCATGAAGTACGTCACGTATCCACACTATCAACCCATGTTCGAAGCGGCTGTCCGTTGGTATCGAGAGGTGCGCCAGAAGGATTAAAAGTATGGGCTATTACAAAACGACCCTTTCGGGTCGTTTTGTCGGTCACAATCGTACCGCACGTATACCGCACAAGCCGAGGCATATGCGTTGCGCGATACTTAATTGTCATGGCGGAGAGGGTGAGATTCGAACTCACGGTAACCTTGCGGCTACTCCGGATTTCGAGTCCGGTGCATTCGACCACTCTGCCACCTCTCCATGGTCATTCATTCGTTCTGTGCGGGGCGATGGTAAGCCGGTTTTCCGTCCCAGTCAAGAGGATCGGACTTAGAAAAAGAGTCGCATGAGCGCCACGAGCCCGATCACCGTCCACACGGCGTTCAACGCGGCCGGTTGGTACGCCTGTTTCGTCATGGAGATGATCACGATCCCGACGGCGCCGGTCACGTTCAGGAGTTGGTAGACCGCGCTCGTGGCGCCCAACGCGCCGAAACTCACGAGGCCGTACGCGAGGATGATCGCTGCGGCCCCGTACCAGCCGACGATTTCAATGAGAAGTTTTTTCATAGGTCGTTGTAAGGAGAATAAGCATCCAAAATGCCACCGCGAGGTCGTTCTTGAAGTACGGCACGTCTACGAGACCGTGGACGAGGAGGGCGACGAGGATGGGGAGGATCAGGACGGCCGTGCGTCGCGTGTCAGGCGTCGTCGTGCCACGGACCACGGACCACGGACCACGGACCCAGGTGTAGAGAATCCATGCAAAAGCAAAGAGTCCCAACAGCCCCGTCTCACTCCACAGGTTAAATACAATATTGTGCGGGTACTGAAACACTTCCATCCACGTGGCTTTGTGGTACGGGAGGATCACGGTCGGGTAGGCCGCGAGACCGGCGCCGAAGATTGGACGGCCTGCACCGAGCGGAGTCGAGGTGTCGCGGAGCATGGCCCACGTTTCCTGCCACATGACCGTTCGTACTTTGCCGGACCACTCTTGGAACGTGATCATCTCGGTCACGCGCGCGCGGAGCGGCGCGATGGCGAAGAGCGCAACGAGGCCGAGCGCGGCGAGTCCAACGGCGATCATCCGTGTCCGTTTGTTCAGGATGAGTGCGACGAACGCCGCGGCTCCAAAGGCGATGAGCCCACCATCGCTTTGGGCGAGAATGATTGCGATGAGGCCGGCGATAACCGTTAGCCAACTCCAAAGTGGTGCCAGTAGGGGCGCACTGCGTGCGCCCCGATCGGAATAACGCGAGACCGCGTCTGCGAACGCGAGTGCCGCGATCGGCGTCACGAAAAGCGCGAGCGCGTTCGGGAACGGGAACGGACCTGTGGCGCGACGGCCGGGCCATGCATCCCACGGGTGTGGGATACCCCAGCCAGTCGCGTATTGGACCGCGGCCCAGGCAGCGAGGAGGATGGTCACGGTCGCAAAGCTCTGTGCGAGCTTGCGTTTGTCTTCATGCGTCCGGACGAGGTCCATGCCCATGAAGAACACGAGCAGCGGTTCAATGAAATACGCGCGGTACAGTCCAAGGGCCTGCCACGGCACGGGGGAGACGAAGACCGCCACGAGGCCGGCCGCGAGCCAGAGCAGCGTCGGCCCGCGCCAGGATGCGGTTGCGATCCACGCGGAGACCCACCCCTTGCGGAGGAACCACACGGCAAACGTCACCAGGATCACGAGTTCGAGCCCGGTCGTCGGTATCGGACCGATGTTCGTCCGCACCACGTAGGTCGGCAGGAGAATGGGGAGTCCGAGGAACGCGCGTTTCGGATCTTTCCACGCCCACCAGCCCCAGAGCGCGGCGATCACGAGGAGTTCAATCGTCACGAGCGTCATACCGAACTGTCCCCGGAGGGTATGCCGCGGCGCGTGACGAGTAATTCCTCAATCATCTCCTTTGTCAGCGCCTTGGTCGCAAACGCGACTGCGAAGTAGACCAGGGCGGCGACCGCGATTGTCAGGAACAGGGACTGGTCTGCAAACGGACGCGCCACGAGGTACATGATGACGGACGCGAGCAGGGCCTTGCCCGACACCGTCCAATCCACGCGCATCTTGAGCGTCCGGACCGTGATCACGATGTTGCCGAGCATCACGGCGAGTTCGGAGCCGACGGTCAACCACGCGGCTGCCCACATGCCGTAGACCGGGATGAAGAGCACGTAGCCTGCGAGCGTCACGATGCTCGTGACGATATAGACCGGGAGCATGGCGCGCTGACGGTCGAGCGCCACGATCGCGTGCGAGAAGATAGTGGCGATGAAGATGATGCCGGTCGCGAGAATCAGGATGCGGAGGATGTCGCCGGATTGGGTGAAGTCCGGACCCGCGACGAGCGTCATGGCTTTGGTCGCGATTATCTGCGTGCCGACGACGAGCGGGAACACGAGGAGCGCGAACGCGTCGAACGATTTCTGGATCAGGTGCGCGAACCGCGTGCGTTGGCCGTCCGCCCACGCCTTGGCGATCACGGGGAGGAGCACGCCCGCGTACATGAAGGGGAGCGTCACGAGGATCTCGAGCACGCGGTACGCGGCGCCATAGACGCCGACTTCGGCCTGCGGCCGGATGAAACTCAACACGAGCGTATCGGCTTTGAAGTAGATCAGGCTGAACAGGATGGAGACGCCGATGGGCCACGAGCGTTTGATCGCGTGTTTCCAGAAGGCGACGTCCACGTTCCAGGAGAAGTCCGCGTACCGTTTCGCCACGAGGAAGTTCACGAGGAAGTTCGCGATGCCGCCCACAGACACGATCAAGACCACGGGCACGAGGCCCCAGCCGTATACGGTCGCGATCAAGACGCCCACGAGGAGCACGGTCCGCCCTACCACTTCCGAGATCGCCACCACGTGCATTTTCAGATGCCGCTGGTGCACGCCGATCACGACCTGGTTTATGATCGTGAAGAAGAACGACCCCCAGAGCGCGAAGAGGGCGAGCTTCAGGTCCGCGCTGTACGGCATGAGGAGGCCGATCACGGGCGCGATTGAGATCACCACGCCCGCCATGATCACGCGGAGCGTGAAGATCGAGCTCACGATTTTACGCTCCGCTTTTTCGTCGCCAGCCTTCTCGCCTAGCATCTGCACGAACATGACCGTGATCCCAAGATCCATGACGATAGCGAACACCTGTAGGAACGCGTTCGCGGTCGAGTACTTTCCGAACCCCTCCTGTCCGAGGAGCCGCGTCATGAGGCCGACCACGACGATCCCGATCGCGGTCGACACGACCTTCCCCGCAAGTTGAACGGCGGTGTTTGCGGCTAGCGCACGGGCGACGGACATGGGTTCTATTGTGACATGTATGGGTCTAATCGGGAAATATTGGCTCTATAGAGCCATAAATTGACAAAAGTCGAAAAAACCTGTATGATAGTGTGTGCGGAGTGAAAATTCCGCTAAAAATAAAGGAAAAACGAACTTCTATGTCGAAAATGACGCGTTTTTGCGTCCGAGACAGGGCCCGGGCTTGGGTCAACCGTTTAGGTTGGTCTGTCGGGCTCTTTTTCGTTCTCGTACCGGCCGTCGCTCATGCATCGGGAGGCTATGAAGGATCGGTAGATAAAAAGACGGTGACCGTCGAGCTGAACCCGGGAGAGAAGAAGTGGATTACGCTTACGTACACGAATACGGGATCGAAGACGTGGGCCCGTGACGCGAAGACATCATACGTCTCGCTCTATTTGGTCGGAACCAAGTCATCGCCCGTGGGCGGCGTGGGCTGGCGCACGAGCGACTCGCCGGCGAAAATCCGCGACACGACCGTCAAACCGAAGTCCAAAACGGTCGTTACGTTCGCGGTCTTCGGCAACGCGCCCGGGACGTATACGGAGAAGGTGCGGCTCGCATCGGAGGACACGGCGTGGATGTACGGAGCGGAGACCCTCGTCACGATCAAAGTCAAAGGAGCGGTCGCGACCACGGTGACGCCGACAAAACCGACGCCGACGATCACGCCGACGCCAGTCGCACCGACAACGCCGAAGACCTACAGCGCCGTGCTCCTGCTCCGGTCCGCGAAGGAGTTCGCGCTCGCCGGCAATGCCCGCACCCAGGTGACGCTCGGATTCAAGAATACTGGCACCTCGTTCTGGGCTTCAAGGTCGCTCAAGATGTCGAGCGTGTTCCCGGCGCTCTCCGGGTCGCTCTCGTCCGTGTACGACGACTCGTGGCGCTCACCCGCCGAACCCGTGCGCGTGGACAACGTCACGAACCCGGGTGAGATCGGATTCCTGTCGTTCACGCTCAAAGCGCCGGCGAAATCCGGGTCGTACCGCGTGAGTTTCGTCCTCGAGGCGGACGGCCAGCAAGTCGAAGGCGGAGCAATCGACATCCCGATCACGGTCACGTCCGACGGCGCGTTTGAAACGCAGCCGCCGATCACGCCCCCGCCGTCCGTGACCTACGTCCCACCGTCTGGGATCATCCCGATCACGCCGGACGCTGGTCCTGAACCCACGCTCCGCGTCGGCATCTTTGCGACCACGGACGACCAGATGGTCGTGACCGCTGCGGGTCCGTTCCGCGTACACCAGAAGGGGACCGCGAACTGCAACTTTACTGCAGGCGAACAACTCACGGTGCGGTTCGACCGCACGAATAAGGTCTACAAACTGACTGGACCGCGATGCGTGGGCCAATCGACCGACGTCTACCAGGTCCAGGGGACGGACGATCCGTTGCTCCCGCTTGAAATGACGGATTTCTCGCGGCCCGTCGGGTGGCTCCCGGGCGCAAATGACAACAAATTCCGCGGTATTCTAGAGCTTCGCTGGTCGAGCGTCACAGACGCCGTCTGGGCGATCAACCAACTGCCCATGGAGCACTACCTCTACGGCATCGCCGAGACGTCGGACGTGAGCCCTATGGAGTATCAGAAGGCGCTCCTCACGGCCGCGCGCACGTACGCCTACTATCACTGGAAGCGCGCCACGAAGCACGCGGACGAAGGGTTCCACGTGGACGCGAAGTACGATCAGGTATACCGCGGCTACGGCGCCGAAGCGCGGAGTCCCAAGATCGTGCAGGCCGTGAAGGACACACGCGGACAGATTGTGAGTTATGGTGGAGTCCTCGCCATCACGCCATACTTCAGCCGGTCAGACGGACACACGAGGAACTGGAACGAGGTGTGGGGCGGGAGCGGATTCCCATGGCTCGTGTCCGTCCAAGTCCCGCAGGATGCCGGGAAGACGCTTTGGGGTCATGGCGTGGGCCTCTCCGCATCCGGCGCGCTCGGCATGGCGAACGAAGGCAAGGTCTACCCGGAGATCCTGACACATTTCTACCAGGGGACGGGGCTCGTGAAGTTTTATCAGTGAAGAATTGGCGAATTGAAACGCCCCTACGGAGTCGCAGGGGCGTTCGTCGCGTTGTTCGACGGCGCGATGTAGTCGTTCAGGCGTTTCAGTTGCACGCAGGTCTCGCTCCAGTAGTTGGGAGTCGAGAAGCGGATCAGGATGACGTCCTTGTCTCTCCGCCATAGAAGGAGCTTCCCGTCTTTCGCGAGAATCGTGTCGAGAGCGAAGCAGATTCGATTACCGGGTTCGATGTCGTATGCATCTGGGTGCAGGATGAGCGGCGCGCTGATCTTGCTTGATTTCGGCACGGATTCGCGATCGAGCGGATACGGGAGGAAGATGACCAGGTCCCGTTCCCTGTTTTTCGTTTGGAATGCGATTCCGACACGGCACTCGTACGAGGGCGTGGTCCCGGGGAGCGACGACGTGGCCCAATCCGTATTCACGTGACACCGGATTCCGTCCATGAGGCGGCAGCACCGGCATTCGACCCGGGTGACAGTTCTCCCGTTATCCGACAGTTGTTGAACGAGCATGGCGGCTCCACCGAGGAATGTACCCGGATTCGTCTATCTGTCAATACGACAGCGGTCCGCGCGATGATCAGGGGTCGTCTGTTGCGCATCGGGAGGACGTTCCCTACACTAGAGGCATGATGAGCCGCAACATCGGTCCAGGTCGTCTGTCCCGCGTGAGCGCGGGCGCCGGCTTGCCGTCCACGTCCGACCGAGTAGCCCAGCGCGTGCAGGACCGGCTCGCGAAGATCGCGCAACTCCGTTCACAAAAACCCGCGGCGAAGAGCGCGGCGCACGAGGGCGTTGTTGAACGCCCGATGGACAAACAGATCTCGAAGATCCTCCAGATGAAGCGCGAACAGTCCAGACAGAGCGGCACCTCCGTCTATCGCATCCGTGAGAACGAAGATTTGAAGAGCAGTAGCGTCGCGAGGACGCAATCGCCCATCAATGACCTTCCGCTTGTGCGATTGCCGCAGGGAATTGTGAAACCGAAACCGAAAATTTAAGACGTCAGTCGTTGACCGCAGGAATCGCCTGGGCACTTCGGCGTCGTTCTGCGAGTTCTAAAATCCGTTTTGACACGTGTACCGGATGCGGAACGTTCTCGAACACGAAGCGTTCCTTCTCGCCCGCCGTCTGCACGCGGACGTCACCGTAGTCGAAGATCGTGTGGATGAACCCTTTCACTTCAGACGACACGTCCTGCACGCGGTCGAGGAGGAGTTCGCTCGTAGTGCGACCGAAGAGTCCGGTTTGTTGGATGTCGATCACGCGGTGGGTGGTGATGATCCAGATGTCCAGGAAGTAGTCGATGAAGCTCTGGAAGAGGAAGAGCCAGGCGTAGAGGAAGAAGATGCTGGCGCCAAGCACGTAGAGCGTGGCGTACCCCGGGGTCCCGAAGAACTCCGGGTTAGATGCGTTCACGCCGAACCACACGGCGAAGGGGAGCACCAGGACGATCAGAAATCCGATCGCGATCGGGAGGAGGATCAACCAGTGGCTCCGCAGGAAGAAGACGTTCTCTTCGTCCGCCGCGGTCCCCGGGAGTTTGCTCAAGTCGATCATATCGTCAGGATTCGCCGAAGAAGAACGGGAGGAGCCCCTCCGGGACCACGTTCACCGTGACGGACCAGTCCACCCCCGTAAAATAGATGCTCGTGCCAATCACGACTCCGGCCATGACGAGCAGGAACACGAACGTGGTCACGTAGGCGGAGGTCGACGGCAGACCGTGGCGGAGCATCTGGATGAGCGTCACGAGCACGAGAATACCGTAGATCGCGAGGAGGACGATCCAAACGATTAAGAAGAGAGTGAGGGAGACCATTGTTATGAAAGCAGTTCGCCTTGTCTGTCCGGAGGGACGAGACCGAGATGCGTGTATGCCGCTTCAGTCGCGACTCTGCCGCGCGGCGTGCGCGAGAGAAATCCTTCCTGCAGCAGAAACGGTTCGATCACTTCCTCGAGCGTCTCAACTTCTTCCGATGTCGCGGCGGCCAAGGTCGTGAGTCCGACCGGGCCGCCCTGGAACTTCAGGATGAGCGCCCGGAGGAACCGGCGGTCCGCGTCGTCGAGCCCGCGCGGGTCGATTTCGAGACCGGTCAACGCCGCGTCTACCGTCACGGGGCCAAGTGTACCATCGCCGCGCACTTGCGCGTAGTCGCGCACGCGCTTCAAAAGTCTATTCGCGACGCGGGGCGTGCGGCGCGCGCGGCTCGCGATGAGCCGGGCGGACGTCTCGTCGATCGGCACGTCGAGGAGCCCGGCCGAACGCCGGACGATCGCGGTCATCTCGTCTTCGCCGTAAAAGTCTAAGTGATATACGGACCCGAAGCGATCGCGGAGCGGGGCGGAGAGGAGCGAGAGCTTGGTCGTGGCGCCGACGAGCGTGAACCGTTTGAGGTCCAACCGGAGCGTCCTCGCGGTCGGACCTTTGCCGATCACGATGTCGAGCGCGTAGTCTTCCATGGCCGGGTAGAGCACCTCTTCGATCGTCCGGTTCATCCGGTGGATTTCATCCACGAAGAGTATGTCGCCTTCTTCCAAGTTCGTCAGAATCGCCGCGAGGTCGCCCACGCGTTCGAGCGCGGGGCCGCTCGTGACCGACACCTTTGCATTCATCTCGTGCCCCACCACGTGCGCGAGCGTCGTCTTCCCGAGTCCGGGCGGGCCGTAGAGGAGCACGTGCTCGCACGGTTCGCCGCGTTTCTTGGCGGCTTCGAGGAAAATTGAAAGGTTCTCCTTCACCTTGGGCTGGCCGATGAACTCCGCGAGTGATTTCGGCCGAAGCGACACGTCGAGCCCCGCGTCTTCCGGCAGGGCCCCGGGCGCGACCGGGCGCGCGACGTTCATGTCCTCGTGCATAGTGGGGAGGTTACCGTTTGAGCCCTCAATCCGTCTACTGCATAACACACACCCCTCCCGGTCGTCCGAGAGGGGTGGAGTGGTGAGGTCTACCTGAGGTGGAGGTCGGCCAGCGCAGCGCGCGGATAGTCGAAGCTGGCTTCGAAATCGATGCTGCCTCGATGGCGATGGACAGGACGGGGACGAGATGCGTTCTTCGTCCGCTGTCCGTTCTGTTTCCGTGCAGGTTTCAATTTCTTCTTCTTTTTCGACATACCGGCCTCCTGGAAGGTACGGGCGCTATCATTTCAACAACCGTCCCGAGTGCGATAGGATACACCCATCTATGCCACCGTCAAACGGTCGAGCGCGGCAGGACACGCTGTCCGCGATCGGCACCCACGTGAGCGCGATGACGTCCCGCATCCAGCGCCTGTCCGCGGCGCACCAGTGGATCCAGCGCGCGCTCGTCACGGCGACGCCGCAGGGACTCTCGCGTCTCGATTGGATCGCGCGGCGATTGAGCCAGACATGAAATCCCAGATGCCGGTGTTCGTCCCCTCGATCGAGCCGTCTCCCGAGCACGGCCGGCAGACCCGCGCGCTCGCCGAACGGAACAGCACAATCAAGGCGGAAGGCGGGGAGCCGAACATTGAACAGAAACGGGAGCACCTGGAGGCGTTGCGGAACGAAGTCCTCGATGATTTGGTTGAACTTGAACGCATCCGGAAACAGCGCAGTCAAACGTCCAAAGAAGACCTGAAGGCGCTCGACCTCATGGTCCAGGCCAAGGCGATCCCCTTGGACGACGCGCACTGGCACGACGTGGATCTTTTCCTCCGCATGCCGACCATGGTGAGCGACGAGGCCGTGACCTCGATCGCGCTCTACGAGGCGATCATAGACATGGAGCGGGAGCTGGACGCGGACGCGAAGCTCCCGTCCGAGGAGCAAGAACGCCGCGCGGCCGCGCGCAAGCAGCACTGCCGCGTGCTGAAAGACGAATGGGGGGTGAATTGAGGATTGAACTATTGCACGAAACCGTCTACCCTCATGCAACCGGGCCCGTGGCGGAACAGGTATACGCAGGGGACTTAAAATCCCTGGCCGTAAGGCTTGCAGGTTCGATTCCTGCCGGGCCCACCATGTAAAAAGTCACCGCCGCGGCGGGGACTTTTTACATGACATGGGAACATCTGCGCCTTTCGAGTATACTCGGTTCATGAAACTCGGCACGATCTTTCTCGTTCTTGTCGCAAGCGGCGTTGGTTCATTCGCCGTACACGCGAACGCTCAAGATTGGGACGCCGTCGTTGAACATACGACCCGGGAAGAAGCCGAAGGGAAGGATCTTTGGAGCAGATTCCAGGCGAAAGAGATCGCGTGCGCGGACATGACCGATGAACGGTTCGGCGCGCTCGGCGAGTACTTCATGGGTCAGATGATGGGCGCTTCTCACGCCGCGATGAACGCGATGATGATCCAGACGCACGGCGAGGACGGCGAGGAGCAGATCCACATCGTCATGGGCAAGCGGCTCTCCGGGTGCGATACGTCCGCGGTCGCGTCCGGCTTGAGCGGCGGTTGGACGCCCATGATGTCCATGATGTTCCCCCTCCGCCAAGGCTCCGGGGGACAGGCGGGAGGGTGGTCGTCTCCCGTCGGTTCGTATCAATCAAACAATCCTATGATGAATTTCGGATTCACGCCTTTCGGCGGTTTCGGCTGGTTGTTCATGATTCTCTGGTGGGCCTTGATCATCGCGGGCATCGTCGCGATCATCACGTGGCTCACGGGCCAGTCCCGCGGCGGCGCCCGCACGGCCTCCCCGCTTGAGATATTGAAGGAACGCTACGCGAAAGGCGAGATCAGCAAAAAAGAGTTCGAGGAGAGGAAGAAGGACGTCAGGTGAAGACGGAGCCGCGCGGCCGCTTCTTCTCCAGCCACGCCATGAGGTCCTTCGCGGATTTCGTATTCAACACGTCTTTTTTCGTCGCCCATCCGCGCCGTGCGATGGCTTCGCCCAAGGGCAGGAAGTCAAAATGCTCGGGCGCGTGCGCGTCCGAGTCCACCACGAGCATCACGCCCGCGCGCACGGCCGCGCGCGCGTGGATCGCGGAAAGGTCTGATCGTTCCGGGTAGGCGTCGATCTCGAGCGCCACGCGATATTTCTTCGCGGCCGCGATCACGGCATCCATGTCGAGGTCAATGGGCTCGCGTTTTCCGATGAGTCCGGCGGTCGGATGGAACAGACAGTCCACGTTGGGATTCGACATGGCCGCGACCACGCGCGCGGTCTGCGCGGCGCGTGACTGTCGAAACGCCGAGTGCACGGAGATGCCGACCCAATCAAGACGGACGAGCGTCTCGTCTTTCAAGTCCAGCGTCCCGTCCGCGTGGATGTCGCATTCGGTCCCTTTCAACACGCGGAAGCCGGTCAGTTTTGTGTTCAGCGCGTCGATCGCCTTGCCTTGCCGTATCACACCTTTGTCGTCCAACCCGTTGATGAAGGCGAGGGCCCTCGTGTGGTCGGTCACGGCAAGGTACGCGAGGCCGCGTTTTTTCGCGGCTTTGGCCATCTCTTCGATGGACGCGCTGCCGTCGGTCCAACTCGTCTGAACTTGTAAGTCGCCGCGGACCGAACCGTAGGGGATGAGGTTTGGGAGACGGTGGTCGCGCGCCGCGTCAATCTCGTCCTCGCCGATGCGGATTTCCGGCGGGGGCGTATCCATGCCGAGACGTTTGTAGATTTCGTCTTCAGTCTTGCAGACGATGAGACCCGTCTTTCCCGTTGCGGTCTTGCCGCGTCGCGCGCGACGGAACAGGCCGTACTCGGAGAGCGTGTAGCCTTTGGACAGCGCGAACTCGCGGAGCATCACGTTGTGCCGCTTGTCGCCCGTGAAGTATTGGAGCGCGGCGCCGTAGGCCGCGTCCGGGACCACGCGCAGGTCCGCGTAGCATCACGTTGTGCCGCTTGTCGCCCGTGAAGTATTGGAGCGCGGCGCCGTAGGCCGCGTCCGGGACCACGCGCAGGTCCGCGT
>MGEH01000028.1 GCA_001791275.1 Candidatus Uhrbacteria bacterium RIFCSPHIGHO2_12_FULL_60_25 | reverse complement strand
CGAATTTTTCACGTAGCTTCTTTTCAAAAAATTTCAGCCATGACGCGTGAATGTTCTGCTTTTCGCCGCGGATGGTGATGAGGAACACGGGTGGCGCCGACGCCACCTGCGCTACATCGTGGATGTAAGGCGACTTTGGGCCGTACGACGCGAGTGGTCGCTTTTGTTTCAGTACCGTCTTCAGGAATTTGTTCAGCGCGTTGTACTCAATGATCCGGTTCCGTTCGTCTTCCACGCGGAGGGCGAGGTCGAGAAGGGTCTTCGCGCGCAGGCCCGCCTTCGCGCTCACGAACACGAGCGGCGCCCAGTCGAGGAACGGGAACGCCTGGCGGATGAGCGATTCGTACTCGTCGGTCGACGCAGTCGTTTTCGATTCCACGAGGTCCCACTTGTTTGCGACCAGGACGAGCCCCTTGTTCGCGTATTCCATGAGTCCGGCGAGCCGCTTGTCCTGGCTCTGCGGGTCTTCTGTGGCGTCGAACACGAGGAAAGCGATGTCCGCCTTGGCGAGTGCGTCGCGGTTCCGGTCCAGACCTTCCTCCTCAATGCCGCGTTCCACGCGCGCGCGTTTGCGCATGCCGGCCGTGTCGACCAGGACCATCTCGCGGTCGCGGTACGAAAACGGCGTGTCCTGCGGCTCACGAGTCGTATGCGCGACAGGGGACACGATCACGCGCTCTTCGCCCAGGATCGCGTTCACGAGGGAACTTTTGCCGACGTTGGGGCGGCCCATCAGCACAAGACGCAGTGGCGGACTGGACGACTGGACGACGGGACGACGGGACGACGGGGTCGGACCCCGTCCGTCCTGTTCGTCCCGTCCGTCCTGTGTACTCGCGGTCGGGAGTTTGGAGAAGACGATGTCGAGCAAGTCGCCGACGCGTTTGCCGGTGGCGGCGCTGATGGGTTCCGGGTCGCCCAGGCCGAGCCCGTAGATGGCGCGTTCGTGCGCCTGCGCGTCGTCGCGCGGCTTGTCGATTTTATTCACGGCGAGCACTACATTTTTGTTCAGTCTTTTGACGAGCTTCGCGAGCGTCCGGTCTTCGTCCACCACGCCGGTCTGGCCGTCCACGAGGAAGATCACCGCGTCCGCGCCTTTGATCGCGCGTTCGGCCTGGCGTTGAATCCCGCGTCCAATTTCGTCGTCTTCGACGTCCAACCCTCCCGTATCAATCATTTCGAACACCCTGCCACGCCATCGCGCTACCGCAATGTTCCTGTCGCGGGTGGTGTGAGCGATCGGGCTCACGATGGCCCGTCGTTCCTCCACGATTCGGTTCCAGAGCGTGGATTTGCCCACGTTGGCGCGGCCGACGATGACGACGGACGGGAGGTCTGATTTTTTCAGCAACGGGTCGTTCATGGTCCTACTGTGTCGCGAGCGTATCCACGATTCCGAGACTCGAATCACCGAGGACGATCAGGAAGTCCGTATTCGTGGCGTTCACCTGTTCCGGTTGAAGGCCTTCACCCACGACCGCGCGATCTGCGCCGTTCGTGGATGAATTGGTGAGCCAGGAGGGGAGCGTGGTCGAGACATTCGCGTCCAGAAGTTTCTTCAACCGGGCGAGTTCGGACGGCTTCGCGCCGTTCGTGAGGTCGAAGATGACCGTGCGTTCGTAGCCCCGGAAAGCGGCGTTTCCGACCGTGCTCACCTGGTACCCGATGCCCGACAGTTTGTCCTTCACGAGTCCGGCGAAACCGTTCCGGTACGTCCCGTTCTTGATCTCGATCCGCACGTCCGACTCCGGCTTGAACGTGGCGAGTCGCTCCTCCTTTGTTTTGAACGGATCCCGGACGATCTCGCGCACTTCAGACCAATCCTGTTTCTTCGGGAAGAGCATGAAGGCGCCTTCCACGTTGGCGGGCGTGAGTTCGCCCTCCGGGCCGTCCGTCAGCACCGTACTCGCGATGTCGTCTTTGGAGAACCCCTGCGCGAACGGGGCGAGCTTCACGATAGCCCAGGGCGAGAGGTCGGTCTGGATGTTTTTCGCGACCGCTTCGTAGAGCTTCACGACGCGCTGCGGATTCGTGAACGTCCCCTTGGATATGAGCTTGTCTTTCGTCGCGACGAGCACCTTCTGCTGGCGCGCGGCGCGCGCGAAGTCGCCGCCTTCTCCGTTTCCCCCGTGTCGCGACCGAACGAACTGGAGCGCCGTCGCGCCGTCCATGCGCTGTCGTCCTTTCTCGAAACTCACGCTTTTCCACTTGTAGTCGTCTGTGGGGTACTCGTTGTCCGTAAACGAGCGCTCCACGTCCACGTCAATGCCGCCAAGGGCATCCACGAACGCTTCGAACCCGCTGAAGTCCACGCGCACCACGTGATCAATGCGGACGGCAAAGAGTTCGGCGAGCGCGTCCGCCGTGTCCCGTGCGCCATTCCCGGGGTGCGACTGCTCGGCGTAGGCGTTCACCGCGTTCATCTTCATGAAGCGTCCGCCGCCCAGCGGGAACGCGAGGTCGCGGGGGAGCGAGACGATTCCGATTTTTTTCGACGTCAAGTCCACGGACGCCACCAGGATCGTGTCCGTGAGCTGTGAGCCGTCGTGACCCTCGCCGCCGATACCGAGGAACAGGAACGTGAGCCGGTTGTCCGGCGTCACGCTCTCTCCGTCCGACTCATCGCCCCAGGCGAGCCGCCGGATTTCGGCGATGACAGGCAGGTTTCCGACTTCCTCGAACACGGTCGTCCCAAGGGTCGCGGCCCGGTACGACGCCCCGGCGCCGATCGCGGCCAAGAGCCCCACCCCCACGCTAAAACCGACCGCAAGGAACGCGGTCGTGCGCCGGGCGCGCCGCTCGGCTTCACCACCCAGGAAATCCACCTTCAATAGCCCTGCCATGAACGACGGAATCTTAGCGTGGTTCCTATAATTATGCTACACTCCGTACCAGATTATGCCCTCCACCATCCCGGAACGGGTCGGTGCGGACGTTCGACGTCGCCTCGAGCGAGCCTGGATCGCGTCGGTGGGGTTTGTGACAGTCCTTGGCATTATGGCGCCGGGCGGAGTGAAAGCGGAGGTCGTGCAGGACTTCATCAACTACATCATGCTCGCGGTCAGCTTCATCTTGCAGTGGGTGCTGTTCTTCATGGGCAAACTCGTGCTCCTCATCACGAACGTGGTGGTGGACGTGGCCCAGTACAACAGTTTCGTGACCGCGGCCCCGGTCATGTCTGGGTGGCCGCTCGTGCGCGACGTGGTGAACATGTTCTTCATCGTGGTGCTCCTCGTGACCGCGTTCTCCACGATCATCCAATGGAAGAAGTTCGACTACCGGAAGATCCTCCCAAAGCTCCTCCTCATGGCCGTGCTCGTGAATTTCTCGAAACAGCTGATCGGGCTCCTGATAGACTTCTCGCAGATCCTGATGCTCACGTTCGTGAACGGGTTTAAGGCAGCGGCGGCCGGCAACTTCGTAAAGGCCCTGAAGCTCGACAAGATGATGACGTTTGATCCGCAGGACGTACAGAATCAAGCCCAAGGAAAGCAAACGGAGTTTCCGAGCAAGGATTCGATGCTGCTCAAGATCGTCCTCTCGGAGTTCCTGGGCGTCTTCTTCATGGGGACCACGATCGTGATGCTCCTCATCATGCTCGTGTACCTCCTCGTGCGCGTGGTCGGGCTCTGGATCGCGCTCATCTTCAGTCCTGCCGCGCTCTTCGTGACGGCGCTCAGTGGAACGCCGGTCGCCTCGAAGGTGAGTCTCGTGGGTGATAAGTACTGGAGCCGCTTGGGCGCCATGCTCTCGGGCGGCCCCATCATGGCCTTCTTCCTCTGGCTCACGCTTTCCACGGTCCAAGGCGGGGACATCGTCGGATTTACCGTTGAAGCGCCAAAATCAGAAGAGACCGTGAGCTACTTCAGTTCCGCGATCGGCAATACGCAGGACGTTGCCACCTATTTCGTGGCGCTCATCATGCTCCTCATGGGCGTTGAAGCGGCCGTGGCCGTCTCCGGGGAAATCGGATCGACGTTCTTGAGCGGCGCGGTCGGCAAAATCCAAACCGGCGGCATGGCCGCCACGAAGTTTGCCGCGTACGGGGGTATGGCGGCCGTGGCCGGGTATGCGGCGCGCGGAGCCGGTCGCGCCGCAGAACGGAAACTGGAATTGAGAGAGCGACTCGGACGAGGACTCCAGGGTGTGGCGGCGCGGGGCGGTGTGATCGGAGGGCTCGCGACTGCCGCCGGCGCGGGAACAGCCGGCGCAGCGTTGCGTCGCGGACGCGCGGGAGAACGTGCGGAGGCGGCGAAACGCGTGGAAGGCGCAACGTTCGGGATGGATGCGACACAACGTATGCAGTACCTCACGAATGCATCCCGCGGGCTGGGTGAGAAGAGCCGCGAAGCCGGCGTGATGCTCGCGAAGCAGCAGATGTCACCGGAAGGGACCAAGGTGATTCAAGATCAGTTTGTGGCCGAGGGGACAGCGAAAGGTCTCGGAGGCGCGACATTGGCGGCATATGCACAGTCAAAGGCACGCGACCAGCAGGGTGCAGCATTGGGCCGTTTGGACGGGATTGCCACCGCGCGCGGCGACCAGGACATGCTGAAGGAGGTGCGTGAGTGGAAAGAGAAACGACCGGATCTGCTGCAAGGGGAAGATTTCGAAAAGGCGCGGCACGGTCTCATGGGCATGACTCCGGAGGAGATGGCGACCACGGTCAAGGCGGAAGCATTTAAGGATACGCGCGTGGCCGATGCCGTAATCCAGCGCATGCTGAAACCCGACGGTACGCTCGATGAGACTAGCTTAGACTACGAGAAGCTGGCCAAGGGCCGCGGTTTGCGTGCGGAACTCATTAAACAACGGCATGCCGAGCTGGCCGCCGAGGCGCAGGCCGGCGGACAGCCCCTTTCGATCAGTACCATGAATCAGGCTTTTGCCGCATCGAATATGGCCGGAGCTTACATGGCGCGGGTCGAAGAAGGCGGCAGGGTGCGTTATGTCTCGCAGTCGGCGGAGCAGGTCGCGGCGGCGCGTGAAGCCGTCACGGGGAAGAAAGCGGCCGCGGCCGGCGGCGAGGAGTGGGAGAAGCCCATTCGTCGCGAGTCGGAGATCAACGCGGCGAAGGAACGGCTCGCGCGCGCGCGCGCGGAAGGAGCGCCCCCGGAGCGGATGGCCGAGGTCCAGCAGGGCATGATGGCGGCCGGAGCGCCCATGACCGAGGCGTTCGGCGTGGACCAGAAGGGGACGTTTTCGAGCGACCAGGACCGTGCGGCGTTCAGCATGACTATGCAGAACGTGAATACCGCGGCGGAAGCAGGCCGGCTCGACATGAGCGTGGTCCAGAACATGGACTTTGACCTGCTCCAGCAGAATCCTGGCGGTCGGAACGAAGCGCGGAGCGTGTTCATTGAGAAGGTGTCCACGGACGGGCTGCGGAAGGCGGCCGTCGATGCGACGGGGTCGCAGAACCGGGCGGCGCAGCGCCGCGTCACGCAGATGGCGCAGGTGGTGGACATGGAAGGCGCGCGCGCGGAAAAGACCCTGGCTCAAGCGAACTTGAAGCTCGCGAACAAGATGGACGTGGGTCAGATTACCGGTGACTATGAAAAAGCCAAGAAATCCGGCGACATGAGCGGGTTCCAACGTCAGCTCGACGCGATCAACGCCGAGTCCGGGGTTGAACTCACGCAATCGGACGTGTCCGCCATGTCGAAACGTCTCGACATGAATGCCGATCCTACCCTCCAGGCGTACAAGAAAAACATGTCGGCGCGTGGAGCGACCGCGGCCCGGCGCTTCGGGAAAGGCGTCGTCGCTGGCGGCGCTGCGGTCGCGGGCGCGGCAGCCGGAGGCGCCGCGGCGGTGGGAGCGACGACCCGTCGTTTCGCGACTCCTGAAGGCCGCACGGCCGCCGGGGTCGCGGGACTCGAACGAACGGCCGCGCGTCAGGAATTGCGCGGCGCCGTGACACCCCCGATTGCTCCTGCCGGACCCGGCGGTCCTCCCCGCCGCCGTCCGGACGTCCCGCCGCCAGGTCCGCGACCGACGCCCCCGTCGCCACCTCCACCCCCACCACCTTCTCCGACAATTCCCGATCTGGAGGTCCCGCCTCCTCGTAGACGTACGTAACGTATGGCCGAACTAATACCGGCAGCACCCGCCACGTCAGCGACCTCCACCCCGCCGCTCGCGAGCGGCGGGGTGGGTTCGCTCGTGCCGCCCAGTGCCGCGATCCCGACCATCTCAAAGGACGCGCGGGCCGCGAGGGCGTCGTCGCTGGCGGCAGGGAAGACCGAAAGTGCAAAGCCTGCCCCGAGCGCAGTCGAGGGGTCCGTGGTCCGTAGTGCGACGATCCAGATTCCAGCGGCCAAACCAGTCGCGCCCCCGCCGCCTCCAATGGAGATGCCGGTGAAGACCGATCAGGGCCCGTCGTCCGTCGTCCGTGGTCCGGCTGTCGCAGAGACAGCGCCTGTTGAAGAAGTCGTGTTGCCCGACCTCTCGAACGAAGCGATCGCGTTCCTCACGTCGAAATACTACGCGAGTGTCACGGAAGATGTCGCGAAGAAGTTCGATCTGTCCGCGGACGACCTCACGTTTTTGAATGAGATGGACCATCTGGTGCTCGGCAAGAGTCTCACGTTGAAAGAGTACGTCGCCGCGCTCCGGAGCGAATTCCCGCAGATGGACGCGAAGAAAAAGGAGGAACTCCTCGCGCGGCTCATCGCAGAACGGTTCATGCCGTGGGGAGACGCGCTCGTTCCGTCCGCACAGACCGTTTCACGCGAGGAAAAAATTTACTTCCCGTCCGTTCCGTACTACGCGGTCTACACGAAGCCGCTCACGTACGGCGGGGCCGCGGGAGAAGTCGCGCGCATGGCGGAAATCAACATCCAGGGCGCTGTACGCGAGCGGCTCCGCGATCTCATCATGAGCAAGGTGAAGGGGATCCGGATCGACGCGCAAATCGAGGAACAACTCGCGCGTCCGGCTGATTTCGGCGGGCTCGGTCTCACGAAAGAACAGGCGGGGGCTGCCATGGACGCGGTGAATGACATTTTGAAACGTGCGAAGGTCATGACCGAAGACGACTACTCCGTGTGGCTTGCGGGGGACATGCGGGCGAAGGCAGAGGTCCGGGAACCGGGAACCGGGAACCGGGAGCCGGATGAGGACGGGGAGGAGATCGCCGCGATCAAGGGCAAGATGCCCCAGCCCGTGCGCGACACGGCGAGCGTGCTTGCGCTCTCGACCGAGACGATTCTGAAACGATTGTCGTCGAAACCGGCGGACGAGTACCTGCTGAAGCGTCTCGAGAATATCGTGTCCACGCGGCTGCGCGACGTGCGGAGCAGGAACGAAGTGCTCATGAAGCTCATGCGCGACGCGAAAGTGGGCGGCGTCGGGCTTGAACGGAAGGATGCGGAGAAAGTCTCGGAACAAATCGAGGAGGGGTACAAAGAGTTCCATGGCATTATCGGGCAGGAAGAGAAGGAGAAACTAGGCGTCCAGCTCAAGGATCAGGAGCGCAAGATTCTGGAACGGAAGAAACGCGAGGCCGAGGAACATGCGCGGTGGTTCGAGGAGAAGGTGAAGGTGAAGAGTCTGGCCGATGAGGAGCAGAAGAAGATGGTCGAAAAGATGCGCATCATCGCGCAGGGCCTCACGACGCCGATTCAGATTCATCCGATCGACGTCAAGGAAGAGAAGAAAGAAAAGGCGGCGTTTGGGGAGCTGGTTCCTGTGAAGCCGTCCCCTCCGGTCCCACCGCCGACGCCGGCGTTCAAACCAGTCGTGAAAGTCAGCGCGGAGACGGCCAAAGCTGCGGAGGCGACGGCGGCGCAACCGCGCCCGCGCATGGATGACGTGCAGGTTGTCCACCCGCGTTTGTCCGGACCGGTTCAGGAGATCGCGGATATCACGCTCGCGACCTTCCGACGGTTAGGGAAGACGCCCGCGGACGCGGCGAAGCGCATGCTCCAAAAAGTCGAGCTTCTCGCCCAAGAGTCGTTCGAACGCCGGGTGCAGGCGATCCAGGCGTGGCAGGGGAGCGCGCTCCAGAAGGCGTACGTGAGTCTCGTCGCGGAAGCGTTCGGCTCCGGAACCCCCGTGAATGCACTGGTTGAGAAGAAGCGGGCGGCCGGCGAGAACGTCATGACATCGGAAGAACTGGCGGCGATTGTGGAACTCAATGGAAAATTAAGGCTTTAACTCCCATAGGTCGCGTTTTCAAGGTAAGATGGTCCGTAGTCCGTGGTCCGTGGTCTGGACCACGCACCACGAGCCCTTCCCAATGCCCGATAAATTCATCGTTCCGCAGTTCATTGAGAACGAGGATAAAATTCTCGGTCCGATTACGGTACGGCAGTTCATCCTGTCGCTCGGCGGGTTCTTCGCGATCTTCCTCGAGTTCCGGATCCTCACGCTCCCGTACTTCATCCTGTCGGCCGTCGTCACGGTCGCCATCGTGGGCCTCTTCGGGTTCGTGAAGGTGAACGGCCAGCCGTTCCACATCTTTTTCCTGAACCTCCTGCAGACCGTCATGCGCCCCGCGCTCCGCGTGTGGGACAAGAATCCGCTGGATGCGGAACTCCGGTCGTTCATTAAGCCGCAGACGGTCGCGCCGGCGGCAGCCGGCCCCGTGCGCAAGGAACGGCCTGGGAGCACGCGATTGCGCGACCTGTCCCTCATCGTGAACACGGGCGGCGTCTACGTCCCTGAACAAGACGAGACCTGACGTATGCAGAGCAAGAAACTCGCAGGAGCAAAACCGGGTGTGCCGAGCCAGCGCTACCTTGATATCGCCGAGATCAAGGAGGACATCGTGATCATGAAGGACGGCACGATCCGCGGCGTGCTCCTCGTGTCGAGCATCAACTTCGCGCTCAAAAACGTGGACGAACAGAACGCCATCGTGCAGGCGTACATGGGATTCCTGAACTCCATTGATTTTCCGATCCAGATCGTGATTCAGAGCCGTCGGATGAACATCGATACATATCTTCGGTCGCTCCTGGACGCCCAGAAGACGCAGACGAACGACCTGTTGCGCGCGCAGATCGCCGACTACCGCGAGTACGTGGCGCAGCTCGTCCAGCTCGGCGACATCATGCAGAAACGGTTCTACGTGGTGGTGCCCCTCGATCCCGCGAGCGAATCCCAGAAGCGGAACTTCTTCAGTCGGCTCACGGAAGTCATGACGCCGGCCGTGGCGATCCGGCTCTCCGAAGCCCGGTTCCAGGAGCAGCGCCGGAACCTGATGCTCCGGGTCAACACGGTCATCGGCGGACTCCAGTCCATGTCGCTGAACGCCGCGCTCCTCGACACCCAGTCGCTCATCGAACTCTTCTACACCGTGTACAATCCGGAGTTGTTCGAGAGCCAGCGCATGCAGGATGTAAACAAGTTCCAATTGGAAGGCTAATCGTATGGCTATTGACGTCAAAAAGAAAGGATTTGATGCCTCGGCCCTCACGGCCGGGGGCGTTGGGTACACGAAACCGGTGGCGAAAGAAGAACTGAAGAAGAAGCTCGCAGAAGAAAGGGTCGCTCTGGAGGAGGAACGCGTCTACCGGAAAGGCGTCGCCTCGATCAAGGACCTGATCTCACCCTCATCCATGAAGGTTGAGCCGTCGTTCGTCCGGTTCGGCGACACGTACTGCCGCACGCTTTTCATCATTACCTACCCGCGCTACGTCACCGTGGGCTGGGCGTCGCCCATCATCAACCTGTCCGCGCAGATGGACATCGCGATGTTCTTCTACCCCATCAAGGCGGACGTGATCCTGAAGGAATTGAAACGCAAGGTCGGCATCGTGGAAGCGCAGATCCAGATGGACGCGCAGAGCGGCAAACCGCGCGATCCCATCGCGGAGACCGCGCTCCGCGACATCGAACAGCTGCGCGACGACCTGACTCAGGGGATCGAGCACTTCTTCCAGTTTGCGTTCTACTGCACGTTCTACTCGACCGACCCGGAGCAGCTTGAACGGCTCACGCGCACAGTCGAGACGACGTTCGGGTCCATGCTGATCTACACGAAGCGCGCGTACTATCAGGCAGAGCAGGGGTTCAACTCCACGCTCCCCATCGGGAACGATGAGCTCATGATCACCTTCAACATGAGCACGTCGCCCATCGCGTCCTCTTTCCCATTCACGTCCGCGGAACTCTCGAGCGACAACGGCATCCTGTACGGCGTAAACCGTCACAACAACTCGCTCATCCTCTTCGACCGGTTCTCGCTCCAGAACGCGAACGCGGTAATCTTCGCCACGTCCGGCGCGGGCAAGTCATACGCCGTCAAACTCGAGATCCTGCGGTCGCTCATGCTCGGCACGGAGATTATCGTGATCGACCCGGAGATGGAATACAAGCACCTGTCCGACGCTGTGGGCGGGACCTACATTAACATCTCGCTCGCGAGTTCCGCCAAGATCAACCCGTTCGACCTGCCGCGGCCCACCGGAGAAGCAGTCTCGGTCGAGGACATTATCCGGAGCGCGGTCATCACGCAGAAGGGTCTCCTGCGTCTCATGCTGGGCAAGTTGACCGTCGCGGAAGACTCGATCCTCGACCGCGCGCTCCTCGAGACGTACGCGAAGAAAGATATCGTGCCGGGCGCGGACCTCTCCACGGTCGAGCCGCCGATTCTCCAGGACTTCCAGGACATTCTGGAAGGGATGGAAGGGACGGGCGACCTCGTGATCCGTCTGAAGAAGTACACCGAAGGGACGTTCTCCGGGCTCCTGAACTCGCCGACGACGGTCAAAATGGACAACATCCTGGTCACCTTCAGCGTCCGCGACCTGGAAGACGAACTCCGTCCCATGGCGATTTACACCATCGTGAATTACATCTGGAACGTGGTACGCTCCGAGCGCAAGAAGCGCGTGCTCGCCATCGACGAAGCATGGTGGCTCATGCAGCACGAAGACTCGGCCAAGTTCATCTTCGCGCTCGTGAAGCGCTGCCGGAAGTATTACCTGGGGATCACCACGATCACGCAGGACGTGAACGACTTCCTGACTTCGCCATACGGCCAGGCGATCGTGACGAACTCCGCCATGCAGCTCCTGCTCCGCCAGAGCCCGGCCGCCATCGACCTCATCGCGAAGACGTTCCTCCTCACGCAGTCGGAGAAGTACCTCCTGCTCGAGAGCGGACGCGGAGAGGGAATTTTCTTCGCAGGCCAGAAGCACGCGGCCATCCAGATCGTCGCTTCCTATACCGAGGACCAGATCGTCACGACCGATCCGAAGCAACTCTTACAAATCGAGCAAGCCAGAAAAGAATTCCAAGAAAGTCTTGAACAGGCCGGGAAACCCACCTAACTATGGATCGCCGAACAAAATTCATCCTCTTCATCGTCGGTGCGATCATCCTGTTTGGTTTGGTCGTATGGTTGATCGTGTTGCCGACGCTCGCACCGCTGTTTCCGGCGAAGTCCGTCGTTCAACCACCGATCCTCCCAAGTTCGCTCACGCCACCGGTCGTCCAGCCCGGGACGTCGCAACCTGGAGGAGCCACGCCGACCGGAGCGCCGACCGCCCCCGGGGTCGCCACGTTCATCCCTCGTCCGTCCGCAAATCCGGATGCCGAACAGATCGCGTCACTCTCGAGCCGCGCCGGTATTCTGTCCGAGCGCGTGGAGAGCGGTTCGAGCGCGAACGGGTTCAGTAACCTGGACGACGCGGCGATTGACGTGTCGCCTGCACTCGCGGACGCGTTCCGGTCCATGAAGGCCGACCTCCGGAAGAAATACCCCGTCACGGATCCCACGTACTTCACGATCGCGCGCCGTCTGCTCGAGACGCCCGAAAGCGACACGATCACCGGTCCCACGTTCAAGGTCGCAGTCCAGCTGCAAGTACAGGTGCGGGAAGGGGACAACACGTCCACCGTCTACCTCGAGTCAACCGTCACATTCACGAAGTCGGGAGACACGTGGATCGGGAGTGGGTATTCGACGAAGCCTTTTACGCCGTAGGGATTATCCCCAATCAAAAACGTCCCATTTTTCGGGACGTTTTTGGTACTTGACCGTCGGTCTGAAAACCGTCACTGAATGGATATGCCCGTTCGAATCATGAGACGTTTCGCAGGTCGTGTTTTGGATACACTCTATCCTCCTCGTTGTGTCGCGTGCAGACGCTCCGGCGACTGGTGGTGCGCCTCATGTCGAGGCGCTGTCGAACGACTCACAAACCGTCCGTGTTCACGATGTCTCGCCACGGACCTACGTCATGTCTGCAACGGCACACTTCCGTTCGCCGGAGTTGTCTCGACCGGTTTCTACCACTCGCGGCCTCTGCGACGTCTCATCGCGGAACTGAAGTTCCAGGGGATGACTGCGGTTGGCGCGGATTTGGAGTCGTATCTGCGCGACTGGTCCGCGTCATTCCCCTGGGCAGGGGAGACGACGATCGCGATCCAACCCATGCCGCTCGCGCCCGGGCGCGAACGTCACCGTGGATTCAACCAGGCCGCGTGGATCGCGGAGCGGATGCGCGTGGCGTGGAACATCCCGGGCAACAGGTCCGCCCTGCTTGCGCGCCGTCCGTCCACGTTTGCCCAGGCCGACCTGACGCACGACGGTCGTCTGCGTCAGGCGAACATCAGCGGTACGTTCGTGGCGACGCGCCGGGTCGTCGGCCCCGTCCTCCTCGTGGATGATGTGGTCACGACCGGATCAACGGCAGGGGAGGCGGCACAGATCTTGATGCAGGCAGGCGCGCCTCGCGTCTACCTCGCGACATTGGCGGTGGGGAAATAGCATTGATTCAAACACGACTTTCCGCTATCCTCGGCACACCCTGAAACACGGAGAGGTACCCAAGTGGTTGAAGGGGGGAGATTGCTAATCTCCTAGGGGGTCAAAAGCCCCGCGAGGGTTCGAATCCCTCCCTCTCCGCCATAACAAAAAACCGCGTCAGGCGGTTTTTTGTGATGGTGCGACCAGGACGATTCGAACGTCCGACCTCTTCCTTCGCAGGGAAGCGCTCTATCCAGCTGAGCTATGGCCGCGTGCTCGTCTCAGACTCGTCTCAGAGACGAAATAGCCGCGCGAGCATATCAGAGGCATGCTCATCCCGCAAGGCGAGATCCTCGAACACGTACTGCTTAAAATGGTCGCGAAGTTCGATGGGATTCTGTTCGCCGAGCGGGATGCGGAGACGCGGAAGAAAAAAACTTTTTGGCGTGATGTAGAGCACCTTCACGTGTGGCGGCTGGTAGACGATGGCGAAGTGTTTGATTTTGTCGAAGGGCACGAATTCTCCCTCCCATACGATGCCGTTATGACCGACCTGCACGAGCGCTTTCGACGGGTGCTCGTTCCCCGCGAGGATGAGGACGATGGCCGCGAGGAGGATCAGAAATGCGAACAGGAAGTTCGCGGTCCACACCGAATAGCCGACGAAGAGGAGCGCGACCAGGCTCATGATTACGTACCAGCGTGGACCTCGCTCGTGGCGTTCATACGCGTGCGTTTCCCATACGAACGCGTCCTGCGCTTCGGCGAGTTGTGATGCGAGCTCCGGATTCATATGGGCGTATGATAGCACGATTCGCCAAATTCGTTGAGCACTGTTATCATCGCTCAATATGCATTCTCCACGTTGTATCGCCACGGTCATCGCCTGCGTGACCGTCGCTGTCCCGATCACCGCGTTCGCCGCAACCACCCAGCAGATCCTGAATCAGGCGTTCAAACAGTCCATGGACTACGTGCCGCTCTGGACCGCCGGGGAGGTCACGCTCAATTTCAGCGACAAAGCGCTCGTGAAAGATCGTCCGAGCACGTACGGGACCATCAAGCTCGGTCTCACGCAACGAACGCAGTCCCGCGACAAGGAGAACCCGCTCATGGAGGGCCGGCTTGTTCTGAAGCAATTTGAGCTGCATAGTTCGTCTGAAGAAGCGGAACTGCCGTTCAGTATCGACGGCGGACTCGCGATCCAGTGGAAGATGGTGGGTGAGAAGGCGTACTTCCGGATCGAAGCGATGCCGGAGCGCATCCTCGTGTATCTGACCCTCGCAGGGATGAACCCGTCCGCACTCATCGGTCAATGGGTTGAATTAAAAGGGAGGGAAGGGGTGAAGGATTTGGCCGGTACGCTTTCACCGGTCACATCACTAAGTGTCGGTTCGGCAGACCGGTTGACGGATGAGAAATTGAAGCAGCTCATGAAGATGCAGATATTCCTGGTCCAGCGCATTGAGAAACGCGAGACCATGGACGGTGGAGCGACGTTGCGTGTACGTGTGCGCCTGAATCCGCGCGTGGTGACGGAAATCTACAACACCGAATTGCGCGCGATCGCGAAGACCGATCCCCTCCGTCGTGAAAAGATCCAGACCCTGAACAAGCAGTTCGCGAAGTTCCGTAAAGTACTCGCGGGGATGCAGTTCGTCGCCGTCCTGGACGAACAGGCGCAGACGTTGAAGCGCTTCGAATTCGGCGGCCGCTACTCGGCACCCAACCAGACGTGTACCACCAATTACACCACGAACCGTCGAACGTGCCGCAACACGTCCACCACGACCGTCACGTACACGGGCGGTATGTCGCTCGCGCACGACACCGGTTCGGTGATCGAAGCGCCGGCGAACGCAATCACGCTTGAGCAGCTCGGAGAACTCCTGTCTCCGCCGCAGGCTACGTCCACGATCGACATGCCGTCTGATTCAACAACCGGGACAATACAGCTCTAGATCACGTTGTTGTTGACTTTTTCTTGAAAAACAGCTACAATCGTGTCTCAACTTTATTCGTAACGTATTGCGTGTATGAGCAATGGTATCGTTCAGAAAAAGACAGATAAGGGGTTTGGGTTCATTAAGGTAGACGGCCAGGCAGAAGGTGAGAAAGATCTCTTCTTCCACAAAAATTCCCTGGTCGGCGTGTCGTTCGAACAGGTTCAGGAAGGCGACAAGGTGAGCTTCGACGTCGAAGACTCCGAGAAAGGGAAGAACGCGGTCAACGTCAAGCGCGCGTAATGCGGCAGATCATAAAAACCCGCAGACGATGCGGGTTTTTATGTAGGGCCGTGGGCTTGATTGAAACGCGGTTTTGTGATATTCTTCGGCACAAACATGGAGAGGTGGCTGAGCGGTCTAAAGCAACGGACTTGAAATCCGTCGTACCAGAAATGGTACCGTGAGTTCGAATCTCACCCTCTCCGCCACACGACGTCCCGCCTAACAGCGGGTCGTTTGTTAATCCAGTCCATTTTTGTTACCCTCCTCGCATCAAGCGCGCATGTCCAAGATCACGGTCAGCCTGAAAGGGAGAGACGGGACGCGTTCGACATATACCGTCCGCGTGTCGGACGGTTCGGCGTCTGCCCACGAGGTGGACCTCGACCAGTCCTACTACCAGGAGCTGACGAACGGGAAAGAGACGCCGGAGAAACTGATCGAGCGGTCGTTCGTCTTTCTCCTGACACACGAGTCGCAAGATTCCATCCTGCCGAAATTCAACCTCGAACAGATTTCATACTACTTTCCGGAATACGAAGACACGATCAAGACGTCGTAAGTCGTTCACGGCTCATGCTGCGTCCATCCGATCCCGTCGCCGGTCTCGGCGGCCTGAACATGGCGCAGAAGCGTGCCATCAAGTCTTTAGGAGCAGAAACGGTCGGCGACCTGCTTGAGATCACCCCGCGCCGGTACGACGACTACTCGAACACCGTCTCCATCCGGGCGGCGCCGCGGAATGAACCGGTCACGATCAAGGTCACGGTCAAACAACTCAAGAAACAACCCGGGTTCCGTCGCCGCATCACGATCATCCGGGGACTCCTGGAAGACGCGACCGGCTCGCTCGCGGTCGTGTGGTTCAACCAGCCGTGGCTGCTCGATGAACTGAAACCCGGCCGTGAGATCTTCGTCTCCGGGACGATCACCGCGAAACCAAAATTCGGGAGCCAGATGGCGAATCCCATCTGGGAGGCGACAGATTCACCGCTCGTCGCCGCCGGGACGATCGCGCCCGTCTACCCGCTCACGGGGTCCGTGGCGCAGAAGACCATGCGCGAGCTCATGGCGCGGATTGTCGAAGACGTGGACGACGCGCCCGATCCGATACCGGAAGACGTTCGTTCGCGCGCCCGCGTCGCGCCGCTCTTGGACGCGTACCGCTCGGTCCACCGTCCAACGAGCCTCGACGACGCAGAAGAGGGGAGGCGACGACTCGCGTTCGACGAGATCCTGGTATACCGCCTCGCGCTCGGGTCTGCGCGACACGATGCGGACGAAGCGGGTGCACCCGCCGTGCCGTTCGATGAAGCGTTCGCGAAGAAGTTCGTGTCTCACCTGCCGTTCCCGCTCACGCCTGACCAGAAAAAGGCCGCATGGGCGTCCTTCCAAGACATGACGCTTACCCGACCCATGCGCCGTCTCCTGCAGGGAGACGTCGGTAGCGGGAAGACGGTCGTTGCGGCGTTTCTCATGGCCATGGCCTCCCGGTCCGACCAGTCGGCTGTGATGATGGCGCCGACCGAGCTCCTCGCGAAACAGCACGCCTCGTCCGTTCGCCGCTTTTTACAAGTCGAAGGGACGCCTGTGCTCCTCCTCACGTCGTCGGAGAAGACGCTGTGGGAAGGGGGAGAGAAAACCGTCTTCAATCTCAAACAGGCTCGCGAGCGCGTTCTTCGCGGGCGCCTCGTCGTCCTTGGCACGCATGCGCTCCTCGAGCGAAGCATGCTCCCGCCGGACACGGCGCTCGCGGTCGTAGATGAACAGCATCGTTTTGGCGTCGCGCAACGCGAGGCGCTGTCCGTCGCCACGCGTCCGGACGGCAAAGTCCCGCACCTGCTCTCCATGACCGCCACGCCCATCCCCCGGTCTCTCGCGCTGACCTTCTACGGTGACCTGGACGTGTCCGTGATCCGGCAGAAACCGTCCGGTCGTCTCCCGATCACGACGCGCGTCCTGGTCGGCGAGGGCCGTCCCCTCGACTTCGCTCAGGGCAGGCTCCCGGCCTATGATCTCGTCCGTCGTGAAGTCGCGGCAGGCCACCGCGCGTTCGTGGTCTGTCCGCTCATCGACCCGTCCGACCGTCTGGGCGTGAAATCCGCAACGGACGAGGCGAAGCGGCTCGCGGCAGGACCGCTCCGTGGATTGCGCATCGGATTGCTCCACGGTCGCTTGTCCAACGCCGACAAAGACGGGGTCATGTCGTCGTTCGTCGAAGGGTTACTCGACGTCCTGGTCGCCACCACGGTCGTCGAGGTGGGCGTGGACGTGCCGGAAGCGACCGTGATGTTGATCGAAGGCGCCGAACGCTTTGGTCTGGCCCAGCTGCACCAGTTGCGCGGCCGCGTGGGCCGATCGTCACATCCTTCGTTCTGCTTTCTCTTGACTGACGCCGAGGGCGATGCCGTAGACCGTTTGACGGTCCTGGAACGCACGAACGACGGGTTTGTGATCGCCGAGGAAGACATGAAGCTGCGCGGGTCCGGCAACGTGCTCGGCACGCAGCAGTCCGGCCGCGACATCTTCCGCGCCGCGCGGTCAACCGACCTCGAGCTCATGACGCTCGCGCGCGAGGCGGCGGAGTCTCTCTTACAAAACGACCCTGACCTCGCGAAGTCGCCTCTGCTCGCCGCGCGGGTTGCGTCCGTGCGCGAAACGAGCCACCGTGAATGACGATGGACTACGAACGGACGGTCACAATTCGGAACCGGATCATCGGCGGCGCGTACCGGCGCGTTTTGAAGCCCCTGTTCTTCGCCCGCGATCCGGAACGCGTCCATGACCTGATGACCGCCACGGGAGCCTGCATGGGTCGCCATGCCGCCACGCGCCGCCTCGCGCGCGTCCTCTTTTCATACGCGCATCCGAGTCTCGAACAGACGATGTTTGGTCTGCGCTTCGTGAATCCCATCGGCCTGGCCGCCGGATTCGACAAGAACGCCGAGCTCACGGACATCCTTCCTGACGTGGGGTTCGGATTCGCGGAAATCGGGTCGGTGACGGGCGAACCGTGCGAAGGGAACCCGAAACCTCGGTTGTGGCGACTTCCTGCATCGCAGTCGCTCCTGGTGTACTACGGACTGAAGAACGACGGGTGCGAGGCGATCGCGGCGCGTCTGACAGGACGCCGGTTCCGCATCCCGGTCGGGATTAGCGTCGCGAAGACCAACAGCCCGGCGACCGTGGAGACGGCGGCCGGAATCGCGGATTACGTGAAGGCGTTCCGGACCGTCCATGACGTCGCGGGGTACGTCACCGTCAACATCAGCTGTCCGAACGCGTTCGGCGGCGAGCCATTCACGGACCCAGGGAAGCTGGATCTCCTGCTCGCGGCAATTGATCGTCTCGCCCCGACGAAACCGGTTTTCCTGAAGCTCCCGGCCGATCTCGCGCCGGGCGAGCTCGATGCGCTGCTCGACGTGTCAACCAGCCATCGCGTGGACGGCTACATCTGCTCCAATTTGACCAAACGACGCGAGAATCCGCGCGTCATCGAACGCGATGTTCCGACCAAGGGCGGTTTGAGCGGCAAACCCACGGAACTCCTGGCGAACGCCCTCATCAGCCACTGTTATCGGCGTCTCAACGGCCGCGCGGTCATAGTCGGCTGCGGCGGCGTGTTCACGGCCGAAGACGCGTACGAAAAAATACGTCTGGGAGCGTCGCTAATCCAGATGATCACGGGGATGATCTACCGCGGGCCGCAAGTCGTAAGCGAGATCAACCAAGGACTCGTCCGATTGTTGAAACGAGACGGGTATACGAACGTCTCGCAGGCCGTGGGTGCGGCGCATCGCTGAATGACCCGTCATCCCGACCGAGGTCGCCGCACTCCTCACACGTGTCATCCCGAGTGAGGTGCGTTCGACGCACCGAATCGAGGGACCCCTTTTCCTTACGAGATGCGAGGCATCCAATGCCTGGATATTTTTTACGATAAAGGGGTCCCTCCACTCCGCCCCGTCGGACGGGGCTACGGTCGGGATGACACTTTAAGGATTGCTTCTCTCACGGTTCCCGCTTCGATGATAGTGAGGCCGTCCACCGGTCGCGTCTTCGAACCGCGGGGCAGGATAATGGTCGTAAACCCGTGACGCGCGGCTTCTTTCGTCCTCAACTCGGGGAAGGGGATGGGGCGGATCTCGCCGCCGAGCCCGACTTCGCCGGCTGCGACCGTTTTCGCGTCCACGGGCATGTCGCTCACCGCTGACGCGATTGCGAGACAGAGGGCGAGGTCGGTGGCGGGTTCTTTCGCGTCCAGACCTCCGGCCGCGTTCGCATATACGTCTTTGTCTAAAATCTTGAGTCCCGCTCGTCTCGCGAGCACGGCGATCAAAAGTCCGAGCCTACTCGTATCAATGCCGGTCGCGCGTCTCACCGGCGTGCCGTACCCGGCGTGACTCACGAGCGCCTGGAGTTCGATCAGGATCGGGCGGTGTCCCTCCATGAGACAGGTCACGACCGAGCCCGCCACGTGCGCGGGCCTGTCTCGCAGGAGTTCGGCCGAAGGATCGTCCACGGACGTGAGTCCTTTCTCCGTCATCGAGAGCACCGCGACCTCGTCGGTCGGTCCGAAGCGATGCTTTTGCGCGCGAAGCAGTCGAAAGCGTCCGGACGTGTCGCCTTCGAGCATGAGCACGGTGTCCACGAGATGCTCGAGGAGTCTCGGACCGGCCAAGTCGCCTTCTTTCGTGACCTGACCCGCGAGCACGACCGGGACGTTCGCGGCTTTCGCGGCTTCCGTGATCGTAGCGGCGCTCGCTTTCACCTGCGTCACGTTCCCCGCCTCTCCGGTCACGTCCGCGAGCCGCATGGCCTGGATGGAGTCTACTATCGTGAGGTCCGGCTTCTCGTCCCGCACCGTAGCCGCGACCACGGACGCGTCCGTCGCGTCCAGGAACGTCAGCGTCTCGGGAATCGTCGCGGTCATCCGACGAAGCCGGAGCGCGACCTGTGAGGGCGATTCTTCGCCGGTTACGTACAGGACGCGCGATTTCGTCTCCGCGAGCGCGATGGCGCACTGCGCGAGGAGCGTGGACTTCCCGATGCCCGGTTCGCCGCCGAGCAAGGTCACGCTCCCGGGCACGAAGCCTCCGGCGAGCACGCGGTCCAGATCCGCGTGGCCGCTCGAGCGTCGCACCGCTGCGGTCTCGGACGTGACAGACGAGAACGGCCGGACCTTGCCCGGCTTCGCGTCCGCAGTCCGCGACGGCCGCGCATCTTCGTCACCGCCGCCCGCCTCCACGACCGTGCTCCACTTCCCGCAGTCGGTGCATCGTCCGGTCCAGCGGAGAAACTGCGCGCCACAGGCCGTGCAGTGGTAGAGCTGCTTCGATTTCGACATGCGGACCATCTTTCCACGTCTTGACCCGGGCATCAAATCATCTCACTCTATTTCTTGAACCAATTCTCGAGCGCAAACATCAGATTGAGAGTAATTGGGAATCCATGATTCCTCGCCTTGTCCTTGAAAAAGAACCAATCTTTTGTTGGATGTTCAGCGCAGAGCTCAATGGGTACGGCAGACGGATATTTCAGCCGACAATTATTCCCGTTTTTAATCGTCATTTCATGATCTTTCACAAAGACTTCCCAGCCGCTGCCCTTCGGTGCATTGTCCATGATGCTCACGTCCGCGATGATTTTTTCTGGCGCGTGGTTCTTATCGATTCCATTCCGCGCAAAACATGTGTCCGCGTACCCGATCATATAGAGTTTTTGTTTGGTCACTTCTTGACCCCACGCGAGGGAGTTACACCCTGCTCCGCTGTGGCCCATCACCGACTCGGAGGCGATCTCAATCCCTTGCGTGGCCGGATTCGCTTTGAGCGTATTCCTGACGGCAGAACGGAGCTCGTCGAAATTGAATCCTTGGAAAAGCGTTTCGCTTGATCCCTTCGAGAAGGGGACCACCATGATGATGGGGTAATGGTCCGGCAGTTTCGACGCCGGTCCGTCATGGTTTAACACGAGCTTGAAGCTCGTGACTGCTCCGTTTTGTGCGACGAGCCCATTCTTTCCCGGATTATCACCGGTATTTCCATGGAAGAAATAAATGAACGGATAGGCCCCCGGGCAATCAATGGCGCCCGGTGAGATCAGGATATTCCCCCATTGGGGCTTCCATGTGTTCGGTGGTGCGGCCTGTGGTTGGAACGGGAACGGAATCATGAGCGTTCTCTTCCCCTTCGTGTCGCATCCCGGTGAATTCACCCCCGTGGGTGCAGCCCCTCCGCTCGGCACTACCACCTGCGGTCCCGGGGCCGCCTGCTCCTCGATCGTCGGTGCCGGGTATTCAATTCCCACGGAAGCGATATTGAGACTTTCGAGTTTTATGGTCGAGGGATTCACCGTTCGCAGAATGAGATGTGCACCGAGGACGAGGAGCAGACCGACCACTGCATCGGTCATGATGCGTTTGCCCGACTGGATCTGTGTGATGGCGGTGCCCAAGAGGTAGAGGAATGCGCCGAACGTGAACATGATGCTGGCAATAACGGTGGAAACAGAAATGAGATAGATGTACGCCGTGGAAATGTATTGCGCGAGCAGAGCGCCTGTATCAGAGCCGAACGTGAGTCCGGGGATCTTGACGTTTAAGTCCGGGATGATGGGTGCATTCGGCATTGGCGGTAAGCCGGTCCCAAACGGTTGTGTCGTTGTCGATACAGGTGGTTTCGGTGGAGGTGGTGCGACGACTTGCTCAACCGTACTCGTGCTCTTTTCGGCAGCCGCTTCAATGCTTTCTTCCGTCCGCGATTCTCCACCAGTACTCGGTTGAAGAATTCCCTCAAAGACACGGATCACCTCGTCTTGGGTCGCGAGTTTGTACAGGTTTTTTTTCCTAATCACCCCCTTGGTGACATTCTTCTCAAGTTCAAGATCGCGTTTGCAGCTATACGAATCATTGTCGCCGCACAAACAGTTTTGCTCGATGATGCTGGCGAGGATCTCGCCCTTCTCGGGGGCGCCGGCATACGTACTGACGCCGATGCAGTAGGCGAATTTATACACGCTGTCATTGAACGGCAGGCACTTATTGACAAACGAGAGATGCGCTGTGAGGAAATCCGAAGCATTCTTAAAAATGCGACTGCACTGAACGGACGGAAACGGGGATCCTCCGAATTGTGCGTAGGAAGGTTGGGGGTAGCAACCTTCTCCGCACTGAACGCCCGCGGGCCCTGCCGCACAGCCGGCTTTGCACGCCGCGCTGTACTTGTTGAAATCCACCTGTTCACACGTTGTTTTTGTGTTACGGCATTTGGACGGCCACTCTTCTGCCGGTTTCCCTTTATATTGCTTGCTAAGTGCGGCATCTTTCGCACAGTTCTTTTTGATGAGAGGTTGCGGGAAGGCTTGGTGTGCACATGTCGTCGCGCCCTTCTTTTGTGGGCAACCGATACCTCCGTAGTTGTAATACTTGATGTAATCAGCTTTCCCACACTTCGTCGGGTCGCCGAATAAATTCGCAATGATGCAGGAATTCCAAGATTCCGTCAGCATGTTGGCGATGATCACGCCTGCAGGGATTCCGGTTCTCGACTGCTCCTCAAGGTATTTTTTAAGTACCTCCGGAGTGAGTCCTTTGATCCCATATTTGCCCTTTCCTCGTGTTGGGCAGTTCACCGGGATATTTAAATTCGTGGCGCACCTGTTGCCACCGGCGGCTTGTGGAGCTCTGATCACCTCCCCTTGTTCGTTTGTTTTTTCGTCGCTCATTTGCCGCGTACAGGCGTTGCCGGGCAGGACGCCCACTTCTGCGAGTGTGCCGGGGGCATTCCTGTTCCCGGCCATGTAATCCAGGGGGATCGGTTCCACGGGCGTGACGGTGAGCGCGTTGAGGCTTACCGTTGCCGGGTTGATCGTCGAAAGAATGAGGTACGCGCCCAGCACAAGGAGCATACCCACGACGGCGTCCGTCATGATCTGTTTTCCGGACCGAATGGATTCGATCGCCGTGCCGATGAGGTAGAGGAATGCCCCGTAGATGAACATCACGGTCGCGGCAACGGCCACGATGGAAAGCAGATACCGATTCGCGCCCGCGACGTATTCCCCGAACATCAAACCGGCGTCTCCGGTGAACGTAAGCCCGGGGATTGCGACGTTCAGTGTTGGGAGGGCCTCTTTCTCCGGCCGGACGCGCTCAACCGTCGTCGCGCCTTGTCGGACTCGCGGTTCGCCTTGCGGCGCGGCGTACGTGAACATGCTCGTCGGCGGTTTCTGGCACACGCCTCCGTCGGACACGCTCCGGCACTTCGATTCGTTCAGCTGGTCCTTCTCACACGTCCATCCCTCCGGCAGTTTCGCCGCGGCGACCATGGTCGCGCAGTCAGCGACGCTGAACTTATCTTTGTCCGGATCGCCCGTGAGACAGGCGATGGAGGTCGGATCCGGCGGGCCCTTGCAGGAACAGCAGACAGAAGCGGCAGACGCGACTGTCGGCGCGAGAGAAACCATCACAAGCCACACGATGACCAAGGATCGGTTCATGTCATTACTTCGATTTGGCGGTGCAGTGATATTTGGCATCGAAGCGCTTATACGACTTGAGGACATACCGGAGGTGGTCCTGCGACCAGATTGTGAAACATTTCTTCCCTCCATCCCCAGTGCAGATGCCGTTAATCTGACCGCCTTTCGATATCTCATACCCTTTGGTCTTCTTGAGCCCTTCCGGATCTGCCGCTTCGCAATGCTGCAACGACCCCGGACACCCGCCGCCGCCGTTGCCGACTGCGGCAAATGGGACGCAGGCCTGCGTGACGACGTCGTTGAATCCCATATCCGTGGCTTGCGCCAAGGTGAGTTTCTGTGCTTTGCATCCGTTCGCCGTCCTCCACCGCGTGATGTTCGCGGATCCGATGCCGGCGCCGATGATGGAGTCCACGGTCGACTTGGCGTAATGCGCCGCAAGGTACCCGGCCACGATGCCGTTGGAAAGGAGAATGTCCGCCTTTGCCTTCAGCCGCAGGTAGAGGGGGAGACCCGACGATTTCGGCAGATCCTGTCCGAGCGGCGGCCAGATGTCCGGGAATTGTTTCCGGAGCTTCTTGTCGTAGTTGCCGCCGTCCCCGAGGTAGTCCCCGCCACCGCTGCACGGCCCCCAGAACTTCGAGTTTTCGACTGGATTCCTCGGGTAGCCGTTCCAGGTGAAACGGAGTCCGCTCTCGTGTTCGCAGAAGGCGAGGACGGCGCAGGGGTCCCCGCCGGCAAGCTTCGCTCCTTCGGCGATGTCGTCGCTTTTCGATTTTTGCGCCGGCCCCCCTACCTCCGCGGGAGCGAAAGGGTGCGCGTCTTCCGCGGCGCCGACGAGAGTGATGTTCAATGCCTCCAACGACACGAGTGCAGGGTTGACCGTTCTAAGAATGAGGGTGGCGCCCATCACGAGCAGCAATCCCACGACCGCATCGATCATGTAGGCGCGACCTTTGTTGATTTGCGGGACGGCGGAACCAAGGAGGAATTGGAATGCGCCGAACACGAACATGACGGTCGCCGCGATCGCGGCGATCGAGATGGCGTAGCGGTACAACGCGGCGATGTACTCGCCGAAGAGGGAAGATGCCGCCGACCCGCCCGTGAACGTGAGGCCTGGGATGGGGACGTTCAGAGTCGGGATGATGTCGGGGATCGGCGCCGCTTGTTTCGAGGCGTCTTTTTTAACCGCCTCTCCAGGCGCTTCCGCGTACGTGTAGGCGCTCGTCGGCGCCTTCGGGCACACGCCGCCGTCAGACACCGTTTTGCACTTCTGTTCCGTGAGCGGGGTCGTGTCGCACGTCCATCCGGCCGGCAACTTCGTCTTCGTCGCGACCGCGGTGCAGTCATCCGCGCTCGATCCAAGCGCCTTCGCGTCGGCCGTGAGGCAGGTCACCGCCGCCGGGTCCGGCGGACCTTTGCACGAGCAGCAGATGTCGGCGGCCTGTGTCGCCGTCGGCACGAGCGCGATCGCGAGAATCCAGAGGCCTCGTTTCATGCTGGTTACGGCGTGAGACGCCGCCGGATGATCGCGGCGAGCATCTCCCGGTCCACGTATCCGGAGATCGGTTCGCCGTCCACGAAGAGGAGCGGAACCGAGGTGATGGCGAGCGATCGCGCTTCCTCCAGGTCTTTCATGAGACGGAAGGGGATCGCCGGATCGCGCAGACAGATGAGGAATTTTTCCGAATCGAGGTCGATATCTTTCGCGAACGCAAGGAACTCCGTATCGGACAGGTCCGTTGACCGGAAGAAGAGCGCATTGTGCATTTCGCGGAATTTGCCCTGTACGGCGGC
>MGEH01000027.1:2504-28127 GCA_001791275.1 Candidatus Uhrbacteria bacterium RIFCSPHIGHO2_12_FULL_60_25 | reverse complement strand
CGGACTCGGCATTGCGCCGAAGCTGTTGGATGCGCTCGAGCGGCAGGGGTTTTCGACTCCGACGCCGATCCAGACGAAGTCCATCCCGATCGCCATTGAAGGGAAGGATCTCATGGGGATCGCGCAGACGGGGACCGGGAAAACGCTCGCATTCGGGATCCCCATGATCCAACGTTTGGCCCAAGTAAAGGGGAAAGGGCTCGCAATTTTGCCGACGCGCGAACTCGCGATCCAGGTGGACGAGGAACTCATGAAGCTCGGGAGCGCCATCGGGCTCCGCACGGCCGTCTTGATCGGCGGGCAGTCCATGGGACCCCAGCTTTCTGCACTGCGGCGCAAACCGCACATCGTGATCGCCACTCCCGGTCGTCTCATCGATCACTTGGAGCAACGTACTATCACTCTTACCGACGTGAGCGTCCTCATTCTCGACGAAGCGGACCGCATGCTCGATATGGGTTTTGAGCCGCAAATTCGTCGCATCCTCCAGACTGTTCCGAAAGAACGACAAACCATGCTGTTTTCTGCCACCATGCCGCAGGAGATCGTGAAGATTGCGACGTCGTACATGAAGCTCCCGGTCCGCGTGGAGATCGCGCGCTCTGGCACGGCGCCGGAAAAAGTCTCCCAGGAAGTTTATGTTGTTCGGAAAATGGATAAAAATCGTCTGCTCGACAAGGTTCTGTCGGAGATTCATGGGAGCGTCCTCCTCTTTTCCCGCACCAAGCACGGTGCAAAGAAAATCACACGCGCCGTGAAGCAGATGGGGCATACCTCCGCTGAAATCCACTCAAACCGCAGTCTCGCCCAGCGTCGCGAGGCTCTGGACGGTTTCAAGAGCGGCAAGTACCGCGTGCTCGTGGCAACCGACATCGCCGCGCGCGGCATTGACGTGAAGGGGATCGAGCTCGTGTTGAACTTCGACCTCCCGGACAATCCGGAAGACTACGTGCACCGCATCGGCCGCACGGGCCGCGCGGGCTTGGAAGGACGCGCGATCTCATTCGCCACACCGGAACAGGCAGGCGATCTCCGTGCGATCGAACGACTCACGCGCATTCAGATCCCCAAAGCGTCGTTGCCGGAACTGCCGCCGGAACGGGCACGGTCATTTGAGTACGGTGATCGCGACTCATACCAGGAACGCCGTCCGTCGTATGGATTTGCACGTCGCCCGCAGGGCCAGCAGGCAAATACGTCCAGAGGTCATCGCGGACCGTCGCGCGGTCCGTCACGTCCTGCCGGATCAGGTCAACGACGGCCGCGTGTGCATTATTAATTCGCTTTCTTTCCGTTCTTGAGATCATCCTGTACCATTTCAATCAAAGATCCCTTTTATGCCGACAGGCAACGTCCAGATCCTCATCATCCTCCTCGCTATCGGAGCGATGATCTATCTCTGGGTCACCACGCGGCGCGGGCAACAGGGGGCCGGATTCCGGCAGAGCGCGGTCCTCGGGACCTACACGCGCGACCTCACGAAAGAAGCCGAAGGGCACGTGCTCGATCCTGTCGTTGGACGTTCGAAAGAGATCGATCGGCTTATTCACATACTTTCCCGTCGAACGAAGAACAACCCGCTTCTCTTGGGAGAGCCTGGCGTGGGGAAGACGGCCATTGTGGAAGGGATCGCGCGTCGCATCGCGGCCGGGAATGTCCCAGATACCCTGAAGAATAAACACGTTCTCGCCCTGGATCTGGGAGGCCTCATCTCCGGCACGAAGTACCGCGGGGAGTTCGAGGAGCGGATGAAAAAGCTCACGGACGAGATCAAAGGGATGGCCCGGCAGGTCATCCTATTTATTGACGAGGTGCACATGATCGAGCAGGCCAAAGGGGCGGAAGGGGCCATGAACGTCTCTGACATCCTGAAGCCAGCCCTGTCGCGCGGCGAGCTCCAGGCCATCGGGGCCACCACGTGGAAGGAGTATGAGCATTTCATCAAGCCGGACGACGCACTGAACCGCCGTTTCCAGCCCGTCGTGGTGGGCGAGCCTTCGGAAGCGGCGGCGTTGGAAATCATCCGAGGGATCAAGGGCGGCTATGAGAAGCACCACAAAGTCGTGTATACTGACGATGCCCTCAAGGCAGCCGTTACGCTCTCGAAGCACATCCGGGACAGGTACCTGCCGGACAAGGCGATCGACCTCATTGACGAGGCGGGCGCGAAGGTCTCAATCGAGGCCGCGCACAGCACGCGTCACGCCATCGGGCTTCTCCATGCGGCGGGCGCTTCGGTCCGCGAACGCATAGCGACCCTCGCGAGCGAGCGGTCCGCCCTCGAGAAGGAACTCGCGCACGTGAAGAAACTCGAGGCGACCATGGAGGGGGAGACAGAAATTACGGAGATCCGTTCACGAATGGAACATCTTGTCCAGGAAATCGACGCGCTCCGCGCTCGGACGGGTTCCGGCGCGGGACAGAAAGCACCAACCGTCACCGTTCTCGACATCCGCGGCGTGTTGGCGGAATGGATCGGGAATCGAAAATTTTAATCATCCATTTTTTGCTCACGTTATGAAAATTATGAAAACCATCACTAAGACGAAGGTCTCGACGCGCGTCGCCGTCATTTCCATCGTGGCGGCCGCTCTTGGTATCGGCCTCATTTCCTACGGGTTCGGTATTGGGTATATACAGATCAACCGCCTGCCGACGGCCGCGCCACAGCAAGCGGTGAAGGTTGCCGAATCCGTTTGTAACGTCAAGGCTGTCGCCCAGAGCGGAGCCGGACGCTGCTACCCGGGCTGCACCAAAAACGAGGACTGCGTGTCTCCGCGCGTCGCCAACTTTAAGGATTGCTCCGCCGAGGCGAAAAAACTATGCGGCAGCGACACTGTGTGCGCGAGCCAGGTCTGCGGACCGCAAACCTCGAGCTGCGTTCTGGGGTACTGCACACGTCCGAATTTCCAAACCGCAAAGAGCGCCTGCACCGGCGCGACTGGAGGAGTAATAATCAAGAAGCTTGTCACTGGCGCGTGGTTCGGACTCTGTAAATCGGCGCAACCCGGGATCAAGGTGAACTGCAGCGAAACCAACCTCACCTTCTGCGGAACTTCGCAAGCCTGTGACGTCAAGGCTGATGCCCAGAGCGGAGCCGGGCGATGCTACCCGGTCTGTACCAAAAATGCGGACTGCGTGTCCCCGTACGTCATCAACTCGAAGGATTGCTCCGCCCAGGCGGAAAAAATTTGCGCCAACGACAGGAATTGCTCGCTAAAGGCGGAAGAATCCTGCGGCAACGACAGTGTTTGCTTGGCCAAGGCGAAAAAACTATGCGGCATCGACCCTGTGTGCGAGAACCAAGTCTGCGGTCCGCGAACCCCGAGCTGCGTCATGGGGTACTGCACACGTCCGAATTTCCAACTCGCGAAGAGCTCCTGCACCGGCGGCGCGACTGACGCGGTGAAAACCGATGAGCCTGTCACCGGCCTGTGGTTCGGACTCTGTCAATCGGCGCAACCCGGAATCAAGGTGAACTGCAGCGAAACCAACCTCACCTACTGCGGAACGCCGACGGGGGGAGGAACGACCGCGGTTCCCGGTCCCCGGTGTGACACAAGCGGCGGACGTTGCTACCGCCCCTGTACCACCGACGCCGAATGCCCGGCGGGGTCCATTGACCCGGTCTGCTCAGCCTACGCCACTGCTCTTTGCAACGCCGCCGGCCGCCAGTCGGGTCTTACGGAATGCGTCAGCTCGCTTTGCAAGAATCGCTGCCTCAAATCGGCGACTCCGTCGCTCGTGGCCACGACAGGTTTCTGCTTGAATCCCCAGACGCCGATCTCCGAAGTTCGCTGCCGCGCCATCCCCGGCACGATCTACCTCGGCACCTGCCCGGCGACGCTCGCCCTCTGCCGGAACGACGGCGATTGCCAGGCTCCCACGCCGCCGCCGGACCGCTGCCTGCCCAATCCCGGCCGGTGCTACCCCGGCTGCACAGCGAATGCCGATTGCGCTACGGCGAAAACTTCTTCTTACTCAAACTGCAAGGCGCGGGCAACGCCGCTCTGCGAGAACTTCCCGGGCATCGTCGGGATTCCGGTGGACAAGTGCGTCGAATCCTTCTGCGGCCCCGATTCGGCGACCTGCGACCAGCAGACGCACCTCTGTACGCGCCCATCGTTCGTCGTTACGGCCGCGCAGTGCCCGACTGCGACGCCGCCCGCGACGAGCGTGCCGAGCGCCCAGCCGTATCCGTCCAAATTTGTCGGCAACTGCGAGCGTTCCAAGGCTCCATGCTCGACGGATGTGGAGTGCAACGCCTCGACGCTTCTGAACATCGGCAGCGTCGGGTCGCAAGTGCAATTCTAAAGAGATAACTTTTATTCATTCCTTACACCATGAAAACCATCACGAAAACGAAGACGCAAACGCAGGTTTCGACGCGCGTCGCCGTCACTTCCATCGTTGCGGCCGCTTTCGGCGCCGGCCTCATCGCCTACGGGTTCAGCATCGGGTACTTAAAAATCAACCCCTACCCGATCATGCCAAACCTGATCACGCCAGCCGTTTCCGAAGTCTGTAACAACGGGATTGACGACGATAAGGACGGGTTCATCGATTGCAGGGACATAGGGAGCTGCTCGGGAACGAGCATGTGTCCGCTTTGCGGCGCCCTTGAAGTTGTGAGCAATGTGGACAAGACCTACTACCGCCAGTGGTTCTTCGCGAACAGTGCGTATAAGGAGGCGGATGTTATCCGCCTGACGATTCGGAACAAAAACACCAACCCCCTCTGCGAGCTTCGACTCGTTTCGGCGAAGTTCGGCCTTAAAAAGAAGAGGGCTGGTTGGAACATCAAAGACATCAAGTTCATCAACGAGTCGACGGGTTGGACGACGCTCGCCGGGCCTGGGACCTGCGGTATCACCAAGAACGTCTGCAACTACGATTGGAGTCTCAGCAACGTATCGCTCAAGCCGGGCGAAGAGATTTATGCGCGCGTACAGGCCGACCTGACCGGCGGACTCCAATTCAATGACGGCGTGTACTTTTACCTCCGCGCCCCGGCGGGCTTCACGGCCAAAGACAGGAACGATATTTCATATTCCTGGAACACGGCCATCGACGGCATCGAAGCCTTCTTGAACTCCACCAAGCCGGATGAAGTCTTGAAGCTTGAAACAGTCCAATAAGGTCACCTGCAGGATGGAAACAGGGCGCCGCGGCGCCCTGTTTCTTATGAGACTCGTATACTTGACAAACTCGTCAATTTCGGCTAGGTTGATATGAACTCCACTCAATAATTCGCAGTGGAGCAACACCAGAGGGACACAAAAATGAAAAGACTGATGATCATGACGTTCGTTGCCGCCCTTGGCGGCTGTGCGACGGAGCTCGTGGACGGCGCACCCGCCGACCAGGGTTGCGCCACGGACGGAGAGTGCGAAGACGGGGTGGACAAGACGGACGACGCCTGCCTGGCAGATGGCCAGTGTCATCACACCTGGCAGGAGTCTCCGGAGAGTCCTGACCGTCAGGATGCGGTCTTCCTCTGCGAGGATCGGGGTCGTACCGTCTGTCAGAAATGGCCGGCGGTCGAACTCGAAACGTTTACCTGCGAGAATCAGCTCGAAGTCGGCGCTGGCACAGCCTGGGCCGAAGGAGGCTACCCGATCTCGCTCTTCGCCTGGCGATCGAAGATGCCTGCGAACCGCGTGCGAGTGTTGTTCACGCTCCGTGTGGGAGTCTACGCCGATCGCTGGATCGTCCAGGATCTGGCGAAGAACGCCGAGGTCGCCACGCTCTCCGCGGAAGAGCTCGACGCCGACGCGCTCGAGCTGGAGATGGAAAGCGGAACGGACGCTACACGCCTGGACTTCATGCTCGTGCCCGACGGCAACCCGACGGCGCGCGCGGTGCAGTTCTCGGTCGAAGGACTCGAGGATGTCGAGACCGGCATTCGTTACACGACCGGTTGCGACGGCGCATCCAGGGGCACCTACGGCATCTTCGTTCGCATTCCCGCCCACGGCATTCTTCTCATCGGTGAGGACGCGGACGGACACGGGACGTGCGCCGGGGAACCGCGCGCGACGGACGCGACAGAGCCGCATTCGAACGAATTCGTGCGGACCGTGAGCGACGATCGGCTGTACTTTATCTCGCCCGAGGACGGGAGCAAGCGGCCCGTGCCCTTCGGCCCGGACGAGCTGCGTTCGTGGCTCTACGGGGCAGGGTACGATCCGGCGACCTTCTGTGCCGCCGATCTCCGCATCCTTCCCGATGGGGCCCTGGACGTCCTGGTCACGGGTCCGCCCATCGCGGGGTAACGGCAGAGCTCGATGCGTGTGAGGGAGTGTGAATGACTTCACGCTCCCTCTTTATTATTTGAGCTGCTTCGGATCCACTCGAATGATCCGATCGTCGTCCTTGACTGGGTTCCCGCGGCCGTCGCGGTTTGACGTGGTTAGATAGAGCATCCCGTCAGGGCCGAGAACGACAGTACGCAGACGTCCGTATTGCCCGCTGAGATGTTTCGTAAGCGTCACAGGAGTCGCGTCCACGCGCGCTTCGTAGAGCGTCTCGCCGCGCAGACCGGCAAAGAAAAGGCTGCCATCCACGTAGGCTGCGCCGGAAGGCGCCCAAGTCTCGGTCGCGCCTGAATTGATCACGGGAGTTATCATTCCGCCTTTCTTTTCATTCCCCTGAATCGTCGGCCAACCGTAGTTGCTGCCTTTCTCGATCAGGTTCAGTTCGTCGTACCCGGAGAGAATGCCGGACCGGCCATGTTCGGTCGCCCAGAGCCGGCCGCGGTCATCCCACGCCAAGCCCTGCGGATTGCGGTGTCCGTACGTCCACACCGCGGTGCTGAACGGGTTGTCGTCCGGCGTTGATCCGTCGTCATTCAGGCGCAGAATCTTTCCCGCGAGCGACGTCTTGTCCTGCGCGTTCTGGTCCTTCCCCGCGTCACCGGTCGTCACGTAGAGTTTTCCGTCCGGACCGAACGCGATCCGCCCGCCGTCGTGGTATGCGGCGCCGGGGATGCCGTCCACGATCACCGTGCGGTCGGTGAGCGTGTTGCCTGACAGCGTGTAGCGGACCACGCGTCCGGTGAGTGCGTTGTCGGTTCCGGCTGTGAAGTAGAGATAGACGTACGTGTTCGACGCATAGTCCGGGTGGAGCGCGATGCCGAGCAGGCCGCCTTCGCCACGCTCTCGTACGTCCAGATCGAGTCCGCCGATGGGCACCAATGTTCCGTTACGCGATATGCCGATGAGACGCCCAGGACGTTCGGTGACGAGCATGTCGCCTGCCGGGAGGAAGGCGATGTCCCATGGTGTGTCGAGGCCGGTTGCAAGAACCTCGATGTCCGACTTTGTCGATGTCGCAGAGATTATTTCTGGTTGGATGGGCGCAGCACGCTGCGCCCGTACGGGAGGTTCTGTGGAGGCTGGGATTTGGCAACCCTGTCCCATGAGGAGGACGACGGTCGCTGCAAGAAGAGGTCGAAATCGCATAGGTGGCCAGTATAGCGGATGAAATGAAAAGAAGCGTCCCGAGTGTCGGGGCGCTTCTTGTTCGTGTCAGATCTTTCCTTCCCAAGGGACAAGGTGCTCTATCATGTGCAGGAGCGGCGCGTTCGGCCGACCCATGGTGTGGTACACGGTCACGGACGCGTTTTCCGCGATCCCGTCTTTATAGCGTTTCACGGACTCATCGATTGAGAAGTGATGGATCAGACGCTGGAAGAGCAGGAGCCAATGCCCGTGCACCACCATGAATACGCGTTTCTGGTGCTGGTCACGGTTCAGGGTGCCCAGGAAACTGTGGATCCGGAGTTCCACGTCCGGCCAGTTCTCACCGCCGAACGGTCGGTAGTGGTACAGCCCCTCGCGCTCCTTGCGTTCGATTTCCTCCGGGAAGCGCATCTTCACCTGTTCGTTGGTCATCATGTGCCAGATGCCGCGTTGGGCTTCGGCGAGCCGCGGGTCTTCGTAGATCTTCGCGTCCGGGTACATGATCTTCATCGTCTCGTGAGAACGACGGTAGTAGGAAACGTAGTACGCATCGAAGTCCGCATACGTGTTTCGTATGAACTCGCCGGTCAGGCGCGCCTGTTCGCGCCCGCGTTCCGTGAGCGCGTAGTTGTGCGTGGCGCGATCGAACGTTGCGCGCTCCTCAGCGGTTCTTAAGTTTCCCTCTGATTCTGCGTGACGGACCAGAACGAGCAGACTCGGCCAACCCATGGAGGACCTCCCTTCGAAGGTGCGACGCGATTGTAAGGAATATGGACCTTCTGTCAACCATGGGTTCAGGGGGTGTATACTGTCCGCATATGAAACCCAACATCCAGCCCTGGGACCGCGTGGCGCGCGTGCTCTTCGGGGTCATCGTCGCGTACGCCGCCTATACCCTGTTCGAAAATCCCGTGGCGCGCGTTCTCGCCGCGCTCGGAGCGCTCTTCACGCTCGCCGAGGGGATCACAGGCGTCTGCTACCTGCAGCGTCATCTCGGCATCCGGTCGATCGCTGAGGGAATGCGCAAGGACCCGATCCTCATCCTTCTCACGGTGCAGCTCGTGTTCGCGTACGAGTGGTGGTCGTCGGGGTGGGAGAAGGTTACTAATCCGCTGTTCGCGGACGGCCTTCCGAAGACGTTCGCCGCGTTCGCGAGCAACAACCCCTTTCCGTGGGTGAAGAACTTTCTGACCACTATCGCGACTCCGAACGCCGCGACGTTCGCGTTGCTCGTCACATGGGGGGCGCTTGCCGCTGGTATCGCATTGTTCGCCGCCGCGGCACTCTACGCCTATTCAAAGAACGCGAAGATGAAGAGGTGGATGGTCGCTCTCAGCTTGGCCGCCCTTATCGGCGGAATGCTCTTGAACGCCACCTACTTTTTCTCTGCCGGTTGGACAGGTCCGGGTACGAAGGGGATGAACGTCGTCATGTTCTGGATCCAGGCGATGCTGGTCTACGCGTACGGGTCCTGGCTAGCGGAGGAACGCCGCTAATCTCCAAGCGTCATCCATATGAAAAACGTCAACTACAACGTCCTCAAGCTGCTCCATAACCAGCTGGACGACCTGTGGCGGATCGAGCGCTACTACCTGAAGGATTCCAAGGGTTGCAGGTGTGGCTGCGCCAAGCTTCTGAAGGGCATGCAGGCGCAACTGAAGAAGAACGTGGAAGCGCTCAAGAAGGAATTGGCGTCACATCACAAGATGAACAGGCTCGCGTAATGTGATATTATTTACCTCGGGCTTTCCCTGGACAAACCGATCATAAACATCAAAGTGCTTCTTGAAGACTGAGCCTTTTTCAGCCATAGGTTTGAATTACGTTTTCTATGCGCATTTGGACCATCGTCGGGATCGCATCCGTTTTCGTCCTCATCGGTCAGGGCTGTGCCGGTCCGGAGAAGGTTGCGATGCCAACGTTATTATTGCCCAGTGTCCAACAAGGAACTATGCAGCTCACAAGCACCGCGTTTACGCAGGGACAACCCATTCCGTCCACGTATTCGTGCGATGGCCGGAACGTAAATCCGCCGCTCACGATTTCGGACGTTCCCACGTCCGCGCAGAGTCTCGCGCTCATCATGGACGACCCGGACGTGCCGGCAGCGGCAGGCGTGAAAGTCTGGGACCACTGGGTCGTCTTCAATTTATCTCCGACGTTGACGTCCATCGGCGAAAATGAACAGCCGCCGGGTGTCCGCGGCAAGGGGACGCGCGGCAGCCTGTCGTATGGAGGTCCGTGCCCGCCTGACCGGGAGCACCGGTACTTCTTCAAACTCTACGCGCTTGATGCGATGCTGGACCTGAAGGAGGGCGCGACGAAAGCCGACCTTGAGTCCGCGATGTCCGGCCACGTCATCGAGCAGGCGGAGCTCATGGGGACGTACGTGCGGAAATAAGGGTTTCCCTTTGAGATCGAGGTCTGCTACGATCGCGTTCGCCCGGGAAAGCGAGGATTCATGGCGCTCTTTTTTGACGAGGCGGTGCGCCGGCCGCTCGATGCCTGCGTTCCGTACTGGATCAAACCCAACCATCTGAGTCTCGGCCGCGTCGCGCTCATCGTGCCGCTCCTCTATTGGTGGGATCGTCCGATCATCGCGGTGTCGGCGGTCATTGTCGCGGGCGCGCTCGATCTGTTCGACGGGCCGCTCGCACGGATCCGGGGCCAGGTGAGCCGGTTGGGTGCCTTCATTGACGCGATTGCCGACAAGGCGTTCGTCTGGAGTGCGCTCCTCTTCGCCTGCCGCGGGATTTTTCCGTCATGGCTGGTCTGGTCCGTCGTCGTCGCTGACCTGGCGCTCATCGCCATCCGGCCGATCAAGTTGGCCATGAAGCGTTCGGTGAACGCAACCGCCTTAAGCAAAGTCAAGTTCTGGCTGCAGATGATCGCGCTCTGCCTGGCGTTGACCCGGAGCGGCTGGCTCGACGCTCCGGCCGCCGGCACGCTCGGCACCGCCCTCTTCTGCGCGGTCATGTCGCTCCTCACGCACGTCCATGATCTGGGCCGGACACCGTCCTGAATCGTCGTCTCCGAACGTTTCGCAACGATGCGAGGCGTTCGGGGCTTCTTTTTGCGCGTTGAGTTGGATTTGTGGAACCGGGACGGTACAGTGTTCCCATGCATCGGTACGAGATTCTGCCGCACACGGCCGACGTCCGGGTCCGCGCTCTCGGGTCAACGAGGGCTGGGTTGCTCATTGCAGCTTTGAAAGGGATGTTCTCTGCCGCGGTTCCGAGGTACGTCGGGGAACCGACGGAGACGAGACGACCGTTCAAACTTGAGTCGGGCGACTTCAACGCGCTTCTCGTGGACTTCTTGAATGAGGCAGTGTCTCTGTCCGACATGAACCATGAAGCCTACGAGGATGTCGCGTTCACGCTCATCACGGACACAAAAGCCGAGGGCGAGTTCGTTGGAAAGCCAGTCACGGGATTCGAGACGCAGATCAAGGCGGCCACGCATACGGGTCAGGGTGCGACGAAGAAGGATGAAGGCGTGTGGGAAGCGACCCTGACGTTTGATACATGAAGGATCTGCTGAAGCAGCTCAAACCCTACCTGTACGAGATTCCCGTCGGCGCCGTCCCCGGGATGCGGGTTCCGGCGCGCCTGTACATCACGGAGCGGCTCCTCGAAGAAGTCTCGAGCGACCGAAGCATCGAGCAGCTCGTGAACACGAGCATGCTCCCGGGCGTCGTCGAGCACGTGCTCGCGATGCCGGACATGCACGAAGGGTACGGGTTCCCGATCGGTGGCGTGGCCGCCACCGAACTGCCGCACGGCATCATCTCGCCCGGCGGCGTGGGGTACGACATCAACTGCGGGGTACGTATGCTCGCGAGCGACCTCACGTTCTCGAACGTTCGTCCGCGCCTCGAGGACCTCGCCGGCCAGATGCAGCGCGCGATTCCGAGCGGAACCGGGCGCGGCGGCCGCATCAAGCTGTCCGAGAGCGACATGGACGACGTGCTCCGCGAGGGCGCGGCGTGGTGCGTGAGGAAGGGGATGGGGACGGAAGCCGACTTAGACCATCTCGAGGAACGGGGAACGTACCCGGGCGCGGATCCGAATCTCGTGAGTCCGCACGCGAAGAAACGCGGCCGCGACCAGTTAGGGACGCTCGGGAGCGGCAACCACTTCCTCGAGGTCCAGCGCGTCGAGTCGATTTACGATGAAGCTGCGGCGAAGGCATTCGGTCTCTTCGATGGGCAGGTCGTCATCTCCATCCACTGCGGTTCGCGCGGCCTCGGCCACCAGATTTGCACGGACTACGTCCGCCTCATGCTCGCCAAACTGCCGGACTACGGGTTCACGCTGCCGGATCGCGAGCTCGCATGCGCGCCCGCGGATTCGGACGAGGGAAAACGGTACCTCACGGCCATGGCGGCCGCGGCGAATTTTGCCTGGGCGAACCGGCAGGTGATCGAGCACCACGTCCGCATTGAGTGGGAACTACTCTTCGGCAAGGACCATCCTCTCAAAACGGTCTATGACGTGTGCCACAACATCGCGAAGAAGGAAACGCACGTGATCCACGGTGAGACGAAACAGCTTCTCGTGCACCGCAAAGGCGCCACGCGCGCATTCGGACCCGGCCATCCAGACGTCTCGGCGGACTACCGCGACGTGGGCCAGCCCGTCTTGATCCCCGGGACCATGGGGACCGCGTCCTACGTGCTCCGCGGCACGGATGAAGCGATGAAACGCACCTTCGGGACGGTGTGCCATGGGGCAGGCCGCAGGATGAGCCGCCACGCGGCGAAGAAGATCGTGAGCGGTCCGGAACTGCGCACGCAGTTGGAAGACCAGGGGATCGTGGTGAAATGCTTTTCAGACACGGGTCTGGTCGAAGAAGCGCCGCTGGCATACAAAGACATAGAGTCAGTCGTGGACGTGGTGGAGCAGGCGGGGTTGTCAAAAAAAGTCGCGCGGCTCCGTCCCGTGGCCGTGGTCAAGGGCGAATAGTCTGGGCTGTTGACTTTTTCACGCTCCAGGAGTAAGGACGTGACGCACTTTCACAGACGTCACACGCACATTTCGGAGGACATCGGTTATGGACGACGATATTCGGTCGGAGCAAACGCGTGCCACCACGCTCACGCTGGATGACGCCATGTTCACGGCCGTCATGGAGCAGGCCGTCGAGACAATCCTTGTCACGGACACCGAACAGGTAGTCCGGTACGTCAACCTCGCATTCACGCATGCCACTGGATACAGAGGCGACGAGGTGATCGGACAACCCCTGGTCAGCTTCCTAGGCGAGGCCCGGTATAGCAGTCTCGGGCTCGCTGACAAAGCAACGCCAACGGTCGGGGAGGTATGGAGAGGACGTATTGTCAGTGCCCGAAAAAGTGGCACGACGTTCGAGGAAGACGTCACCATTACGCCCATCCGTGATGTCAGCGGCCAGACCATCGCCTATGTGCGCGTTGGACGCGACGTCACCCGCGAAATGTCTCTCCAGTCGAAGCTGTTCCATCTCCAAAAGATGGAAGCCTTGGGCCGGCTCGCGGGCGGAGTCGCCCACGAGCTCAACAACCGACTCACCGTGGTCAACACGACGATCAGTTTGCTCATGGCACGGTTCAGTGAGGATGCGGAAGCCGTCAGCGACTGCAGGGATATCGTCGATGCGGTCCATCGGTCGAAAGAACTCACGCAGCAGTTGCTCACCTTCAGCCGGCATGAAGCGACCCGCACGCGGGCGGTGAACCTGAAAGAGCTCATCGGCGATGCCGAGAAGATGTACCGCCGCACCATCGGCGAACATATCCTCATCATTCTGGCGATCGATCCGGACATCCCTTGCGTCATCATCGATCCGGGTCAGTTCGAACAGGTCCTCCTGAATCTCGTGATCAACGCGCGGGATGCGATGTCGAGTGGGGGCATGCTGGAAATTTGCGCCAAGGAGGCAATGCTCACCGCGGAAGAGTTGATGTGGGATCCGTCCGCCCGGCCCGGGCGTTACGTCGTGATCAGTGTGAAGGATACCGGTTGCGGGATGACGCCAGATGTGAAGGAACGCGCCTTCGAGCCTTTCTTTACCACGAAGGAAAGCGGGAGGGGCACCGGGCTTGGACTCGCGACGGTCTATGGCATCGTCGAACAGGCCGGCGGATACGTGTTCATCGATTCTGAACCGGGGAAGGGAACCACGGTTCGTGCGTACCTCCAGGCAACCGACGACCTGCCGTCGCAGATCCCGACGTCACTTGTCCCTGAATCCGCGCGCGGGAACAACGAAATAATCCTGGTGGTCGAGGACGATCCCGTGGTCCGTCGTTCCACGGCGCGCATGCTCAAGCAGAGTGGTTACCGTGTGCTGCAAGCAGGCGACGGCAAGGAAGGGCTCTGGATTCTGAACGACTCGGGGAAGGATGTCCGGGTAGTGTTGTCGGACGTCATCATGCCGACCATGTCCGGTGGGGAATTCGCGAAGCGCGTTAGGCAACTTCATCCGCACGTGCGGATCGTGTTCATGTCCGGGTTCACGGGTGACAACATGGTGGAACAGGGCGTGCTTGAGAAGGACCAGACGTACTACTTCGTCCAGAAGCCGTTCAACGGCGAGGACCTCCTCCGGGTGATCCAGCGGGCAGTGCGCCGGGCCGCGGGCCAGGGTTCTGATCCCGTTCCTTCCGGCACGCTGTGACCCTGTGTTCTCTACGACCCCACCCTTCGCGAAGGGCGGGGTCGTTTCTTTATTTGATCGGCAGCGTACAAACGTGCTTGAATACCGTCGGTATGTCATTTGAAATGCCAGCCGCGGCCGCACGACCGCGCAAGGACAAACCACTCCGACCTATGATCGAAACGCACACCGAACACACGCACGCGGACCCGAAGGTCGAATGGGAGAAGCAGCGGGATACGGTCCGAGCGATTGAACAGCTCGGACTCCAGCGCTACGCGGAGAACCTGCCGGACATCCAGTCCGCGTTCGAACTTGATGATCACTGTTTGCGTTGCATTGACGAAGGGACGCCGGGAGGTATCCACCTTGCCGGCTCCGGGATCCTCATGGATGAAGTGAAGGCGATCGAGGCTTCCAAGGCGGCGAAGGTTGACGGCGTGTACAGCCACGCGGGGTGCGGCGCGGCCGCGATGTTCGCGAAACAGAAAGGTCTCGACATGACGAACCCGGACGAATACGGAAGGCAATGGGCGAAGCAACTGGCCGAACGTCTCGGCGTCCCATACAAAGGTCACATCGAAAAGAGCGATATGAAGCGTCCCGCGGATTTTCACAATGCCCGTGTTGCCTACTACGACGGAACCGGATCGTTCGACCCATCGCGCGTGGCCGACCTCCCGCCAGGTTTCGTGATCAGCCGGCGCCATACGGATGCCGCGAACGCACAGTCCGAAGCGGACGTTGCGGTCTCAATCGCGACCGGCGACCACGGGTTCGGCACACTCATCACGGACAAAGAACCGTTCTACCTCATGGTCGTCGGTGATCCTGAAGACCCGAATTTTTCTGCAAACAAACTCCAGGCCGAAGTCGACGCCATCGCGTCGAATTCGAACGGACGGGTGAAAGTCCTCGGGTTCACGAGGCCCCGGGCGATGAAGAAGGCGGCATGATACCATTGGTCCATGCGCTTCCGTGATCGCGTGGACGCGGGTCAACAACTGGCAGCGCGTCTCGCTTCGGAATTCAAAGGGCGCGACGACGTCTTGTTATTCGCTTTGCCTCGCGGCGGGGCCGTGCTCGGCGCCGAAGTCTCCAAGGCCCTCGGGAGGCCGTTCGACCTCATCGTGACGCGCAAGATCGGCGCGCCGGGGAACGACGAGTATGCGCTGGGCGCGCTCGCGGAAACGGGTGAGACGGTCTGGAACAACCCGGCAGAGCGCGACTCGTATGCAAAAGCGAAGATCGACAAGATCGTCTCAGACGAGACGAAGGAGGCGCAGCGTCGCATCGAGAAATATCGCAACAGCCGTCCGCTGCCAGACATGACCGGGAAGACCGCCGTCATCGTGGATGATGGGATTGCGACGGGTGCGACCATGAAAGCCGCGGTTTTGGCGGCAAAGCACCAGCACGCGAAGCGGATCATCATCGCGGTTCCTCATGGGGCGAAAGACACGATTGCGGCGATGCGGGCGGATGGAATTGAGGTCACGGCACTCGTCGAGCCGGACTGGTACGGGTCTGTCGGTGGGTTCTACGAAGCGTTCGGGCAAGTCGAAGACGAAGAAGTGTTACAGTTGATGAAGAAGTACGGTGTGAGGGGCTAACTCGTATATAGAATGGGCGATGCGTCGCATCGCCCGTACATGTGCATGTTGCAGACGATTGTCGGGTTCGAGGGGCGTGACCAACTTGCGCGCGCGCTTGCGCGCGCGGCTGGGGCGGCGTACGCGTCGCTCGCCGTTTCGACGTACCGGGCAGGCGAGCGCGCGGTCCGCGCGTCGCCCCTCGGCTCCGCTCGGGGCAGGCTCCCTGTCTCGAAGCGCTGTCTCCTCGTTGCCGACGTTGAAGCGGACGGCGAGTCGGTGTGGCGCGTGTTGCTGGCGGCGGACGCATTGCGCCGCGCCGGAGCAAGAAAAGTCTCCCTCCTTGCGCCATGGATGGCGTACGGGAGACAGGACAAGCCGGCGAAGACGCGCGAGTCAACGGGCGGCGTCGTCCTCGGGGCCGCGTTGTCCCGCGCGTTCGACAGGATCTACACGCTTGAAGCGCACAGTCCATTGTTCCGGAAGCACTTTGGCGGACGTCTGAAGTCATTGTCTGCGAGAGACCTCGCGGTCACCATCGCGCGATCGAAAGGCGCCATGGCGGTCGCGGCGCCGGACCATGGCGCGGTGAAGCGCGCGAAATCGGTCGCGAAACGTCTGCGTGTGACGCTCATTGTCTGCGAGAAAGTCCGGACACGACCGGGATTGGGCGGCGTACGCACGAAGATCGCGTCCGGAGACCCGACGGGCCATCGCGTCGTCCTCGTGGACGACATGGTGGACAGCGGCGGGACGCTGAAAGAGGCTGCGCACGCATTACGGTCCGCAGGCGCACGATCCGTCGGCGCGATCGTGACGCATGCGGCGAATCCCGTGTCCGTGCCGCGCGCGCAGGACCTGGGGCTTGGATACATGGAGGTTGTATATCGGAGGAACGGAAAACCAAAAAAAGAAATAATTGAATTTTTACTTGACGCGGTGTAATGCCGCGTACGTCACGCCGCCCTGCTGGCCCTTTGCCTGCGCGTCGCGGAAGAAGGCGACGAGTTCGGTTTGAGACTTCAGGTAGTCGCGGACCGCGTCGTGGAGCCTGCCCTCGCCGCGTCCGTGGATGATTTTGACGACGTCGGTTCCGGCCACGAATTCGTGGTTCACAAAAGCGTCCAGGAGACGGATTGCGACGTCCACGGACTCGCCGTGCAGGTTGATTTCCGGCGCTTCGCCCAGTTCTGCCGCGAAAATCGCGCTTTCGTGCGGATTCGTTTGAATAGGTTCGGAGGAGGGCGGCGCCTCCGGTCGTCTCGGCATGGGATTGATAGTACACGCACGTTGCGGCTACAATCAACCGGCTATGAAGAAACGTTGGAAATCCGTTCTGGGCTTCCTTGGAACGTTCGTCATCGTTTTGATTCTCTGGAAAGGGGAGTCGTACACGGTCGTGAATACGGAAGAGGACGTTTCGCCGCTTCCGGCATTGGAACAGGTATCGCCCACGCCGAACGCCCAGGGCCGCACATCCGAGAACTTCCGGATCGTCGAAGATTCGACGGAAGGATTTGCGTCCGTCGCGGTGGAGACGAACGCGACGGTCACGCGCGTGAAAGACGGGGATACGTTCGTCGCGAAGCTCATTGACGGCGCGGAAGTCACCGTCCGTCTCCTTGGCGTCGATACGCCGGAGACCGTGGACCCGCGGAAGACCGTCCAGTGTTTCGGCAAGGAAGCGTCGAATTTCACGAAGTCATCCTTACAAAACAAACGCGTCCGGCTGGACGCCGATCCGCAGGCGGACGAACGCGACAAATACGGGCGCTTGCTCCGGAACGTCACGCTCGAGGACGGCACCGATTACAACGCGTTCCTCGTGAAGGAAGGGTATGCGCACGCCTACCTGTCCTTTCCGCTCACCCCTGCGCGAAAAGTTGAACTGAAGAACCTAGAAGACGAAGCAAAAGCGGCGAAGAAGGGTCTTTGGGGCGGCGTGTGCGGTGGATAAACGTGTATGATTCTTTCTGAACGCCGCGTCATTCTCGTCCGCCGGGTCATGCTCTGGGCGGCGCTTGTAGGTCTCTTCGTATCGACGTACCTCCTCATCGTGTACGTGACGGGCGGGCCGATCGTGTGCGGCGCCGTGAGGGGATGTGAAATCGTCCGGGCATCCACGTGGGCCACGAGTTTCGGCGTGCCACGGCCGCTTCTGGGCGTGGTCTTTTACACCGCGATCATCGCGCTCCTCGTGTGGCGCGCCGTGTACCCGCACACACGCGCGCGGTTCGCGTACCACCTCTCGATGCTCGCGGTCGCGGTCGGGTTCATCGAGTCCTCATTCCTAACGTTCGTTCAGTGGCTCGATATCAAGGCGTTCTGCATCTGGTGCCTCACGTCCGCGGCCATGGCGACGATTCTGTTCATTGTCGCGTGGTGGGATCGGAAGGATCCGCTCGAGGACACCACGGCGCTCCGTGAGCTCACATTCCAATTTTGGTCGCTGGCCGCGGCCGTGGTCGCGGGCGGTATCGCAATCTTGTTCCTCACGGTTCCGCTCACGGACGGCGAACGGCCGCGCCTCGAGCCGCCGAACATCGGTCCGTCTGTATGATACTTGTCGCGGGCGTCGTCTTCCTGTAAGACATGCCTACTATGAATATCTCGATGATTCAGGGCAATGTCTTAGATGTGCGCTGCGATCTTCTCGTGGTGAATCTCTTTGAGGGCGTGGAGCGTCCCGGCGGCGCGACGGGCGCGGTCGACGCCGCGATGGGAGGCGCATTGTCTGATTTGATCAAACGAGACGGTTTTCAGGGGAAGCTCGGCGAGCGTCTCGTGTTCCCGACGTTCGGCAAGCTGAAAGCGCGCAAGGTTTGCGTTCTGGGTCTCGGACCTCGCAAGACTTTCAATGAAGATACGATCCGGATCGTGGGCGGACACATCATCAAAGCGTCGCGCGATGCGAAAGCCAGGAAGGTCGCCACGATTCTGCACGGCGCAGGGATCGGCGGATTGGACGTCCGGGCGGCCGCACAGGCGCTCGGTGAAGGTCTTCGACTCGGCGCGTACCGCTTCCACGCGTATCGCGGCACGGGGACAAAGGATCAGGCGGACAAGAAAGACATCCAGGACGTCGTGATTGTCGAAGCCGAACGGTCCAAGATGAAAGACGCGATACAAGGTCTCGACCGCGCGCAGGTCTTGTCCGATGCGGCCATGCTCGCGCGCGATCTCGTGAACACGCCGTCGCGCGACATGACGCCCGCGCACCTCGCGGACGTGGCGCGGTCGCTCGCCACGCGCGGGTCGCGCATTCGGTGCAAAGTCCTTGACCGTGAACAGATGGAGAAACTCGGGATGGGCGCGGCGCTCGCCGTCGCATCCGGGTCCGCGCACCCGCCGGTCGGCGTCCACCTCACATACACGCCGTCCAGGCGTCCGAAGCGTCGCGTGGCCGTGATCGGCAAGGCCGTGACGTTTGATTCAGGCGGACTGAACATCAAACCGGAGAAGGGGATGGTGACCATGAAGATTGACATGGCGGGCGCCGCGTCGGTCATCGGTCTCTTCAAAGTCCTCCCTGCGTTGAATCTGCCGATCGAAGTCCACGGAATTTTCTTGGCTGTCGAGAACATGCCGAGCGGCACGGCGTACCGTCCGGGCGACGTGGTCCGCGCCATGAACGGCATGACGATTGAGATTCTGAACACGGACGCCGAAGGCCGCGTCACGCTCGCCGATGCGTTGTCGTATGCGACGAAGAAGATCAAACCTGACATCATGGTTGACCTCGCGACCTTGACCGGCGCGGCCGTGGTCGCGCTCGGCGAAGAGATTACGGCCCTCATGACGAACGACCGTCGTCTTGGGAAAGACCTGCTCCGCGCCGCAAGCATCACAGGCGAGGCCATGTGGCAGCTGCCGCTCTACGGGACGTACGATGACGCACTCAAGTCCAAAATCGCGGACGTTAACAATACGGGCGGACGCGATGCGAGCTGCATCAAGGGCGGTTTGTTTCTCCAGCGTTTCGTCGGCGCCACGCCGTGGGCGCACCTCGACATCGCCGGGCCGTCGTACTGCGAAAAAGAAACGCGTCCGGACGTGCCGCACGGCGGCACCGGCGTGGGCGTGCGGACGCTCGCGGCGTGGTTGGAATCAATCAAATAGCGTCCGGTCGGTGTAGGGGCGGACTGCGTCCGCCCCGATCTCGTGGCGCAACGGTCGGGGCGCACGCAGTGCGCCCGTACCGGGGATATCCACACTGTGTCTATTTTTATGCTATACTGGCGACACTATGAACGTTAAAGTCTACTCCACGCCCACATGTCCGTACTGCAAGCTCGTGAAGGAATACCTTACGGAGAAGAAGCTCGCATTCACGGATATCGACGTTGCCGCAAACCCGCAGGCCGCGAACGAGATGGTCAAACTGTCTGGCCAGATGGGCGTACCGGTGATCGACATAGACGGCCAAGTCATCGTCGGCTGGAACAAAGGCGCGCTGGAAGAAGCGCTGGGGATGAAGCAGAAGGCGTAACGTCGCAAGCAATACAAAACCGGCCGTATGGCCGGTTTTTCATCTTATGCCTTTCCCAGCGTCTTCTCTCCCGGTTTCCATTCCATGGGGCAGAGTTCTCCGGACTGGAGCGCTTCGAGCACGCGGAGCGTCTCGGCCACGGAACGGCCCACGGAGCCGGCGCTCACGAGCACGTATTTGACAACGCCATCGGGATTGATGAGGAACAGGCCGCGTTGCGCTTCACCGTTGTCTTCATTTAAGACTTGATAGTCGCGGGCGATCCGGAGACTCGTGTCTGCCAGCACAGGGTAGGCCACGTTCGGAAGGTCACGTTCGAACCAGGCTTTATGGCACCACGTGGAATCCGTGGACGCGGCCACAATTTCGCAGTTCATTTTGCGGAACGTGTCGACGGCATTGCTGAATCCTTTGAGCTCCGTCGGACAAATGAAGGTGAAGTCACGCGGATAGAAGAACAGGGCCAACCACTTGCCTTTATAGTCTCCGAGACTCACGGTCGCATCCTTCTTGCCTTTCTGGTATGCAGGGACGTTCGTGAAGTCTGGGGCTTTGTTGTCGATGAGGATCATAATTATTCTTGTGAAGCAGAGTAGAGTTTATTCGCTTTCTTCCAGTCAAAGTTTTTCCAGAAGTCGCCGATGTACGCTTTGCGGTCCGAGCCGTAGTCAATGAAGTAGGCGTGTTCGTACACGTCCAAGACGATGACGGGAAGGCAGCCCCACACGCCGCCCTGGTTGTGCGCGTCGCCGGTGTAGACGCGCAGTGCGGCGTCGTGCGTGTCCCAGGCGAGGACCACCCAGCCGCGCGCGGCCATGCCGCAGGCGCTGAAGTAGGCGAGGAAGTTCTCGAGCGAACCGTACGTTGTCGCGAGCGCGTCGACCAATGGTCCGGCCGGTGTTCCGTCGCCGCCCAGCACGTCGAAGTACCATTCATGCAGGTACACGCCGTTCACCGCGAATGTTTCGCCGTCTTTGAGGGCGCGCAATTCCGAGTAGCTTTGGTTCGCGGTCGAGACGTCGCCGCCTTTCTCGAGCGCGGCGAGTTTGTCCTGCACCTCGTTCTTTTTCGCCACATAGCCCGCGTAGAGCTTGTCGTGGTGGATCATGAGCGCTTTGTCGCTGATTCCTTGCAGGGGTCCTTTGAATGGCAGCGGTTTTAAGTCGGTTTTCATACGATGGAAGCAACGGCTTTAAGAATATCTGAATTTTTTGGCATGCCGCGGCGCAGGAAAAAGATTCGTCCGTCCTTCCCGATGCCCACGACGGTCCGTTTGATGATCCTTGCTTTGAAGAACTGTTTGATGGCGCCATAGCGCGCGCTGACCTTTTTTCCTTTGTCGATCAGGAGCGGAAAGGGTAAGCCGAACTTTTTTGCGAATTTATTGTGCGAGTCCGCGTCCGCGTGGTTCACGCCGTAGACCGCGGTCCCGGCGAACTTCCGCCAGTCATCGCGGATCGCGCAAAGCTGCATGGTGCAACCCGGCGTCATGTCTCCCGGGTAGAAGATGAGGACGACGCTTTTTTTGCCTCTGAAGTCTTTCAGCGACACCGCATTGCCGGCCGCGTCCTTCAATGTGAAGGAGGGGGCTCGCGAACCGACGGTCAGAAGCTTTTTGGGGGGCATAGGGAGGACGATTGCCAAGTTGTGCCTAAAGGAACAGAATAACAGACGCATCTATGGCAGGCCAGCCCGTGGGACTCCCGAATCCGGCCACAACCGACGAGGTCGTCGAAGGCCGCTCGTGGTGGAAGGTGTGCTGTTCGGGCTGCTGCCTGGGCGTTATCGCGCTCATCGTGCTCGTTGTCGTCGGTGTGCGCTACGCGAGTGGGCCGGGTCCAAAGGCCGTGAAACGCCTGCCGGATTCATTCCCGAGATCGCTCACGCTCTACCGACCCGAAGACGCGAAGGAAATCATCTATTATCCGGCGTCGTCCAAGGGGCGGATCGCGAAAATCATCACCGGGCCTCTCGGGTGGTTCGGGAAAGCGTCCACGTTGCCCGCCGTCACCAAACTCGCTCCGGGCGCGACCGTCGAGCAGTTCCAGAAAGCGGTGGAGTCGCAGATGTCGAGATTGTCCGATCGGAATTCAGTCGCGATCCGGTGGAGCGGCCTGGATTCGACGCCGGACGAGATTCTCCGTTTCTACGCCGGTTCGCTGAAACAAGCGGGAATCCCGAATCCGCAGATCCGTCGCGCCGCGGACGTCGGGTCACAGGAACTCACGGGGACGAGTCCGACGTTGAACGTCAGCCTCCTGATTCTCGATGACCCGTCCGTGAGCGGGGTTGACAGCGTGTCCATTATCGTGGAATATCCGCCTCCCAAGGATCAGTAGATTGTCCGTATGACATCCAAGGTGAGACGGGTGTTTTTTATCGCCGGAGCGATGCTCCTCGTCGGGTTCGGCTGTTCAAAAGCGGCGTCGCCACAAACGGAAAAGCCGCTCGACGTGAGTGCGATCCAGCGGATGTCTCCGAAGGACGCGGCGCGCGCGATTCGATTCAAACAGGGTTCGAGTTTTGAAATTCATCAGGGCGCGCTCCTCGTGCAAGGGCAATGGGTCGAGGGCGATCCGGCCTTGAGCCAGCGCGTCGTGACGCTGAACAGCTTCGTGCCGAACCGGACCGCGGAAACGCAGTGGACGTTGCAGCAGAAAGTGTTGACCGACGAGTACAAGAAGGCGTTGGAGGATTTTCAGAAAGGAGCCACGTCCACAGAGCCTCGGCCGTCGTACGGCCTTCTCGTCACCGCGGGGTCGATGAAGGGGATCCTGTTGAACGATACGCACAAGCTGTTCTTCCCCGTGCTCTGGCCGGAAGGGGAAGCTGCCCGATCCTCGTCTGCCGTGTGGGTGTCGGAGCCCGTGTACCAGGAACTGACGCGCACGCGGAATTCCACCGTCTATCTCAATTTCGCCGACGAGCTGCAGCTCCTTGCGCTTGGGAATGCCGATGTCGCGACGTCGCTCAATGTCATGTTGAAACAGGGTGATGACGTGTCGGCGCGCGTGGATCTCGACCTCATGAAAGCCGAAGGCGATGTGGGCGAAGCGACGATCCAGGTGAACGGGAAAGAGGTGAAGGTCCAGGTAATCAAGGCGCGCAACTGGTACGGCGAGATGACGGTGCTCGATAATCCAGAGAATCCGTTGATTCTGAAATTCATTTTGAACCCGCCCGTGTCGGGCGACGCGGCTGAAGCGTCCAAGGGGATGAGTCTGTTGAAGGGGCTGTTGAGTTTTGAAATCACGAGGATCGACTTGTAAACCCCGCACCAGTTTTGGACTTTGTCCAAAACTGGTGCGGGGTAAATGTGAAAGCGCCCTGGTCGAGTGACCGGGCGCTTTCGTGGTCGTGCCGCTCAGGTGAGCGGGGCGTTCTCCGCGGACCCGCCGGGGTCCGGAATGGACGCGATGTCGCCGTCACCGGGAACCGGGGACCCTTCGACTTCGCTCAGGGCAGGCTGGGAACCGGGAGCCGGGGTCGTGAGGGCTGCTGGCCGATTCGAGACGGGCTTTCCGCGGTAACTGGGAGGGGGGTGTTCGTCCAGGTGTTCATTCCGGAGGATCTGCTGCATTCCAGGGCGGGGAGACAGCCTTCGTGTCATGTCCTGACTCCTTGTGCGGGGGGTCTGAAGCCGCGAAGAGAAAAGGAACTGCGGGTCATTCTAACGGGACGCGGGGGCGTGGTCAACTCCCACGCCCTTCGCGAAGGGCGTGGTTCCTCGTTGCCGCCCACTGCGGGAACAGACGGGCGTACAGGAGTTCGTCGCGGATGAGACGCAGCGTCTTCAATTCGTTCTCCGCCTTTTCGCGAATGCGCGGGAGCGCGCGATTGATCTGTGTCCTCGCGAGTGTCACCGCGAACCAGTCTTCAATCGTTTTCAGCGCAGGTTCAACGCCTTCTCCGGTCTCGAGGTTGCGGAGAGACCGCGCGACGGCGTCAAGTTCCGCGACGGTTTCGTCCATGTCGTGCGCGTCTTCCGGGTTCGTCCGTTCGACGTTCGACCGTTCGTGCTCAACGCCCGATTTCAACGCCTCGGCGAGTCTCGCGGCGAGAAGGGGGTCGTGCGTCTTGTGCAGGCGCCACGAACCGGCCCAGATGACCTCGCGGACCTCGCGGAGCGCCGCTTCGTCTTCCGCGCGACGCGAGGCGTACAGGTCCTCCATGAGCGCGGGCTCGTATCGTTCCGGGTTGCAGTGGAGTTCGTCCGTACAGTCTTCGCCGCGACCAAGCCGCTGCAGATAGTGGATGAGCGCGTCATGCCCCGGGAGGTGTTCAAGTTTTTGTTCTCGTTCGCGTTGTTTTTCCCTTGCGCGGTGCGCGTCGCGTGCACGCGTAACCTCGGCAGACCCTCTCGGACCGCCCATGTGCGAGGACATGATGCTGCGTTCTTGTCTCATTAACGGAATCGCTGCTGCCACTTGGGGTCCACCTTCACCTTCAGTTCCAAGTATACCTTAGCATTCGTGGCGGCCTCGAGTTCCTTGCGCGCGGCCATGCCGATTTCTTTCAGTTTCCGCGCTTTCGCTCCCACGATCATCCCTTTGTACCGGTCGTCCGTCGTCCAGATCGTCGCGGCGATGAAGCGGTCTCCGTTTTCGCGCACCTCCATGTCTTCCACGACGACTTTGACGGAATAGGGGAGTTCTTGCTGAAGCGCAATGAAACATTTCTCGCGGATGAGTTCCTCGAGCCAGTCCTTGTGCGCCATGTCCGTGATCTGGAGGTCCGGGTAGTACGGTTCGCCTTCAGGGAGGAGCTCGAAGAGCTTATCGACAACGAGGTTCAGGTTTTTGTGTGACTTCGCACTCACCTCGACGCTCCCGTCCTGACCGACGTCCACGGCGCGGTACGCGTCCAAGAACGGACGCTCGTCCTTCAGCAGGTCCGCTTTGTTCACGAGGTAGAGGATCGGCTTCTTTGCCGCCTTCAGCGTCGTTTTGATCAGGTCTTCTTCCGGTCCTGGCGCGCGCGTCGGATCCACGACATAGACGACTGCGTCAATTCCTTCCAGCGACTCTTTGACGAGTTCGTTCAAGCGTTTGCTGACCAGGTCTTTTTTTCCAAGAAAGACTCCGGGCGTGTCCACGAACACGATCTGGCCGCGCGGGTCATGCAAAATGCCGCGGACCGGGTGACGGGTCGTCTGCGGTTTGGACGTGACAATGGCGACTTTCGAGCCCACGAGCGCGTTCAACAGCGTCGACTTCCCGACGTTGGATCTGCCCGCGAGGATGACGAAACCGGATTTCATGGGTGGAGTATAGCAGGATGTAGTGCGTCCTTCTCCCAATTTCGCGGGTTACTGATGATGTATTCGACCGCCGCATTATACCGTCGGTCGTTATCAATGATCGATTCCCAGTAGTTGCGTTGCCATAGTCGTCGTTCGTATTGATCCGGAAAACATCGTTTTGTTGATTCATATTTTACA
>MGEH01000027.1:0-2473 GCA_001791275.1 Candidatus Uhrbacteria bacterium RIFCSPHIGHO2_12_FULL_60_25 | reverse complement strand
GACGTCTGTGTAGCTCCGAGGGGGCGGGCAAAACCCGCCCCTACCGTCGGTGTCTCGGGCCGGTCGTATTCGAGGATATTTATGATCCCATGCATATGATTAGGCATGATGATGTACACATCGGTTGCAATATGAGGAAATTGTGATGACAATTCATCCCAACACGATTTGAGTATTTGACCATTCTGATTCAGGATCATCTGCCCGTTCCGAACATTACCGAATTGACAGTCCCTGTTCCGGGTACAAATTGTGACGCCATAGGTTCCTGGTGATGAATAGTCAAAACCCGGCAGACGGATCGAACGGCGGCCACGAAAATACCATGTAAATAGTTTTCTGTTCATGCATAGATATTCAGTCTCAAGATACAAGAGACCCGTCAAGTGTGGATAACCGTTAATTTCGCGACCACCTCCACATGCGGCGTGTGGGGAAACATGTCCACTGCCTTCACGTCTTCGACGCGGTAGACGGTCTTGAATTGTTTGAGTTCCTCGACGAGACGGCGGTAGTTGCACGAGACGTAGACGATGGCGGGCGGCTTCTTATCGAGCAGCGTCTTCACAACGCGAGGATGGAGTCCTGCGCGTGGCGGGTCGAGAATCACAACGTCGGCAGCAATGTCTTTCCAAGACAGGTCTTCGGCCGGGCCGCTTATAAAGTCGCAACGATCGGCGACACCGTTTGTCCGCGCGTTCTCTTTCGCGAGTTCGATCGCCTGTGCGTCGATTTCAAAGCCGGAGACATGTATATCAGGAAATTGTTTTGCGAGGTGAATGCCGAAAAAACCCAGACCACAATAGAGGTCTAAGACGCGGGACGGACGGGACGACGGGACGAACTGGGCGACAATATCCTGCAACGTCGCGGCCGTGAGAGAATTTGTCTGAAAGAAGGAATTGAGGTGGATGCGGTACGTGATGCCGTTCACCGTCTCCGTGAGCATCCCGTCACCTTTGATGGGAATGACCGTCTTCGCGAATGAGAGGTCGGTCTGGAGCGGGTTCTCGCCGATCACGATGGAGGTCGCGAGCCGGTCGAGTCGTTCTCGGAGAAATTGCTTCGCGTCGTCGGTCACGCGTGAGGCGTCTTTCACGATGAGCGCGATGAGACGATCACCCGTCTTTTTGCCTTCACGGATCACGACGTAGCGCAGATCGCCAACGTAGTCGCGATTATCCCACGGTTTCAGGTCAGACATCTTCATGAGTTCGCGGAACACGTCCAATATACGAGGAACGTCAGGCGAGAGGAGCATGTCGTCATGTACGTCACGGTATCGTGCCCAAGATCCGTATTCTTTGAGTCCGAGCGTTCCGTCCCAGCCGAACACGTAGTCCATGCGGTTGCGATAGAACGATGGTCCGTGATCCGTGGTGCGTGGTCCGTGGTGCGGAATGACGGAGCCAACGCGTTCGATGTGTCCGGCGTCGGCGAACGCGGTGTTGATCATGTCGCGTTTGAAGCGGAGTTGGGCGTCGTAATTGATATGGAACCACGGAGCTCCGGGGAATTTGTTGAAGGCCGTGGGGACGGCCACGCGGTCCGGTCCGGGCGTGACCACGCGGGCAAGGTCTCCAATAAACGATCCGCGGTCGCGTTTCATGAAACGAGCTTCAATGTCGTCACCGATCGTGGTGAACGGCACGGACATGGGTCGCGTTGGAGCATTCTGACGTACGACCCCTCGACTGCGCTCGGGGCAGGCTCCAAAGACGCCGCGGCCTTTCTGGTCGAAGCGCGAGATCGTGCCGCGGACGATGTCGTTGAATTTCATGGTTGCAATGCAGGCCGAAGACGCGTAGATTATCGCATACAGACTATAAAGTCACTGGTCAATGCATTCGCTCCATTTCGTCGCCGTGAACATCCGTTCTGCCCACAATGTCGGATCGTTGTTCCGAACGGCCGATGCGCTCGGCGTGGCGAAGATATGGCTCACAGGATACACGCCGACGCCGGAACATGCGCAGGTGAAAAAGACGGCGCTCGGCGCGGAGACGTCCGTTCCATGGGAGCACGTGACGGACCCGATCGAATGTCTCGAGCGTCTGCGCCGCGACGGCGTCCGTCTCGTCGCGCTTGAGAAGGCCGACCGTTCGACGGACCTCGCGGACTACGTACCGGTCTTTCCCATTGCGCTCGTGCTTGGAAACGAGGTTGACGGTCTCACGACCATGCAGATCGCGCGATGCGACGAGGTCGTCTCGATCAGGCAGCATGGGAAGAAGGAATCGCTCAATGTGACGATCGCGGCGGCGATAGCGGCATGGGGGATACTCAATCGGTAAGCGGCGTAGACGATTTGAAAGGGGTTCCTCGGCCGTCTGACGGCCTCGGAATGACAAAAGAGAAAGATGCAACAGCTCTCCATCATCATCCCGACGAAGAACGAAGAGGAACATCTTCCGCGTCTGTTGGCGTCCATCAAGGAACAGTCGTTCGCGGACTACGAAGTGATCGTCGCAGA
>MGEH01000026.1 GCA_001791275.1 Candidatus Uhrbacteria bacterium RIFCSPHIGHO2_12_FULL_60_25 | reverse complement strand
CTTTGCCATGATCTTGCGCATTTCTTCTTCCGCTGCACGACCAAGAAACTTGCCGATAAGCTCGGCGTCGTCTTGGAGGCGCTTCTTTGGAGGCTCAAAGGGGTTCTCGAGGGAGTGGAAGGGAGGGGGCATAGGTGACGGACCAAAGCATGTCCTGAGCAACGCCGAAGGGTTCCAAAGTTCCAAAGACTAAAATGCCAAAAATCCAATGTTAGGGAGAGAAGCGTCCCAGGGGACGGAAACCGACGCTATCGTACGGCCTGCCGTACCGGTAGACGGCCGAGGCTCCGCTAGAGTCGGAGCAGCCGGAAGCCAACCGCCCGTCGGAGTCGGTCTCTTTCTGCCATTCAGTCGTATCCGTGGTCCCCCATTCGGGATAGTGGATATTCGCAAGCACGTTCCAGACAATGGCTTCCGTGAGTGAGGCTTGTCCTTGCTCAAGATCAAGGGCTTTGGCAAACGCGTTCATGACCTCCGGCTTTGTAAAGTCTTCGGGCGACAGGCCAAAACGCGATCTCGGATCAAGCTTCTCCGTCCCGTCATAGTTGCTTTGGCTGATCAGCCCCCGACGGTTCAAGTCTGCGAGCACAGGCGCGAGCGGGTCATGGTCGTACATCTGGGCACCTTTGGCGTATCTGGGCTTCTGCCTGCCATCCACAAGCACCCAGGCGCCTGGGAGCATGGTGGCGTCTTTTGCAATGCGACCTGCGGCGATTGCCTCGTAGAACCAACGATGTGGCTTCTTCTCCCACCCTGGAAAGTCAGCGTCATCTGTCATGTCGATCGGAGGGAGGTAGTGGAGCTCAAAGCCCATCCGCTCCCAGTTCTTCATGCGTTCCGGGGTGATCTCTCGTGGGAGGGGCGGGACGGTGATGGATTCTCCGAAGAAGGCTTTGAGCTTGGCTGCTTCTTCCTCACGGAGCTTGGAGAATTCTGGGGCCTCGATCCTGGCCTTCTCTTTGTCTGACAGACGGAACGGCTCCCATTCAGGCTCTTCAGGCCTGCGCTTCTCCTTTGCCATGATCTTGCGCATTTCTTCTTCCGCTGCACGACCAAGAAACTTGCCGATAAGCTCGGCGTCGTCTTGGAGGCGCTTCTTTGGTGGCTCGAAGGGGTTCTCGAGGGAGTGGAAGGGAGGGGGCATGGGATTATGCAGGATAAAAACGCACTTCATCCTCTGTGAGCACGGCGACGCGGCGATGAAGCTTTGACGAAGGGACTGTTCGTAACGCATTCCCGAGAACCGTCGCGATATGAACGGGCGATTGATTGCGGCAGCGAAGAAGGAGCACTCCGTGATGCGTTCCGACCGGGTATCTCATGACATTCCCAAAATCACGATCGTGCGTGACGATGATGCGTTTCGTCCGCAGAGCCATCCGGATGACTTCCGCATCCGTCACGCCCGGCGACGTGTCACGAATACTTTCAACATCATGACCGTGTGCGCGCAAGGAGGCAACGACGGACGCGGCGATGTTCTCGTCCGCCAAGAGCCGCATATCAAACCTTCGCGAACGATCGTCGTATCACGTTCTCACGCTTCATTTCCTGAACGGCAAATTCGATCGCCGATGCGATATCTCGACGATCGAGACGATATTCTTTCGCAATCTCCTGCACGGTCATGCCGGATGCGAGCAGTTCGAGTATGAACTCAACCGTCATGCGTGTCCCTGCAATGATTGGCTTTCCCGCCAGGACGCGCGGATTTTGGATAATTCGCTTCATACGAATATCGAAACCGTAACATTCTTTGGCGCGTGTCGCAATCAGGTGCCAAAGCATGTCCTGAACAACGCCGAAGGATTCCAAAGTTCCAAAGACCAAAGTTCCAAAAATCCAATTTACGGAGAGAAGCGTCCCAGGGGACGGAAACCGACGCGCCCGCCCGGCCTGTCGTCCCAGCGGACGTTCGAGGCCCCGCCATCGTCGGAGTAGCCTGACATCAACCGCAGGCCGGACCCCAAGGTCTCTTTCTGCCATTCATGCGTATCCGTGGTCCCCCACTCAGGATAGTGGATGTTCGCAAGCACGTTCCAGACAATGGTTTCCGTGAGTGAGGCTTGGCCTGGTTTAAGATCAAGGGCTTTGGCGAACGCGTTCATGACCTCCGGCTTAGTAAAGTCTGCGGGCGACAAGCCGAAACGCGATTGCGGATCAAGCTTCGTTGTTCCATCCGACATGGTTTGGCTGATCAGCCCCCGATGGTTCAAGTCTTCGAGCACAGGCGCGAGCGGGTCATGGTCGTACATCTGCTGGGCACCTTTGGCGTAGCTGGGCTTCTGCCTGCCATCCACGAGCACCCAGGCGCCTGGGAGCATGGTGGCGTCTTTTGCAATGCGACCTGCGGCGATTTCCTTGTAGAACCAAGGATTTGGCTTCTTCTCCCACCCGGGGAAGTCAGCGTCCTCTGTCATGTCGATCGGAGGGAGGTAGTGGAGCTCAAAGCCCATCGCCTCCCAGTTCTTCATGCGTTCCGGGGTGATCTCTCGTGGGAGGGGCGGGACGGTGACGGATTCTCCGAAAAAGGCAGAGAGCGTGGCCGCTTCCTGCTTCATGAGCGGAGTGTTCAGGGCCTCGATCCTGGCCTTCTCTTTGTCTGAAAGACGGATTGGCGTCCAGTCCGGTTCTGCGACGTCAGGCTTTCGCTTCTCCTTTGCCATGATCTTGCGCATTTCTTCTTCCGCTTCTCGACCAAGGAACTTACCAATAAGCTCGGCGTCGTCTTGGAGGCGCTTCTTGGGAGGCTCGAAGGGATTCTCGAGCGAATGGAATGGAGGGGGCATGGGAGGAAGAGTCAGATTAAAATAAAGACGTCACTCCGAGATCCTTACAGATCTTCTTCGCCAAAAAGTCATCAATGTCGTTGTGACGCGGCACGGTCGAAACACGGTGGGTCGCGGGATTAAAAAAGACGCTGTGGTTGGCGCCTTCGCGGACAAATACACAACCCTGCTCTCGAAGATGTTTGAGGAGATCGCGTCGCTTCACATCACACCGTGATCCGATCACGAATGACCTTCCCTCGCGGCCGGTCCCGCTCCATCATCGTCCGGCTCACGTCCAAAACAAGAGATAGCGCCTCTTTGAGGTTTTCTTTCACCTCTTTCAGGGTCTTCCCTTGCGTATTGACTCCTGGCAGCTCTTCAACCCATCCGAGATACCACGTGCCATGTTTCTGATAGACGGCAGACCACTGCATATACGGGAACGTTACGTGCATTTCTGTTCAAAGTCAAAAAAAATAGACCAAAGCTCGTCCTGAACAACGCCGAAGGATTCCAAAGTTCCAAAGACCAAAGGTCCAAAAATCCAATTTACGGAGAGAAGCGACCGAGGGGACGGAAACCGACGAGCTCGCTCGGCCCGTCGTACCAGTAGACGTGCGAGGCTCCGCCGTGGTCGGAGCCGCCGGAAACCAACCGCCCGCCAGAGTCGGTCTCTTTCTGCCATTCATCCGTATCCGTGGTCCCCCATTCAGGATGGTGGATATTCGCAAGCACGTTCCAGACGATGGTTTCCGTGAGTGAGGCTTGGCCTGGCTTAAGATCAAGGGCTTCGGCGAACGCGTTCATGACCTCCGGCTTTGTAAAGTCTTCGGGCGACAGGCCAAAACGTGATTTCGCATCGAGCTTCTTCGTCCAGTTTCTTTGGCTGATCAGCCCCCGACGGTTCAGATCTTCCAGCACAGGCGCGAGCGGATCGTGGTCGTACATCTGGGCACCTTTGGCGTAGCTAGGCTTCTGCCTGCCATCCACGAGCACCCAGGCGCCTGGGAGCAGGGTGGCGTCTTTTGCAATGCGACCTGCGGCGATTTCCTCGTAGAACCGGCTACGTGGCTTCTTCTCCCACCCGGGGAAGTCAGCGTCCTCTGTCATGTCCATGGGAGGGAGGTAGTGGAGCTCAAAGCCGAGACGCTCCCAGTTCTTGATGCGTTCCGGGGTGATCTCACGTGGGAGGGGCGGGACGGTGATGGACTCACCGAAGAAGGCGGAGAGCTTGGCCGCTTCCTGCTTCATGAGTTCAGATGCCGGGGTCTCCATCCTGGCCTTCTCTTGGTCTGTGAGACGGATGGGCGTCCAGTCCGGTTCTGTGACGTCAGGCCTGCGCTTCTCCTTTGCCATGATCTTGCGCATTTCCTCTTCCGCTTCTCGACCAAGAAACTTGCCGATAAGCTCGGCGTCGTCTTGGAGGCGCTTCTTGGGAGGCTCAAACGGGTTCTCGAGGGAGTGGAAGGGAGGGGGCATGCCAATAGTGCGGTTATAGCGTCAAGAAAATACACCTATTTCTTCGCTGGATAAAATTTCATCGGAACACCCTCATAGCGTTCGATGAGCCCTTCATACATCATTTCTACTAAAGGTTCATAATCGCCATGATCATCAATCTGCGCCAGTGCTTTTCGATATCGATTTTTATTCTGTTGTTCAACCTTGATCGAAATACCAACGAGGCCAAATCGTTCTAGAATAAGATTGGCGGCAAGCCGTGCCGTTCGACCGTTCCCATCACGAAAGGGATGGATATAGGTGATCACATGATGCAGCCAAGCTGCAGTTTTGATGACGTGATCAATAGCCCCTACGGCACTCTCCTCATCAATGACTTCATCCCGAATTGTTCCTTCGGCCATATGAACTGCCTCAAGTTTTTCCGCCAATTCCTCGTCTGCGTTCTCCATCAGACCAGGCACCTCAGTGTAATGAGGCGGATGATGATGCGAGTCAGTGATCTCAAGATTCTCGCCTCGATAGGTACCGGCAATATCCGACCAAGCGAAACTAAAAATTTCTCGATGGATTCGACAAACGGTTCCCATCGATATCTTTGTATGCGCTTTGGCGTACCTTCTGATAAAACGAGAGGCGCGGATGACCCCGATCGCCTCTCGTTCTTGCAACTCCGCTTCGTTTTTCGGACGTTGAACCATACGGTCTAGGCGACCTTCTCACCGAGTTCCTCAAAATGTTTTCGATCGAGTTTACTGCCTTCGAGTGCACTCGAATAATATGCATGCTCAATATCCCAACCCTTCTCAAGGGTGGCTCTCTGTGTTGGCGTAAGCTTATCCAGCCGCTTTTTCGCCGCATTCATGATCACAAAAAGCTGCTTTGTAATATCCTTTCGGGCTTTCTGCATACGTTTGATCGCTTTGAGCATATATCAGGATTCTCAATTATTCAAGACTCCGGACCAAAGCATGTCCTGAGCAACGCCGAAGGGATTCCAAAGTTCCAAAGACCAAAATGCCAAAAATCCAATGTTAGGGAGAGAAGCGTCCCAGGGGACGGAAACCGACGCTCCCGCCCGGCCTGCCGCCCCAGTGGACGTACGAGGCCCCGCCATGGCCGGAGCAGCCGGAAATCAACCGCCTGCCGGACCGCAGGGTCTCTTTCTGCCATTCATACGTATCCGTGGTCCCCCATTCAGGATGGTGGATGTTCGCGAGCACGTTCCAGACGATGGCTTCCGTGAGTGAGGCTTGGCCTGGCTTAAGATCAAGGGCTTTGGCGAAC